>QHZE01000458.1 GCA_003225335.1 Acidobacteriota bacterium
TCGGGCGCGCGTCTGTTGGTGCGGGAGGAAGCCGCCGAGCCGCGCCTCGCCGCCTGGATAGCCGGGCAGTTGTCGCGCTAGTATGCGTCAGGAACACGCACCCGCCCACAGAACAATAGAACATCTCACGTTTGAGCGCGTCACCGCTCACCGGTTCGGTACCCCGTCAGTTCCCTTTCCGCGGCACCGACACTCGCCAGCTCTTGTTGAAATGCCGCTTCCCATTGACGGTGACTTGGACCTGAGTCAGGTAGCGGAACGAGGAGATGTCGCTGGCCACAACTTCATGCGCTTCCACCTTGATCGTTCCGTCCGGCCGGTTGAGCGTGTACTCGTGAGTGGCGTTAAGGGAGGCGTCGGCCGGGTTCTTGCGAGAAACGGTGTAGCTGGAACGCGCGGTGGTTTCCGTCTGAGTGTTTCCGTAAGCGCTCCTGCCGCCGGCTGTCCGGCCGAGGTGCACCGTGACGGTCTCGTTGACGAGATCGTGGACGATGCGGTGTTCGCGTTTGCCAAACTGCGACTCGTAGTCTTCCGGGTCGAGTTCGGGCCTCGGGGAGGGCCGCAGGTCGGGTGCGGGCAGTTTCACCTTCTGCGGAGGCGCAAACGGCAGGGCCACGCGCGACGGGTACCTGGTTCCCAGGTGCACCGCGTTCACCGCCGCCTTCGGCGTCGGCCACGCGTTCTGGAAGTCGGCGCTGGCGATGCTTACCCGGATCCGGTGCCCCTTCTGGAACACGTACGCCATGTACTTGAGCTCGATCGCCAGCTCGTACACGCGGCTCGGCTCCAGCGGCTCAGGCTGGGCGTGCGAGCTGCGGTGCGTCGCCAGCAGACCTCCGTCATTGACCCACTTCGACGTCCCGTCGGGCGCCACGTCGGTGATCTTCACGTGGAAGTACGCCGTGTCGGCCGTGGAGGAAATGTAGAGGATTGCCCGCGGGTCACCGGTAGCCTCCGTGTCCTGCTCCAGCGGCGGGGTGGTGTAGTTGAGCGAGTAGGCCTCGTCGTAGCGCTGGTCCAGGGGCATGGCGTAGGGCTGGATGCCGCCGCCCCAGTAGATGCCGGCGGTGATGCCGACCGCAGGGTCATAGGTGTAGGAATCGCGCACCTCCTGCGGGGAATCATACGCCTGCCGGCTGAGCTTGCCGCCGGGGTGCAGGTGCATCTCGGTGGACTGCGCCCGCGCCAGCGGCCACTCGGCCTCGTGGCGCCAGAAACCGGCGTCCTCGATGTACATGCGCTCTTCCGGCTCCTTGTACTTGCGCACCCACAGCACCACCGGTGGCTCCTGCATCACGCCCGTATCTTTGCCCTTCAACCATTGGTCGAACCATTTCAACAGCTCGCGCCTGCCGTCGATGCGCGGGCCGGGAACCGCTTCCTCTGGCCAATAGTGGCCCCAGGGGCCGACGAGCACGCGCTTGGGCACCTTTATCTTGGAGAAGGCGCGGAGGATTGGCGTGGGGTAGCAGTCGGCCCAACCGCTCCATAGCATTACCGGCACCTTGATTCGGCTGTAGTCGGGCTGGAGTGACTGTGACGTCCAGTATGACCCGTGCTGCTGGTGCGTGATAAAGCCCAGGCCCCAGGGCACGTTCTTCTCCAGCCGCTCTCGCCAGATGTCGCTCCACTTCTCACCCACCAGTTCGATGTCGGGAGGGGCGAAGTTCATCGCGGTCATCAGCGGCGAGAAGGTATCAAACATGTAGGGGCGCAGGGCGCCGCCCGGGTAGGTCCAGTCGAGGTACACGTCGTCGTTGGAAGAGCCGACCACGAGCGTCTTCAGGTGCGGCGGATTCTGCACGCCCACCTGCCACTGCACCACGCCGCCGTAGGACATGCCCCACATGCCGACGTTGCCATCACACCAGGGCTGCGCCGCGATCCATTCCACCATGTCGTAGGCGTCCCGGCGTTCCTGGTCGGAATAGATGTCCTGGCTCGATCCGGCCGAATTGCCAGTGCCGCGAACATCGAAGTAGACGACCGCATAGCCCCGCTCGGCGAAATAGGTCGGCCCGTCCCAGCGGTGGTTGTACTTGAGGTCTGAGTGGGCGTCCTTGACGTTGGGCAGCCAGCGGTAGGGCGTGTAGCCCATGATGGCGGGGAACCGGCCATCGGCATCCGGCCGGACTACGACTGCGGCCAATTCGACACCATCGCGCAGGAGTACGCGCACGTGACGATCCACGCGCGCTTTGTATGTCGGTTGGGAGAGTCGGACCGCGTCATGCTGCTGTCCAAACACCGCTTTGCCTTGCGGCGTGGATCCTGCAACGTCACCTGCTTCCGCCATAGCAAAACTCCCATCCAACAAACACCGCTTTGCCTTGCGACGCGGGTCCTGCAACCGTGAACACGGCGAAGTTCAGCGTGGCGGCGCAGAAGGATTGAACTCGTTGTTCTTTGTCAGCAGCGTAACGGCCGCCTTCCGGGCGGCCATTACGATACTCCAAGAAACCTCTTCCGTGAAGCGGGCGTTCCCGCAAGAAGCATAGCCGATGCGATAGCGGTGGTGGCCCTGCGTTAGCGAGTATCTCTTTCTCCCTGACCGGCGGTTTACGTAACCACGCTTCTCAAGCGTGTACAGCGGGCGGAACGCCGAGTTGTAGGTGAGGCCGGTGCGGCGGGCCACCTCGGTGATCGAAACCTCTTCCTCGCTGTTGCTGAAACTTTCCAGCACGCCTAACAGCTTGGCGGCTGCTTCCACGAAGGAGTGGGATTCCAATCGTTCCTTCATACGCAAACACACGGTTTCTTCATTTCCCGGGCCGGCGGTCCGAACATCCGGAAGACACTGCTCAATTTCACCGCGAGGCGAAGAAACTCCAGCGCAGGCCGGAGCTGAACAGCGAGCGGAGCTCGGCCATCATGTGCGGCCGGCCTGATTTCCAGCGGTTTGGCCACGGCGCTCTCGAAACCAGGAAACCTAGCTTATCCTAATCCAAGATCTCCAAGAAACCAGCTGCCAGATCGAGATCGGGTAGGGAGCGTCTTGCGATTGCCAAGCCGGCGTACGGCCGGGGATGGAAGTTCATCGTTCGAACAAACAGCGACCGACCGCCAGTTCGCCGGAAGAGGCCCGGCTGCCTCTGTGTTACTGTAGACGTGCAAGGTTCCAGAGGACGGTGGAAATGGGAGGCTACAGGCTGGGTGTTGATATTGGCGGGACCTTTACCGACCTGGTGATGTTGGACGAGGCGACCGGCGAGCTACGGCAGGTCAAACTGCCGAGTACGCCGCGCGACCCTTCGATAGGCTTCACAGACGTACTGAACCGGGCGTTAAAGGAGTCGGGGTCTTCGGCGCGGGCGATCACCTGCCTGATTCACGGGACGACAGTGGCCACCAACACGATCATCGAAGGCAAAGGCGCTCATGCCGCGCTGATCACCACCGAGGGTTTTCGCGACGTGCTGGAGATTGCGCGACAGATCCGGCCGCGCCTCTACGACATTTTCTGCGAGAAACCGAAGCCGCTGATCCCGCGCTACCTTTGCTACGGCGTTCCCGAGCGAATCGACTACGCCGGCCAGGTGGTGCGGCCGCTCGACGAGGACGCGGTACGTGAGGTGGTGCGGGCCATTCGCAAGGAGAACGTGGAGGCCGTCGCCGTTTGCCTGCTGCACTCCTACGTCAACCCGGCGCACGAGAGGCGGGTGGGCGCAGTCATTGCGGAAGAGTTGCCTGCCGTATTCGTGTCGCTTTCCTCGGAACTGTGTCCGGAGATGCGCGAGTACTTCCGTGCGAGCACGACGGTCATCAACGCGGTGGAGATGCCAATCGTCAGCCGCTACCTTGACCTTCTGGAAAACCGCCTTTCGGGGATCGGGGTGGAGACCGGCCTCAACCTGATGGCCTCCGCGGGCGGGATCATCTCCTCGCAGGTGGCGCGGCGCGAGCCGGTGCACCTGGTGGAGTCGGGACCGGCGGCGGGCGTGATCGCGGCAACGCACCTCGGCATGCTGGTCGGCGTCCGGAACCTGATCGGCTTCGACATGGGAGGCACGACGGCGAAAGCCAGCCTCGTCGAGAACGGCGTTCCCAAGGTGGCAGGGCATTTCGAGGTTGGCAGCCACGCTGTCGCCGAAAGCCGGGGCGCGGGCTATCCGGTTCGGACGCCGGTGTTGGACCTGGTGGAGATCGGCGCGGGCGGGGGCAGCATCGCCTGGGTCGATCCGGGCGGGGGGCTGCGAGTAGGGCCGCAGAGCGCCGGGGCGGACCCCGGGCCGGCCTGCTACGGACGCGGCGGCGACCAGCCGACGATCACCGACGCGAACCTGCTCCTGGGACGCCTCAACCCGGGATACTTCCTGGGCGGCGAATTTCCGCTCTATCCTGAGTTGGCGGAGAAGACCGTAGGGCAGTTGGCCGAGCGGCTCGGGCTGAGCCCGCAAGAGGCGGCCAACGGAATCATCGAAATCGCCAACAGCAACATGGTAGGCGCCCTCCGGCTGGTCTCGGTGCAACGGGGGTTCGACCCGCGCGAGTTCATGCTGGTGGCATTCGGCGGCGCAGGGCCGGTCCACGCCAACGCGCTGGCACGCGACCTTTCGATTTCCAAGGTGCTCATCCCCATGGGCCCCGGTGTCACCACGGCGCTCGGCCTGCTGGTTTCCGACATCAAGCACGACTATGTCCGCGGGTACATCCGCCCGACCGCGACACTGGACTTCGCGCACGTGAACCGGCTCTTCGAAGAGATGGAAGGGCAGGGCGGGAAGGTGCTTGCCGCAGAGGGGATCAACGGGAACGCGATGCGGTTCACTCGCTACGTGGACATGCGGTACGTCGGGCAGTCATACGAGCTGATGATCGAGTCGCGCAACTGCGAACTCGAACCGGCAGACATCGGCAGGCTCAACCAGGCGTTCTTCCGGCAGCACGAGCGCGCCTACGGCTACGCTGTCACCACCGAGCCGACCGAGGTGGTCAACCTGCGTGTGACGGCGACCGGCTTAATTACACGGCCGCAATTGCGGCGCGTGCCGGCCGGCGATGCGGACTCCTCAGCGGCGATCAAGGGTAAGCGGCAAGTGTACTTCAGCGAAGCGGGCCGCCGTGCATCCTGCAAGGTCTACGACCGCTACAAGTTGAGGGCCGGAAACTGGATCGACGGGCCGGCCATCATCGAGGAGGCCGATTCTACCGTCGTGATCCACCCCGGCTTCGGCGCTGGAGTGGACGCCTACGGGAACATCCTGATCCAGGAGTAAGAGCGTATGTCGAAAGGGGCGAAACCCAGGCCAGTCGCGCGGGAACCACAGCCGACCGGGCTGAGAATGGATCCGATCCGGTTCGAGGTGATGCGCAGCGCCTTCACGGCGGCGGCGGACGAAATGGCGGCCGCGCTGCGCAAAGCAGCTTACTCGATCAACATCAAAACGCGCGCCGACTTTTCGTGCGCCCTGTTCGATTCCCAATTGCGCCTGATCGCCCAGTCGTTCACACAACCGGTGCACCTTGGCTCAATGCCGCGCGTGGTGCCCTCGGCGGTGGGCAAGTACGGCGTGGAAAAGCTGGGGCCGGGCGATGCGCTGGTAATAAACAACCCTTACTGCAACGCTGTGCACCTGAACGACGTCACGGTCATCGCGCCGTTCTTCAGCGGGAACCAGCTTCAGGGGTATGCGGCGACGATCGCGCACCACGTGGACATCGGCGGCTATGCGCCGGGCGGGTTTTGCATCTCCACCGAAGTGTACCAGGAAGGCGTGATCATACCGGTGGTCAGGCTGGTGGCGGAAGGCAAAATTGTGGAAGATGTCTTCAGCCTGATCCTGGCCAACATTCGCTCGCCGCGCCAGTCGGCGGGTGACTTCCGTGCGCAGATTGCCGCAGCCCTTCTGGGCCAGAAGCGGATGGCGGAAATCATCGCAAAGTTCGGCGACGAGACGGTCAAAGTATTTGTGGAGGAGCTGATCGAGCACACGGAGCGGTGGTCCCGCCAGCAAATCGGGGCGCTGGCGCAGGGCGAGTACTACGCGGAGGCTTACCGCGATGACGACGGCGTGACGGACAGACCCATCCGCCTGGTGCTGCGTGGCGCGGTTCGGGACGGCGAAGTTTTCTTCGACCTCACAGGAAGTGACGAGCAACGGGAATCGCCCATGAACTGCACGCTCACGCAAACTTACTCGGCATGCGCCTATGTGGTGAAGTGCCTCATCGACCCGGATATTCCCACCAACGACGGTTTTTACCGCCTGGTACACGTGGAGGCGCCGGAGGGGACGGTGGTCCACGCCCGCCACCCGGCCGGCGTGGTGGGCGGCTGGGAGATCGCGATGCGCCTTTGCGACCTCGGCTTCAAGCTCTTCTCCGACGCCATGCCGGACAAGGTGATGGCCTGCACGAAGAGCATCAATTGCCACATGGCTTGCGGAGGCAGAGACCCGCGCGACGGAGAGTACTACACCTTTCTGGAAACGCTGGGAGGCGGGTACGGGGCGCGGCCGAACAAGGACGGCATGGACGGCGTACAAGCGCATTTCCAGAACACAGAGAACTCGGCAATCGAGGAGACGGAGAACAACTACCCCTTCATGATCACGCGGTACGAGTTGATTCCCGATTCGGAGGGCGCCGGTCGCCACCGCGGTGGGCTGGGCATCCGGCGCGACTGGATGTTCCGCGACCATGAAAGCACGCTGACGATCTTTTCCGACAGCCGCAAGTTCCCGCCTTGGGGGTTGTTCGGCGGCGGCAGCGGCGCTCCTTCGCGCTACATCATGAATCCGGATGCCGAAGCGACGGAACTGCCGTCGAAGGTCACCGCGCGGCTTAAGCCGAACTCCGTAATCAGCTATCGGACACCGGGAGGCGGCGGCTACGGCCCGGCTCTGGAACGCGACCCGCAACGGGTCTTGGCCGACGTCATTGACGGGAAGGTGAGTGTGGACCGAGCCCGTGAGGCGTACGGAGTGGTCGTGGACCCGTTGACCCGCAGTGTGGACCCGGAAGCCACGCGGCAACTGCGCGAGCAGATGACCGTACGGAAATGAGTCGGGCAATAACAGAGACCGCGGACGCCGTCGTCATCGGCGGCGGGGAATCCTTGGCACGAGCACAGCGTACCACCTCACCCGGTTGGTGTTCGGCAAGGCCGTGCCGTTGTTTAGGGAGCGCGAAAGGAGGCGTTTGGATGCAAACGGCGGATGTGGTTGTCATCGGGGCGGGTATCAACGGAGCGGCCATCGCATACAATCTCGCGAAGCGCGGCCTGAAGAACGTGGTGCTCGTTGAGAAACACCTGCTGGCTTCCGGCGGAACGGGCAGGTCGGCCGCCTTTCTGCGCCAGCACTATTCGAACGAAGAGTTGGTGCGGATGGCGAAGCGGTCGGTGGAGATTTTCCGCAATTTCGACGACATGATCGGAGGCGATTGCGGGTACGTGCAGTGCGGTTGGGTTTTCCTGGTTCCCGAGGGCGTGGCGGAGGCTTTCATGGGCAACGTGGCCATGCAGCAACGGCTGGGCGTGGACACGCGAGAGATCAGCAAGGAGGAACTGAAGGAGCTCGAACCGCGCGTCAACCTGGCGGACGTGGACAGAATCTGTTACGAGAAAACGACGGGGTACGCGAACCCCCACGACTCTACCTACTGCTACGTCCAACGCTTCCGGGAGCTCGGCGGCACGCTGATGCATATGACGCCGGTGCAGGGCTTGATGATCGAGAACGGCGCGGTGAAAGGCGTGCGGACCAGCCGGGGCGACATCGCCACTGGCGTGGTGATCAACGCGGCCGGGCCATGGGCCCACATTGTCGGGCAGTGGGCAGGGTTGGACGTTCCCATCCAGGTGACGCGGGAGACGGAAATCATCCTGGAGACCGCCGATGTGGACGGGCCGCCGAGGCTGGCGTTCTCCGATATGGCGAAGGCCATCTACTACCGGCCGGACGGCGGCACCCGCACGCTGCTGGGCCGCGGTTTCCCCAAGCCGTATGAGTTTGTGGATCCAGACCACTTCAAAGACCAGGCGGACATCGATTTCCTCGACGACATGTCGCGCCGCTTCGTCGAGCGCTTCCCCGGCTTCGAAAAGGCGTTGTTCATCAACTCTTACGTCGGCCTCTACGACGTCACTCCAGACTGGTATCCCATCCTCGGGAAGGTGGAGGGCCTCAGGGGCTTTCACATGTGCGCGGGATTCAGCGGGCACGGCTTCAAGCTGGGTCCGTGCATCGGCGAGCTGATCGCCGAGGAGATAATCGACGGCAAGGCGGAGAGTGTGGACATTTCACGGTTCAGCCTGTCGCGGTTCTCGCGCGGCGAACTGTTCAGGGCCGCGTACGGGGGCAACCGCGCATAGGCGTGCGGGCCGCGCCTTCGGCGCTCCACATCTAATTCATTCAACTTCTGCTCACCCCTGGCTAATTTCCGTCCCACCCCTTCGCGGTGGAAGAGTTTCGACCCATAGGCGGGGCGGAATGGGTTGCCGTATTTATGGCCACATGTACTTAGCTAGTTTCTGGCGCGAAACCAAGGACCCCGAAGGGGTCCAGCAGGACAGCCCAGGGTGCAAGCCCTGGGTTCAAGGGCCAAATTGCGGAAAGCCCTGAAAGGGCGGCGCAGGGAGTTCGATCTCAACTCCAGATAAATGCTCGTCATAAGGCGCCTCTTTGGTACCGGGACCAACTGCATCGCCCCTTCGGGGCTTCCCTTGTTACTGTGCTTGTTCCCAGGGCTTGCGCCCTGGGCTTTCCTGAGTCGCCCCTGCCGGGGGAGAGAACTGTGGAAACGGGTAATAGATCTTGTCCCAGGCAACCGGATCGGCGTAATGTCGTCCGTGGTGGAAATTCCAAATATTTTTCATCGTCTGTTCCACCAGCTCCATCCCGCTCACCAGGAAAAGGTTGGCCCGGTACAGCACCCCTAAGTCCGACGGGTGATCCACCACCTCGGCAAATTTCTCCGTAGTCTTCCTTCCTAATTGCCTCGCCTCCGTAAACAGGGCGATGCTGTCGTCCATTCGCCGTAAGAAGTCCTGTTGATCTGACCTGCTGCGTAGCCGGAAGGCCTCTCCAAAGGCAATGTAGGCACGCCGTGCCGTGATCAAGGTCTGCAGGAGTAGGATGTAAGACTCGGTCTTGTTGCGCAGGTAATTCAACTCTGCGCGCCCGCGCGGTGCCACATTCTGTGAAGCCTTCTCCAGCGACCGCAAAGCTCTCTTCAACATGTCCACACTTTGTGTGAAGTAGCGAATGCTGTCGTGGCTCTGGCTAATGAATTTTTCCCAGCCCACAGGCCCCTCGAAAGGATTGGGCTGCCTGTAGAGCTGATAGGCTGTGGCAATCTCGGGGAGCACACTGCAGCAATTGAAGTTGGATCGGCCTACCCAACCCAGACTCCTTAGGCTTCAGCTTCGGATTCCAGGCGCCTTCGGCCCAATAGCGGTAGTTAGTTTCGGTGCCCCGGGCCCGGTTCAACTGGCCGACCAGGCCCGTCACCCCGTTCTCCGCTGACCCTTCCAGCGCCCGATCTTTGTCATAGAGGTTTACGTTGAACTGCATTCCGAACATGGCACTGTCGTCATCCAAGCGGTGCACTAAACTCCGCTCCCGTTCGCCCATCCCGCCGAAGTACTGCATAGGCACTCCTTGGGGCGTCGAGATGGCCCGCGACTCCATGCTGAAGAACGGCACAGTCTTGGGGAACATCTTGTCTAAGATGGGCATGAGATATCCGCGAAAAATTGTGCCAATACTCAGCCTCACGTTCGGTGCGATGCGGTCCCGCGCCTCGAGCATCTTTCGGATGATGTGTATCGAACCGATATTGGAATCAAGGACGATGTCGGGATCCCGCTCGTAAGCCGTGTAAGGCGCCCATAACTTAAGAAGCGCGTCGTACCTGGGCCGCTCGCTCAGAAAAAGAGACTGGCTGCGCTCGTCTGAACAGTCCGGATAAAGTTCTGGGATCCACAGCAGAAATCCTTCGGCATCCGGATAGGTGGTGGCCAGAGCTTTTAGACGGCTTTCGTTGATCTCGTGCAGAATGGGGTCGGCCGGGCACATCTGGGTCCCCAGAATTGGGTGGAACGGCAACTGTGAATTGGCGGCTCGAGTGGCATAACGCGCCAGGTTGCCGGGCAAGGTGGTGGGATCAAAACTTAGTGTCATTTTGATCTTGCGAGTCTTGGCATACCGGATCATTTCGTTGAGGAAGTCTCTGGCCACCTGGAAAGCCTGCTCGGGAGTTTCCACATCTTGAAATTCCCGCGGAGCCATCCGTGTCCGGCCGTCAAAGAGATGTTGACCTACAGGAAGGTCCTTAATCAGATAAGAGCCGTAGTGATAGCGCCACAGCATGTAGCCGCTCTCTTTTCCTGTGGCGTCGCCCAAGAGCTTGTGCTCGCCCCGATACTCGAAATCGATCCAGGGTTCGTGCTCAAACCAGCCAAAGTTAAGGTAATTCATCTTCAGTTTAGCCATCTGGTCCAGAAAGGCCTTGACCTGCGACAGATGCCAGATACTGCGGTTCGGGTAAATGCTCGATATTGCCAGACCTCGACGCGGGAAGGGGGTTTCAACGCGAGCACTAAGAGCAGGCAGTCGCAGATCCTTGGTTTTCTCTGGCAAGATGTCTTTGTTGAACATGAAGGTCACGCCGAGTTGCTCCAGCAGTTCGTAAGCCGCGTACATAGTTGAGGCTTCGTCATTACCTCCCACGACCAAGATCTTCCGCCCGGGTAGCCTGGCGGTCTGCAAGACAAAGCCGTCCGATTTCAGACCGGAAAAGCTCACTAATCCTTTTCCCGCAGCCTGCTGAACCAAGCTGTTGACGGTAGGTCCTCCGAGCAGAATCCACAGTCCGACCGGCTTAGCCGTAGGCTGTCCGACCGAGCTGATTTCCAATGCGGCACCGGTGATGGCTGTGATGTAGCGCTGGAGCTCTTCGGCCACAAAGCGGTGGAATGGGGTGACATTGTTGCCGATCACAATGACTGCCTGGGGCTCCCCGTCACGAACTAGATAGTCGGCTGGCGCTGAGCTGGCTGTCTGTCCATGAGAAGACCTTAAAGGGATGACAGTCAGGGCGCAAATCACGAATTTATTTATTATCCGTGCCTTGGGAAAGTTCATACAATCGTCCTTAGATTGGAGTCTCAGCCTTTACACAACGAGCTTTAACCCAGCATTATTTATTCGCTGCTGGGCACAGCGACACTACCGTCAGCGGTACTCTAGCTAAGAGTCGGCGGCCGAGGAACGAATCATGCCAGCAGACACAAAAAAAGCTATGCTCCACTTTACCAAATAAACTTAAGGCCAAACTGAATGGCACGCGCCAGTCCTGCGCTGCTGATTATGCCGAAGCTGCTAGACTCTAAGGTGGTGTCCGGGCGGCCGAGGTTAACAAAATTGAAGGCGTTAAAGAACTCGGCACGAAATTGGAGGCTCTTTGACTCGCTGATCGGAAAATTTTTGTTCAGTGAAAGATCCACGTTTTTGTATCCAGGCCCATCTAAATACTGAACCCCGGCGTTGCCATAAGTCCTGAAGGCCGGGAGCGCAAAGCACCCGGTATCAAACCATCGTTCGCGCGTGCGCTGGTCAGGTGGCAGATTGCCGTTACAGATCCGGTTAGGGAAGTGGTTGAAAATAGCTCCGGTATCGGAGGGGTCCGCTATCGTATCGACGTGGAATGCGGTGCCGGATTGAAGGTTGAAAATACTATTGACCTGCCAACCGTGGAACACCTGCCTGGCCACACCGCTTTTCAGGTTTTGTCCGAGCGGCAGTTCGTAGCTCATGCTGTAAACAAAAAGGTGGCGGATGTCGAAAACACTGCGGCCGCGATCCAGATCGCCAAGACGATAGTTTCGCGTCGCTTTCGCATCAAAGGAGTCGTTATCTAAAGCCTTCGACCAGGTATAAGAGGTCTGAAAGGTCAACCCGTGGCTGTAGACCTTGCGTAGCGTTAACTGCAGACCGTTGTAGCTGGAATTGCTAAAGCCCCGGTCGTCCAAAATAAAGGAAAAACGAGGATAAGGCCGGCGCTCTTCTAAGGGTCTAGTGTCATTAAGGGCAGGGAGCGGCGCAACGTTCGAGTCAACGCGCTTGGACAGCTTCGTACCCTTTGAACCAATGTAGGCGCCTTCTAGAAACAGGTCACCGGGCAATGTGCGCTGCATGCTTAAGGTCCACTGCTGGACGTAGGGACTCCTTCGGTCGCTCAGCACAAACAGCGCAATGCCTTCGTAGGAGTTAGGGTCAAGGACATTTACATCGGGAAACAACTTCGAAATATCAATCGTGGGCACATTTTGGTCGCTGACTAACGTCTGACCTACAATGAAGGGAGGGAAATTCCTCTGGAAGGCCCATTCGTTCCCAGGGAGCCGGTCATAGAAAATACCGTAGCTGCTGCGAATGGCCCATTTTTGACTCCCCCCTGGCGCCCAGGCAAAGCCGAACCGGGGGGCAAAATCATTACGGTCAGGTGTTAGCAATCCGCGGGAAACTCCGTCCCTTCCCGCCAGCAGAATCTTGCCAGTGCTAAAGTCAAAAGTCCCGATGTGGTCGTACTTTTCAATCAGCGGCTGGGTGTACTGATAGCGCAAGCCAAAGTTCAGGGTCAGGTTTTTGGTGAGTTTAAAGTTGTCGTTGACATAAGCATCCCACCAGGTTCCTCTTCGGTAAGCAGCGGGAGCGTTATTCTGTCCCCCGGCAACGAACGGCGCACCCAACAAGTAATCCGCCACCGAGTGACCGCTGAATTGCCCGGTGAATGTAAGACTCCCGCTCTGCTGGTACGCACCAATATCACGGAACTGCACACGGATGACCTGGCCGCCTAGAGTGATGTTGTGCCGACCGCGGGTGTAAGCCAGATTGTCAATGAAGTGATAGTTGTTGTTTAAGGTGATAACACAATTTTGAAAGGTAAACCCAAAGGTACCAAATCCCGCCAGATCGACTGCTGTGACGCCGTTGCATAGGGGATTCTGGTTAAGATTTTTGAGACCCAACGCGACTGGCCAATTGGGGCTGCTGACCGCCCCCTCGGGAGTACTCGTAAATAAGACTGCCCGATCCAAACCCGAGCGAACATCGTTGACAAGGTTCGGACTGAAAACATGAGTCCACGCCAGGACGGCGTTGCGCGTGTTGAATGGACTGCTAGAGCCGTTGAAAGGTAAAATACTTGTGCCAAATTGGTCCGAGTTTGAAAGAGAAAGCCGGCCGAAAACCTTGTTACGGTCAGAAGAGTTCCAGTCCCCTCGGATATCATATTTATAATCATTCTGCACGAACCGGGTATTCCCGATTCGATTGAAGGGGCCGTCAGTTAAGGGCGTCGGTGGCGGGATAAATTGGTTATACGTTTTGGCAAACGGGCTAATACGATCTGCGGGAATGATGTTTCCCTGGAAAGGCCGCCGGGTGCCTGTATTCGGAACATAGGTAAGGGGGTCGTAAATGATCGTTGCTGGCAGCAACGCGGAAAAGTCTCCGTTCAGCATGGCCGGGGTGGGCACAATGGCCCGCTCACCCGTGAAAGTTCGGCGGATTCGCTGTCCCTCATAAGCGCCAAAAACAAACACTTTGTCTTTTACGATCGGTCCTCCGGCCGCCACCCCAAACTGGTTCTGGCGGTTGGGGCCTTTGCCCTGCGCGAAAGCGTTGCGGGCGTCCAGCTTGTCGTTCCTCAAAAACTCCCAGGCCGCCCCGTGGAATACGTTGGTCCCTGATTTCGTCACCACATTCACTACAGCGGGAAGCCCGTACTCGGGGCTGAAGTATCCCTGCTGCACCTTGAACTCGCTGATGCCCTCTAGTACCGGCTGGGTCCCCACCGCAGCATAGAAGTTGTGTTTGCTGGGGATGCCGTCGAACAAAATGTCGTTCGATCCCTCCCGCATCCCGGACACGGCGACAGCAACCCCGGGCCGGCCGCCGGACAAACCCGTTGCATTGCTCTCGACGTTTCCGACAGCCGGATTGACTGCGCCGGCCGACAAATAGGCCAAACTCAGAAAGGAGCGTCCGTTGAGCGGCAGTTCCACGATTCTCCTCTCCTCGATGACGTTTCCCAAAGAGGCGGTTTCAGCGTTGACCGCAACCGGGTTAGCCTCCACATTGACGGTCTGAGTCACTTCGCCAACCTGCAGGACAATGTCTTGCCGGCGTTGCTCGTCTACGCGTAGGACCAAATCATTTATTGTTGATGTACGAAATGAGACCAGTTCTGCCTTCAGAGAGTAAATTCCAGGCTGTACAAAGACGAATCGGTAATTCCCATTGTTGTCACTGTTGATCCTGCGGACTTCGTTGGTTTGAGTGTTGGTTAAAGTCACAGCAACGCCAGATACTACTGCCCCAGACGGGTCGGTAATCGTTCCCAACACCTCACCGCTGCTTTTTTGAGCCGCAGCTTTGCCAGCTGCGCACAAAAACAGGATAAGCCCTATCCAGATAGATCGGCTTTTCATAAGGAGCCTCCCCAACGGCTAATTTTCCGAAAGAAACCTATTTCATTGTCGCTGGTCAAACTGCTCTGGACCTGGCCGTGATCTCTTCGGCGTCTCTCCGAAGCTAGGGATCACGCATTGAGGAAAGTGGGCCTCGTCATGTGACGTCGGAGATTTTCTCCAGGGTCTTGCGTCCCTGCTCAACATGATTGCGGAGGAGCTGCTCCGCCAGCTCGCCGTCCTTTCGCTCGAAGGCCTCGATAATTTGTCGATGCTCCCCGGTAGAATGGTGCATGCGGCCGGGCATGTTGAGCGAGAATATGCGAAATCGGTAGATCTGCTCCTTGTAGCTGGACACCAGGCTCGAGAGCCTCTGGTTGGTGCATCTGTCCAGGAAAGTCTGATGGAATTCGGTGTTCAGGTTCATGAAGGTGGAAGCGTCGCCCGCCTTGGCAGCCTTCACCATTTGGCGGTCCAGTTTCCTAAGCTTGCGAATATCGGCTGGCTCCATATTGGCGGCAGCGATCCGAGCGGCGAGCCCTTCCAGGGCAGCAACAATCGGATAGATTTCACCGAGATCCACCTTGGAGATCTCAGATACTACGGCCCCTTTTCCTGGGTCCAGGGTGACCAATCCCTCGTGCTCCAGTCGCATCAACGCCTCCCGGATCGGAGTCCGGCTGATGCCGAGATGGTTCCCAAGATCGACTTCGTTCAGTTTCTGACCCGGCTTGAGTCCTCCCCTGGTGATAGACTCCTTGAGGAACTCATACACCTCAATCCGCAGAGGCTTCCTCTTAAACCGCTCCTTTTCGAGTTTTAGTTCTTGGAGGTTGCTTTCGGCCATCATCGTTCCTTTCTCTGGATCCCTTGATCTACGGGGAAAGGCGATCAATCGGGCCGAGTGGTCGTAAACGTCGCCTGTGAATGATTCGACTAGCTACTGGACGAGAGAGACAGATTGTTCACACTCGGCTCTGGATTCCCTCATGTCGCCGGCATCGCCCAGACTATCAGCGTGGGGATTGCTTTCGACGCAAACGGTCCATGCTACGTGTCGGTGAGCCGGAGACATGGCATCGTGGCTCAAGGCAGAGACCTGGCGACATCGCCGCGATAGATGTCGATAATCTCACGATTATAGGCTAACCCGAAACCGGGTTTCTCGGAAGCCTCCATGTAACCGTCCCTTATCGGTGGCCTATTCTCTGGGAGCTCGTGCCACATGGGATCCCGCTCCGGATCGGGAAACACCTCGACATAAGTCGAGTTGGGAACTGACGCTAAGAGGTGAAGAGCTACCTGAGGCTCCTCATGATGCCCCATCTTGACGTTCATCATCTGCGCAAAGGTGGCGGCTCTCCTCCATTCCGTGACCCCTCCGGCTATGGTTGCATCTACATTGAGGATGTCGACACATCTGTTGAGAATCAAATCGCGGCATCCCAGGCTGGAGATTTCTCCTTGCCCGGCCACGATCGGAATGTCCGTTTCTTCCCGCAAGCGCCTCAGCCCGACCAGCTGATCGTTCCACCGGATCGGCTCTTCCAGCCATTCCAGCTCGTAATCCTTGGCGCCACGCGCAAACTGGAGCGCCTCATCGAACGTCCAGGCCTGGTTGGCGTCGCAGCACAGCAGGAGACGCTTGCCGAAGTGTTTCCGCAGCGTCTCGACTCGCTTCAGATCCTGGGTGATTTGCAGGCTTCCGACCTTAAGCTTGATGCCGGACAGCCCGAAGGCCAAGAACGACTCGACTTCGCTCACCAGACCTTCGAGATCCCCGGCGCTCCGGTGGTACCCTCCGATCCCGATCACAGGCACCTTGTTTCGAAAGCCCCCGAGCAGACGCCACACAGGCTTGTTAAGAGCCTTTCCCAGGGTGTCCCAGAGTCCCAGGTCGATGATCGCTATTGCTTGCATGAGAACGGCGTGATTGATCAGGTCAAGGGTATGAATGCCCCGGTTGTGAAAGGGGAGCGGAGCAGTACTGATCATCGCCTGCCACAGCTCTTCGATGGGCAGAAGCTCCATTCCAATGATCCGAGGCGCTAGAAACTCGTTGGCGACCGCCACGACCTTCGCTTGGTAGATATCTTCGTCTCCCCCGAAAGCCTCCCCGAGGATCCCCTCCTCAGTTTCCACCCTGACGAAAAGGGTATTGCGGGAGACAATTTGGTAGGTGCTTCCTTGAAACGCCCTGTTGAGCCTGCGAACCAATGGAATGACCTGTATGTTCTTGATCTTTTGAGTCATTGGCTGGAAGTGAGCTAAAATATCTCCGAGATACATTTATATTGTATACAAGATCCGCTGAAAGAACATAGTGGAAATTGGAAATTGATTCGCTTGGCCAACCGGGGTTTCCCGGCCCCCTGATTGTGTCCCGGCAGTACGGCGGCAACCCTCCGGCTCCGGGAGACGGGGAGTCAGGGAGTTTTGGAGCCGCCCTCTCCATGCCACGAGCCTCGGGAGGTCTGAAGGCCTCCACAAGATTCCGCAGTTTCTACAAGTTGCCAGAGAAACTTTGTAGACATTCGGATGGCAATTTCCTATACTATGCGGTTGTATGCAATATACATTATTTGGGCTGGGCGGAAGGACGAGTGCGACTCTACGAGTATGAGGCCAAAGAGATCTTGAAGGCTCGCGGCATCAATGTTCCGATTGGCCTGTTGATTCCCGGTCACGAGCAGTCGACGCCCATTGATTCCTTGGTTCCGGCGGTTGCCAAGGTTCAGACCCAACGGGGAAGGCGTCAGAAGCTGGGAGGTGTCGTCGCCGTTGATTCCGTGACATCGGCGCTGGAAATCGTCCAAAAGATGCTGGGACGCGAGATTGGTGGCGAGCAGGTGCATCACGTATTGCTGGAGCAGCGCATTCCCTTTGAGGAGGAGTACTTCTTGGGGGTCACCTACGATAGCCTCGCCCGTCGTCCTGTCGCGGTTTTCAGTGACCGCGGGGGAGTCGACATCGAAGAGGCCGCCGCGTTTCAGCCTGACCGGGTCCACCGTTTGGTCATTAATCCCTGTAAGAAATTCCGGAACTATCATGCGTGCGACTGGCTCTGCGGGCTAGGGTTTTCAGGGAAGCGTCTACGCTCATTGACCGATATCGTCAACAGAGTAGTTTCGATGTTCTTCGAGTACGATGCGTTTCTCCTCGAGATTAATCCGCTGGCGAGAATGGCGGACGACAATTTCGTAGCGCTCGATTGTCATATCGATATTGACGGAGACGCCCTGTCACGCGTGCCGCTGAAGCACGTTGAGAACTTGTCCAACCGAGCGGAGGGCACCCGGCGCCTAACTGAGTTCGAGCGGAGGGCACGCGAGATCGATGAACTCGATTATCGGGGCGTTGCCGGCCGCGTGGTGGAATGTCCAGGGAACCTGGGGCTCCTGATCGGTGGAGGTGGTGCCAGTTTGACCATCTTCGATGCCGTGCGAGACTGCGGGGGACGACCGGCCAACTATTGTGAGATTGGAGGAAACCCAACGGTAAGGAAAGTCAAAGAGCTGACGAAGCTCTTGGTCAGCCAGCCCAACGTGGAAAAACTGGCCGTGATCATGAACGTCGTAAGCAACACGCGGGCAGATCTGGTGGCACGAGGAGTCATCATGGGGATCCGAGAAGCGGGGAAAGACCCGTGCGAGACGATCGTCGTATTCCGCCTTCCCGGTTCGGGTGAGGATGAGTGTCGGAAGCTGCTGAACTACTATGGCATTCCCTTCAGTGGGCGAGAACTCCCGATCGACGATGCGGCGGCCCTTGCGGTTGCAAGATGCAACAAGCCGGTGGGGAACGCGGAGGTGTCTCATGGGCATTTTGACTGACCAAAATACAACCATAGTCGTCCAAGGCATAACTGGTCGGGAAGCCAGCATCCTGGTCAAAGATTCTCTCGACTACGGCGCCCGGATCCTCGCGGGGGTGACGCCCGGCAAAGGCGGGCAGCACGTGTCCGGAGTTATGGTCTACGACTCCGTCAGGAGGGCCGTCCAGGAGCACGGGGTCAATGCGAGTGTCATTTCGGTGCCGCCCCTGGCGGTAAGAGACGCTGCCTTCGAGGCGCTGGAAAGCGGCATCAAACTTATCGTTATCCTCACAGAGCGCGTTCCAAGACAGGATATCGTGCAGATTCTCACTTCTGCGGAGGAGGAGGGAGCCAGGGTCATAGGACCCAACAGTCTTGGACTTCTCACCCCGGGCGTTACCAAGGTTGGCGGGCTTGGCGGGAGCGTGAACAATACGCGTAGGAGTTTCACGAGTGGGACAGTCGGGGTGATTTCCCGAAGCGGCGGCATGACCTGCGAAGTCGCGAATTTGCTCACCCAAAACGGGATTGGCCAATCGACGTGTGTTAGCATTGGCGGTGACCCGATCGTCGGGTTGAACTTCACGGAGCTTTTCCGCTTCTTTCAAGATGATCCTGAGACTGAAGCGGTGACCATTTTCTGCGAGCCCGGGGGGAGCATGGAAGAGCATTTCGCTGCGTACTATGCCACCCAGGAGCATCCGAAACCGGTCGTCGCGTTCGTGGCAGGCAAGTTCGTCGATCAAATGCCGGGGACTCGATTCGGCCATGCAGCCGTCATCGTCGAGGGTGTGCGGGGAAGCGCTCAACGGAAAGTCGAAGTCATGCGGAAGGCGGGAATCCACGTGGCGGACAAACTTTCGGAGATTCCACGCCTTGTGAAAACGGTCCTGAATCATGGGAATGTTCATTGAGATTTCGGTCCGGGATAAAGAGTTCCTCCGGACTGCGGCAGCACGCGCACTCGTGGATGCATGCCCGGTGGAGATCTTTGAGCCGGTCGATCGTCGTGTCCGTGTAAACAAAGACCAGGAGGATGAGTGCACCTTGTGCGGTCGGTGCCTGGAGATCGCCGGTGACCGGATAGAAATCATCAAGCACTACGATTGAGGGGCAGGGAGATGCTGGGAAGTTTCGCTTCCGAGCGAGTCCAGAACCACCGGAGCGACGATGAGACAGATCACATACTCGCAGGCCATTAACGAGGCCATCCGCGAAGAAATGCGGCGCGATCCGAACATTGTCCTCCTGGGTCAGGACATCGGCTCCTACGGCGGGACGTTCGGGGTTTATCGTGATCTATTCGAGGAGTTTGGGGAAGAACGCGTCCGAGATGGGCCCCTTTCGGAGGCGGCAACGGCTGGTTTTGGCATCGGCTTGGCGATCGCTGGAATGCGCGCCATCGTCGAGATCGAATTCATGGATTTCTCGACGCTGGTTCTCGACGCCATCGTCAACCAGGCTGCCAAGATGCGATACTTCTACGGGGGCAAGTTGAAAGTGCCCGTGGTGATTCGAACGCCCGCCGCCACCAAGCTTGGGCTGGGCGCACAACATTCACAAAGCCTCGAAGCATGGTTCATGCACAGCCCGGGCTTGAGGATTGCCATGCCGTCGACACCCCGCGACGCAAAGGGCCTACTGAAGACGGCCATACGGCAGGATGATCCGGTCGTTTTCATTGAGCATGTTCGCCTGTACGCCAGCAAGGGCGAAGTGCCCGAAGACGAATACCTCGAGCCGTTCGGGAAGGCCCGAATCGTACGCGAAGGGTCGGATGTGACCGTCGTCGCGGTTGCGATGATGGTGCAGGAGGCGATGCAGGCAGCAGAGGAACTGCAAAAGGAGGGGATCAGCGCGGAGCTTATCGATCCTCGGACACTGGCACCTCTGGACCGGGAGACGATCGTGAGGTCGGTGGAAAAGACTGGCAGGCTGATTGTCACGCACGAGGCCTATCAGACCGCGGGGATCGGTGCCGAGATCGGCCAGATCGCCCAGGAGGGGGCTTTCGACTACCTCGTCGCTCCGGTAAAGCGTGTGGCGGGTAAGGACCAACCGATACCTTGTGGTACCCTCCAGGAAAAGGTCTTTCCCAACCGCGACCGGATCATCGAGGCCGTTCGCGATCTCATGGCAAGTTAGGACTATGACGCAGTCTTTGAAGACCACGGTACTGGCCCAGGCACAGATGCTCGACTTTTACCGCCAGATGACGCTCATCCGTCACTTTGAGGAGAGGGTCGTTGAGCTGTTCGGCAAGGGCCTCATCAGCGGGTCGACCCACCCCTGCATTGCCCAGGAGGCCATCGCAGTTGGCGCTATCGCGGCGGTGAGCCGGGAGGATCAGGTCTTGGCCACCTACCGTGGGCATGGGCAGATGCTGGCAAAGGGAGGGGACCCGAAGAAGATCATGGCTGAGATCCTTTGCCGGGGGACCGGGTACTGCAAGGGGAAAGGGGGTTCCATGCATCTGTGCGATCCAGAGATAGGGTTTCTGGGAACGAATGCCATCGTCGCGGCCCACATTCCCATTGCAGCAGGTGTGGCTCTGGCCAACAAGATCCGGGGCAACGGCCTGGTTACTCTCTGCTTTTTTGGCGATGGGGCTTCGAATGAAGGCGTGTTCTACGAAACGGCCAATATGGCCGCCCTGTGGCGAGTGCCACTCGTGATGATCTGTGAGAATAACGGCTTCGCCATTTCGGTTCCGGTTGAAAAAGCGGTAAGTGTCAAGGATATCGCCGTGAGAGCGCAGGCGTTCGGGTTTCCGGGCGAGGCGGTGGATGGTAATGACGTGCTCCAGGTTTACGAGATCACGCGAAAGGCGGTCGAACGCGCCCGCCGTGGGGACGGGCCTACGTTGATCGAGTGCAAGACCGTGCGCTGGGAGCGTCACAGCGCCATTTCCGCGGGAAAGTACGCATCCCGGGAAGAAATGAAGCGCTGGCAAAAGACGGACCCCATCCCACGCTTCCGCGCTCACCTGGCCGACACAGTCCGAGTCTCAGGCGCGCAGTTGGAGTCGATCGAGAGGGAGGCCAGGGAAGTGGGCGACCAGGCGGTAGAGTTTGCCCTTCAAAGCCCTCCGGCTGCAGAGTCGGAGCTGGCGGAAGATATCTTTGCCTGAAGCTTCCGAGAGCGCCATCCAGTGAAAAGCAGAGCCAGGATCGGGCTCGTAGCCCTCTACTTCGATATGTTCGACGATATCATGCCCCCCTCCTTTCGGCAGGAAAAGGAAGCCGTCGGCAGAGAAATCGCCACGATGCTGGGTCAGCTCTGCGAAGTCGATTACCCCGGCATTATTGCGAACGAGGCAAAGGCGGTTGAGGCGGCGGACCGGTGGGGCCAGGCGGGCCTGGACGCCATCATCTTTTTTCCCACGATGGCATCACCTCCTTCGTTCAGCTGGGCAGTGGCTCGCGCCTCTAAGCTCCCTTTGCTGATTTGGAACGGCCACTTGATCCAAGAGATTCACGACTCATTCACGTATCACGACGCCAATCGATACAGCAGCAACGTTGGTACCATCATGGTCACCAACGTCTTTCTGCGGGAGGGCCGTACTTTTCACCTCATCAGCGGCTACTACCGCGATCGGAATGTCCTCGAACAGATACGACGATACCTCGATGCGGTGGTTGCGGCGAATCGGCTGCGTAATGCGCGGGTCGGCCGCATCGGTCGCGAGATCCAGGGGTATGCCGACGTGAGTATCGAGGAAGAACCGCTCCGGTCCAATCTGGGAACTCAGATTGTTCCAATCGAGAAGGAGGAATTGGAGCGCGCTTACCGTGACGTCAATCCTTCCCGGATTCGCGATCATCGGAATCAACTGGGGGAAGAGTATCAGTTGGAAGTGCCTGAGGAGATCCTGGAGAGTTCCATCCGGATCGCGCTTGCGCTCGAAGACTTGTTCGTCAAGCATCAGCTGGACGCGGCCGCGATCAATTGCCACTCCGATCTCTTTCGCCGAAACCCTGAAATCGGGCTGGTTGCATGCTATGGGGCCTCCCGGCTAACGGGAATGGGGTTTCCCGTCTCATGCACGGGAGATATACCGACCTCGATCGCCATGCTGGTCCTGAAGGCTCTTGGCGGGCAAGCGCACTACTGCGAGTGCGTCATGACGGACCATGTGCAGAACTACATCCTCTTCACCAACACCGGAGAGGGAGACCCCACTCTGGCGCGCACCAATCGTAAGAAATGCCTGATCTGCAATGAGCACTATCCCGGTCTCCGCGGTGGAGGTGCGAGCCCGGTCTTTTCGTGCCGAGGCGGCGCCGCAACCATGGTTGGATTTTCGCCCAAGATGGGGGCTGCGAAGGGGCATGTCCTCGTTGCCGCTCAAGGAGAGGTGCTCGGGACCTTCCATGAGGACACCCGGGTGGCCAATGCGGCCTTCCGCTTCAAAAACCACAGCTGTCTGGAAGGATTCAATCGCTGGTGCATGGCCGGCGCACCCCATCATGGCGCTTTCACTCTGGGAGACTTCTCCCGACAAATGCAATACGTCGCAGACTTGTGGGGACCGCAGCTGATCCTCATTTGAGAGGCGATAGAGTATGGTCGGAGAGACTCCTGAAGCCGCCCGTTCATACAAGCGCATTCGCGACCAGGCCGATATCCTTGTCCCTCCCTTCGATCCGGAGCTTTTCCAGCGCCATCACGACGGCATCATCGCCTGAGAGACAGTGCGCCATGCCCGCAGAAGCGAGTTTCGGAACCGGGATCCTGGTGGTGCTGGTCGGCGCCTTCGCCAACGGCTCCTTCGGCCTGATGCTCAAGTACGCCAAGAGCTGGAAGTGGGAGCATCTTTGGTTGACCTACTCCGTGTTCGCGATGCTCATAATCCCCTGGACCCTGGGATTTGCCACGGTTCCAGAGCTTCTCACCGTCTTGCGCTCGGCCAGTACTCGAGACCTGAGCGTCGTCTTCGTATTTGGGTTCGGCTGGGGAATCGGTGCGGTGCTCTACGGTTTGGCACTGAAACTGGTTGGGATGGCCCTGAGCTACTCAATAGTCGTAGGCCTCACAGCCGCTATCGGCTCGTTGGCACCGCTTGTACTTGTACACCCTGAGGAGGTTTTCACCCTGAGGGGCAGGGTGATCATCAGCGGGGTCCTCATGATCGTTGTCGGAGTTGTGTTTTGTGCCTGGGCCGGCCATCTGAAGGAGAAGGTGCTCGCATCGACTTCGGTGGGAGCGCATCCGAGTTCAGAGCGGGAGAACTTTCCGCTCGGGCTGGGCGTTGCGGTTCTTTCGGGAATCCTGTCTCCCATGCTGAACCTGAGCTTCGCCTATGGAACCCCCTTGACTCGCCTGGCCGTCGGCCATGGGACGGATCCGCTCTTTGCCGCCAACATCATTTGGGTGGTCGCGCTCTTAGGGGGATTCCTGGTGAACACTGGGTATTGTGCCTACCTGATTTCCAGCAGGGGCAGCTGGGCATTGATGTCGATAGAGCGCTTCCATTACCTTCTGGGACTCATCATGGGCGTGTTGTGGTCGGCCGGCATCGTCTTCTATGGGATCGGCGCTTCCAAGCTCGGGGATCTCGCGGCGGTCGTGGGATGGCCCGTGATGTCCTCGATGGCCATCATGAGTGCAAATCTGTGGGGTGCAATTGCCGGAGAGTGGGCCGACACCGGTAGAAAACCACGCATCGTCATGTGGCTTTCGGTTGTGGTGCTGGGCGCCGCAATGTTCGTCGTCGGCTGGGGAGATCGGCTCGGGCGATAGAATGGGCTCGCACTCTCCTTCCGATTTTCCGTCATTTTCTGCAATCTTAGCTAGTTTCTGGCGCGAAACTAGCCCCGCAGGGGCGACTCAGGAAAGCCCAGGGCGCAAGCCCTGGGAACAAGCACAGTAACAAGGGAAGCCCCGAAGGGGCGATGCAGTTGGTCCCGGTACCAAAGAGGCGCCTTATGACGAGCATTTATCTGGAGTTGAGATCGAACTCCCTGCGCCGCCCTTTCAGGGCTTTCCGCAATTTGGCCCTTGAACCCAGGGCTTGCGCCCTGGGCTGTCCTGCTGGACCCCTTCGGGGTCCTTGGTTTCGCGCCAGAAAGTAGCTAGAAATGTCCTGTCCGCATCCGTGCAAGCACCTTGCGGTCCGATCCATGCGTCGATCGGCGCTTGACCCCGTTGGGGTGTAATTAGAAGTGCGAGTCACGTTTCATAAATGCGGTAACGTAACGTATTCCGCCCCAGCGGTGCGAAAGGAAATTAGCCGGGGGTGAGCGAAGCGAACCCCCGCGTAGAAGAGGAACAATGATACGCGCACCCCGGCAGGGGTTGCAGGAGCTCCCCCGCGCCCGTGCCGCTGCCGGGGCGCATTCGTTTATTCCAATATTCCGGGGGTTCGCCTCGCTCACCCCCCGGCTAAGCTCGCAGCACCCTTCCAGGGCGCCGGGCCCGATCTGGGAAAATACGTTGGTGTATTTATGAAATCATGAACTTGGTGACTCGCACTTCTGATTACACCCGCCGGTGAGAGACACGACCGGGTCAATTCAGACCGCGATGCCATCTGGTGTCGCATTCGGGACGTGCTACTTCGGGGATTGCTGCGGGGTGCGCTTCCGGATAGCCTCAAGCTCTCTCCGTGCCCGTTGCTCTTCTTCGGATCTTCCGAGGCTGGCATAGATCTGCGCTAGCTGTTCGAGTGACTCTTCAGCGATTGGGCCTTCCCGTTCCAAGCGAACCGCCGTTTGGAGATCTGGAATCGCCTGCTCCACCTCGCCCGCTTCCAGCCACGCGTCCGCCACGATCTGGTGGATCCTGGCCGTGGTGGAGTCCTTTCCCGCCAGCAGCCGGGCCATCCTGTGCGCCGCGTCGCGCCTGGAGAGACGCACGTAGGCCTTCAACAGGGCGGCGATTACTTCCCGATCATCGGGTGCCGTCTTCAGTTGGGACTCCAGGCTCTCGGCGGCTTCCGAGTAGCGAGTTGCGGCCAGCAAGCTCAACCCGAGCCATCGGTGCAGATCCGGGATGTCCTGCGTAACCTTGAGCGTCTGGCGCAGCGCCGTAACGGCGGGATCGAACTGAGAGGTAAGATAGAGGTCAATCCCCAAGAAATAATTGGCCCCCACCAGGCTTGGGTTCAGCTCCAATGCCTTTCGCAGATTCGCCATCGCTTCGTCCAGTCGGTTCTCGTCGTGGTAGAGGAGCCCCAGATTCATGTACGCTTCCGCCAGGTTCGGCGCTAGCTTCAGGAGCCGGAGGTATTTCTGTTCCGCCTCGGCCGGTTGTCCGCGTTTTTGGGCGGCGATCGCCTCTCGGAGCGATTCAGCAACGGTGCTCCCGGGATCGAGATACTCGACCTTCTGACGGCCTCCGCCGATGAGCATCTTTTCCTTGGCGCCCGTCTCGGTTCGGCGAAGTTCCTCGGCGCGCGCGAGCTCCTTTCGGGCATCCTCCACCCTTCCGTTTCGGCTGTAAAGCAGACCCAGGGTGTAATGAGCCTCCCGGTGGTTTGGCTCCAACGCAAGACATCGTAGGAGATGTCTCTCGGCCGCCGCAAGCGATCCGTCGTTGAGTGCCAATCGGCCCAGGGAGGCGAAGCTGTTGGCATGTTCAGGACGGGCTCTGAGAATCTCGTCGTAGAGCCTGCGGGCCAAGTCCGGGTCGCCGTTGCCTTCGGCGATCTGCGCCAGATGGAACTTCGCCTCGACGAAGTTGGGATCGAGCTCGAGGCATTGTCGAAGACTTACGGCAGCTTCCTCTGTCCGCCCGACCTTGTAAAGGTAGTACCCTCGAGAAAAATGACCGTAGGGGCTTCGAGGGTTTCTTCTGAGAACCTCCTGCAGCAAACGCAGACAGTCTTCAATATCGCCGCGGGCAAAATGGGAGGTGGCGAGGAATAAGGTGTACTGTTCGTTTGCAGGATCGAGCGCCCGTGCCTTCTGAAGCGCGTGGATGGCATCACCGTAGAGCCCCCTCCCGTAGCCGGTCTCGGCGAGACGAAGTAACAGCTCAGGATCGGAAGTCCCGGCTTTTGTGGCCTGATGGAAGTACGAGAGCGCTTCATCGGCGTTGCCGACTTCCTCATTGGCTAGAGAAAGCGAGAGCAGCGCTTCCGGGGAGCTTGGGTCGTGTTCTAGAGCTTTTGCCAGAATCACGATCGCCTCAGCGGGACGATGCTGGGCAAGGCGCACCCTTCCGAGCAAGCTCAGGGCTCCGGCATGATTCGGTTCTTTCTTGAGAATGGCCTCGAGGATCTTGGCGGCGCCATTCCAGTGCTCCTGTTTAATGGCTGCACGGGCTTCTTCGAGGCTATCGCGCGCCGTAAGATAGACCGCGTTTGAGGGTGGCCCGATCAAAAGGACCAACCAAAGGATCGCGATGCGTGGGAATAGATTCGGAACTCTAGCCATCACCGCAGACTCTAAAAGGTTTTCTGGTCGCCGCCGATTCTAACTTGGCTACCTAAGCTTTGCAGAAAAACGGGAGTGTTCAGTTCAAAGCCATCAGCCGTTGACATGAACTAGAGGATTTGAGCCTTCTCGAAATCATTTCAACTTAACACAGTGTCCCGGAAATGTGGCTTGGTTAGACTGAAGGGCAACCGCCTTGTAAGTATTACTGTGTGATAATCACACTCCCGCAAATCTCAGGTAGCTAGCATATAATAGCCCTCTTAAGCGTTCCATGGTCTCAAGAAGAGTGACTCTCTCGAAACTCCCGCGGTTGTTTCCCGCCAAGAGGCACTGGACATGGATTGGGACGCTCTCAATCCTGGTCTTCTGCCTGAGATCCGGTTCGGCCGACAGGCCCTCTCCGACCAATCGCTGGCCGACTTTTGTTGATGTTGCACAGGAATCGGGCCTCCACTTCCTGCATCGCTCCTCCGCAACATCGAACAAGTATCTGGTCGAAACTATGGGCTCGGGAGTGGGACTACTGGACTATGACGGCGACGGGTATCTCGACATCTTTCTCCTGAACGGCGCGAAGATCGAGACCGAGATGAAGCCAGGGATGTCACCCGATAAATCGCAATCTCCTTATTGGAATCGCCTCTTTCGAAACAACCACGACTGGACATTCACGGATGTCACCGAGCGCGCAGGAGTGCAAGGGAAGGGCTATTCGATGGGGGTAGCGGTGGGAGATTATGACAATGACGGCCGACCCGATCTCTATGTCACTGCCTTCCCCTCAAACCAACTCTATTGGAACAAGGGCGATGGAACCTTCGTCGATGTCACAGCAAGGGCGGGGGTGGGAGGAGGCGGCTGGTCCTCCAGCGCCGGTTTTTTCGACTACGATAACGATGGGAACCTGGACCTTTTCGTCTGTCGGTATATGGAGTGGGATTTCCATGACATCTCCTGCGGCCGGCCAGAACTGCGTTCTTATTGCGACCCGAAGCAGTTTCCCGCCATTTCCAACCTCCTTTACAAGAACCAGGGCAACGGGACATTTCTGGACGTGACGCGGACGAGCGGCATCGGCGAGCACCCAAGCAAGGGACTGGGAGTGGCCTTCAACGACTTCGACGGAGACGGGTGGACCGACATCATGGTAGCCAACGACGGTGTTCCGCAGTCCCTGTTCCGAAACAACCGTAATGGGACCTTCACCGAGCAAGCCCTGCTTGCCGGTGCCGCCTACGACGAAAATGGGAACACCTTCGCAGGCATGGGCATAGATTTTGCCGATTACGACGACGACGGCTGGCCCGATATCTTCATTACGACACTCTCGCTTGAAAAGTACGCTCTGTTTCGCAATCTCGGTGGAAAGGGTTTTGATTACGTGACCAACCGATCCGGCATCGGCAAGGCCAGCCGGCTGACGGCAGGATGGGGAGCTTTCTTCTTTGATGCCGATAACGACGGCTGGAAAGACATTTTCGTTGCCCAGGGGCATGTGATGGATACGATTGAATCGACCAACCCTACGCTGCGCTACATGCAATCACCGTCGTTATTGCGTAACCTGCGGGGGAGGTTTCAAGATGTTTCCCAGGAGTCCGGCAAGCCGTTCTCCGTCCCTCAAGCCGGCCGGGGAGCTGCATTCGGCGATCTGGACAACGACGGGAATCTTGATCTTGTGGTCGTGGACCTCGATCGCCCGGTTCAGGTGTTGCGTAACAAGGGGGGACATGACCCCGGGTGGATCACGCTTAACTTGTCGAGCCCACACTCCAACCGGGACGCTGTAGGTGCCAAGATTCAGGTGGAATCGGAGCCGGGACACGTCCAGTTTGGGTATGTTACGCGTGCTGTTGGTTATCTCTCCTCGAGCGACGTCCGGACACACTTTGGGCTCGGGGATGCTTCTGTCGTGCAGAGAATCAAGATCCGTTGGCCGAGCGGAAGCGTGCAAACACTGGAATCAGTGCCCGCCAGGCGCTTCCTTAAACTTTCGGAGCCGTGAGGCCGGGCTCCAGTGGCAGGCTGCGGCCCGCAGGCCCGCTGGCCGCGTTGCTCGCTCCTTACATACCGCAACGGGTATGCTCGTCGCTCGCGCCTTGCCAGCGGGCTGAGGGCCTGCAGCAAAGTGCAAATGCTATTCTGTGACGTGCCCTAACCGGAAAAGCTCAAATAATCCATCCTACCGCCGTCTACAGTTACGATCTGTCCGGTCATGAAGCTGGCGTCGGAGGAAGCCAGAAAAGCGACGACAGAGGCGATGTCGGAGGGCTCGCCGACCCGGCGCAGGGCACTCCTCCCGGCGAAATCTTTCACCAGGCCATCTACCTCCTCCGGGGTCCTCCCGCGAGTCACAATGTCGGTCTTCACAAGCCCGGGGGCAACAGCATTGACGTTAATGTTGTACGGCCCGAGCTCGAATGCGAGCCGCTTGGTCAGCGTCATCGCGGCGGCCTTTGTGGTGCCGTAGAACGTAGTTCCCGAAGACGCGTTCGCGTAGCCTGCGATTGAGGTGATGTTTACGATCGAGCCGGACCGTTGATGAGTCATCGAAGGGATCACGGCGCGAACACAGTGGAGAATCCCCTGGAGATTAACACGCCACATCTTTTCGAGGTCACGGTACAGATCTGCGTCCAAGTAAGAGAACAGATCGCCATGGTGAACCACCGCGGCGTTGTTAACCAGAACGTCGAGACGGCCAAACCTCTCGATTGCTTGCTGGACCATCGAATGCACTGCGGCGCTGTCGGCCACATCCGCTTGAATCGCCAGTGCCTCTCCTCCCGCGGCCCCGATGCCCTCGACGACCTGCCGAGCAGCGGAGAGGCCCCGGTTACCAGGGCTACTCTACCAAGAAATCTCTTGCACTGTACCAGGCCGTCTTCTGTGTGTTGCATAGGCCCCCGACTAGGTCCTCTTGGTGGACACGAAGTTCACAAACCTGTCAAATTTGCATCATGGGTCTCGCTCGGGAGGGCACGGCTTCAGCCGTGCCGCTAAAATTGGGTCAAGCCGGGGCTTTAGCCCCTGAGGGACTGCATCGACTCACTGTTGTGCAACACCTCAGCGGCTAAAGCCTCTCCTCCTGATACGCATTCCTACGGCACGACTGAAGTCGTGCCCTCCCGTGTTAAATAGCCAGATCCAGCACGGGTTCCTCCCCGACTGGCTGGGCGGCGGTATGAGGATCCCTCGCTATACATAGCGAGCAGACCTCATACCGCCGAGGGTAGGGAACCGCCGATGGACGCCGATCCACGCCGATGAGCGGCGCCGAACATCGGCGTGCATCCGCGTTCATCGGCGGTTTCAAACAACTGCGCTTGTTCCATTTCTCTTTTATCAACCATGCCTCTCGGACGAAATTTGACCATTTTGTGAACTTTGTGTCCACCAAGTGGACCTAGCCTATCATCGTAAAGAGTGAATACAAAGTGCAGGATACACAAATCGGTTGATTCCTCTGGCCGTCGCCTATACCGTGAAAAGAGCATGTCGCCGAGGAACGCAGGAACGATGTCCGAGATCCGACCTGTGGAAAGCGCTCACTGGCAGTTTGACAATGTGCGCTGGTTGATTGTTGGCGTGCTGTTTTGCGGTAGCCTCGTGAACTATCTCGATCGCGTGGCGCTTTCTATCGTTGTGCCGCAGATCCGTGGAGAGTTCGGCCTCAGCAACAGCGATTACGCGCTGATCCTGAATGCCTTCATGGCGGCCTACGCTTTGTCATACGGATTCGGGGGAAAGCTCGCCGATTGGCTGGGTACGCGGGCAAGCTTTTACGTGACAGTCGGCTGGTGGTCGGTCGCCGCCTGTCTGCACAGCCTATCCCGGGGCCTCGTTTCGTTAGCCGCCTTTCGCTTCATGCTGGGTCTGGGCGAGGCAGGATATTTCCCGAGCGGAATTCGGGCGATTTCCGAGTGGTTTCACCCGCGGGATCGCAGTAAGGCGGTCGGCATTCTCCTGGCGGGCATGAGCGTCGGAGCTCTTTTGGGTCCGCCGGTGGTTGCCGCTCTGACCCTCAAGTTCGGCTGGCGGGTGATGTTTTTGCTCACCGGAGCTCTTGGGTTTTCGTTGCTGCTCCCCTGGAGCTTGTTCTACAGGAGGCCCGAAAGGCACCCCTGGGTGACGCCGGGCGAGCGAGAATATCTGAAGGAAGCCGCTGCCGTCCCCGAAGGAGCCTACGAGAGGCGAATGATGGTGCGGGACTTCCTGCGTTACCGGACCGTCTGGACCGTGATTGCGGCGCGGCTGATCTTGGATTCCAGCAATTATTTCTTCCTCTTCTGGATCCCGGACTACCTGATCCGCCAGCGGGGTTTCAGTCTGGCGATGATCGGCGGGATGCTTTGGATCCCCTACGTGGCCTCGGACGTTGGCTTGATCACCGGGGGTTGGACTTCGAGCTATCTGATGCGTCGTGGCTTCCCCGTGGGGTTTGCACGCAAGAGCTGCATGGTCGGTTTCGCTTCGCTGCTCCCGCTGGTCGTTCTGGTGAATTGGTCTACCAGCCCTACCTGGATTATCGCGTTACTCTCGATTGTGCTGTTTGGCTTTGCAGGTATAGCAGTGAACATACAAACAGTGGCAACCGATCTGGCTCCCAGCCACTCTGTGGGAACCCTGTATGGCATCGCTGGATTTTCCGGTAGCGTTGGGGCGGTGTTTCTGCAGACCGTGATAGGCTACCTGGCGGACCGAGGCAGGTACGGCCTGATTTTCGGCATGGTAGGGTTTCTGCCTTTCGTGTCCGCACTAATCATGTTGACGGCCCCTATTGGAACACTTCGCAGGCCGGAACCGGCGCCCGATCTTGAAGGAACATAGGCCATTCGACGTAGATTCGGACGGTTTCGTTAGAACGTGCGGTTGGTGCTGCCGATAAAGCTGCTGTGGCCGTGGCTCTAATCGCGGTCCTGTTTGCGTCAACCGCGGATGCCTCGATGGTGCAGCGACGACGAACGCGAGGGTGAATAACCCATTGACCACTCCAGAATCCGTGTATATAGTATACAGAGATCTCACACCGGTCGAATCTCGTGGAGTGGTGATGGGAGGGAAAGGTCGCCGTCTTCGGCAGCTCTATCTGTTAGCTCTTTCACTGTGGATCTCCGGCATTGGCCCGGGCGAGGCAAAGGACAATCTTGGTGTACGCCTCCCTTCCCTGGAGCGAATCCTCCCACTGGGGGGTCGAGCCGGTACGGAGGTCTCTGTGTCGTTGCTGGGCGACATGCTGTCAAACACCGAAGCTGTCGAGTTCGACTGCGCGGATCTCAGCTTCAAACTCGGCAAAGCCAACGCCGGTGGAATTGACGGCGCGATTCGGATCTCACCGGGTGCCGCCCTGGGTCCCCACATGTTGCGAGCCAGAACCAAGGACGGGCGGACCAATGCGTTAATGTTTACCGTGGGTCAGTTCACCCCTGTCGCCGAGCAAGAACCCAACGAGTCCAAGGACCAGGCCCAGAAGGTCGCTCCGCCGTGTGAGATTTACGGCAGCATGGGAAAGGAGGACCGAGACTACTTCTCAGTCCAGGCGGAGGCCGGCGAGCGCTGGCTGTTTGAAATCCGGGCGGCTCAATACGGTTCGACTTTCGAGAGCCAGTTATACCTTCGTGACGAGAACGGAAGAGAGCTTGCTTTCAACGACGACCGTGGAGACTTCGATGTCAACTCGATGATCGATTTTACCTTCAGGAAAAAGGGCAAATACTTCGTTCACGTGGATGCCTTCAGAAATGTGCGCAGCTGGGAGTTCACGAAAAACTGCGGCTATGTTCTTCGCATTTCTAAACTCCCGCGTCTCTCCTACATTGCGCCGCTGGGTGCTCGGGCAGGAAGCACTGTCAAGCTGCACATCGCGGGAGTCGCTCTCCAAGAAACACGGCGGGTTTTCCTGTCGCCGACGCGACGCGGAGAGTACTCCACTCTGTCGATACCGTGGACGCTTCCGGTTCGTTTTGTGGAGGACTTTTCCAGCGTGGCCGAGGCTCCCAGAGTGGAAGCGAAGGTCCTAACGGCTGGCCCCGAAAGTGCGGAGGTGGAGTTCACTGCTCCCGCGGAACCGTTAGGCACATGGTCGGTGTTTGTGGAGGGGAAGGACGGGATAACGGATCCGATGCTCTTTGAGGTAGGCCGGGAAGATGAGCTCGCCGAAGTCGAGCCTAATGACGCGCGCGATGCTCCCCAGCCGATTGCTCTGGAAGGGGAGAAGCCTCTGGTCATCAACGGCGCTTTGCAGCGCCGAAAAGTGACCGAGCTGATCCAGGACGTGGACTTCTATGCGCTGAAGGCGAAGAAGGGTGTTCCGTTACACCTGTACACCGTCGCCTATCAGTTGCGGGCGCCGGAGATCGATACGGTTCTGAGGGTGCTCGACTCCAAGGGAAAAGTGCTGGCCGAGAGCGACGATTTGACTGCAGGCCGGGGCTTCCTGATGGGCTCGGCCGACAGTAGCCTGTTTTACGTTCCCGAACAGGATGAAGAGATCTTCGTAACCGTTCTGGACAGGGTCGGGAGGGGTGGGCCGAGCTACCAGTACCGCCTTCATATCAAGGTCGAAGAGCCTGGTTTTCACCTTATTGTCGCTCCACAGTCCGGGCTCCGGTCCGTGCCGATTTCCAATTTCACCGTTCCTCGAGGAGGCGAGGCCAACCTGCTTGTTAGCCTGTTTCGCCTGCCACCCCAAAGCTATTCGGACGATCCTCTCGCAGCCTCTTTGGCTCCGCCTCCCGGTGCTGTCATGAAGGGAGTGGTGCGGGTCTGGGTTGAAGGGCTGCCGCCCGGTGCGACCGCAGTGGAAAACAAGTTTCGTGCCGATGAGATCACGGAACCCGGAGGGGATGGCGTCACGATGGCGATCCCCGAACGGCTGGTGACGATCAACATGCCGGCCTCGGTCCCAGCGGGAACTTACCCGTTCCGGGTGATGGGTGAGGTCATCGGGAACGAAAAGGTCCGCGCCGTCGGCGTGGCCATGGACAGTATGGGCGGCCTGATGGGGTCCTGGAACTACTTCAATCTTCCGGGCGCGGAGACCATGCTCACTGTCATTGATCCCGGAGGAATGACGCTCGAGCTTGAGAAGGACAAGGTCAGCATTGCCCAGGGGGGATCGACCGAAATCATCATAACCAACTGGCGGAAAAAGGATGATGATCCTTTACCCAAGATACGGATGGTCCATGTTCCAGAAGGGCTCCGGCATGAGGTGAGCATTGGTGAAAAGGGCAATCTTTTGGTCACGCTACGCGCCGGTGAAGATTTACCGATCAAACCGATCGAGGATGTGTACATAGAGATTGAACTGGGCAACCGGATCGTCTCCACACGCCCTTTTAACATCACGGTCTTTGCTAAGGAAAAAGAAGGCCTCACAGCCGGTCAGTTCTAAAGGGCTCTGAGAGGCCGGACTCGAGGGTTGGAGGATGGTTTCAGGCGAACGCGTGGGATTGTTGCTCTTCATGGCTGTAGCGCTTGGCTTCCTTGTCGCAGACTCCGCCCAACCCGTGATCTCGGGAGTCTCGGTGGAAGGACACAAGGGGGATGAATCGGGATCCGCCGCCCGAAAGGGGGGCGCCGATCGCTCCGGCGAAAAGCCTGTACCTGTTCTTCCGCGAGGAGTGCCGAAGAAGATCGTACTCGAACCGGATGGGATTCACCTCAGCCATCCGGGGGTGACGCAGCGTCTGGTCGCCACGGGTCACTATGGCGATGGGACCTCGTATGATGTCACCGAGGCGTGTCAGTATGAATCCCTCGCTCCCGGAGTTGTGACGGTCAGCGCGGATGGTGTCTTGAAAGCCGTAGCCCCAGGCCGGGTATTTGTGAGAGCCCGCATGGGACGGACCAGTTCGAGAATCAGTGTGAGCGTGGCCAACAATCAAGCCGGGGTGACCGTGAATTTCGGTCAGGATCTGCTTTCGATCTTCACCCAGAAGGCGTGCAACAACCCAACCTGTCACGGTGCCATTGCTGGTCAGAACGGCTTCAAGCTTTCGCTCTTCGGCTATGATCCCAAGGCCGATTACGAGATGATCGTGAAAGACAAGAACGGCCGGCGTGTCGACCTTGAAAACCCAGAACAGAGCTTGATTCTGCGAAAGCCGTCGCTCAGCGTACCCCACGGCGGCGGGTTGCGGTTGCCCAAGGACTCGCAGGAGTACCAGACGATCTTGAACTGGCTGCGGCAAAGGGCCACCTACAATGCCGACGGTCCCCGCGTTGTAGACCTGGAAATCTTCCCCAAAGACCGGGTTCTTGTGGGCTTGGGAACAACCCAGCACCTTGTTGTGCTCGGGCATGTTTCGGACGGGGCGACACGTGACATGACTCGCGAGGTCCGCTACCAGGTTAAAGATGAAAACATCGTGACAGTGGAGCCTGACGGGAGAGCGAAAGCCGTGGCGCCCGGGCAAACGCACGTGATGATTCGAGGCATGGGACGTGTCAGCGTGGCGCGCGTCGGTGTGATCAAGGAGCCTCCGCCGAAAGACTATCCGAGACTGGTGGCAGACAACTTCGTTGACGAGGCCGTCTTCAAGCAACTGCGGAGGCTGAATCTGGATCCGTCGGAGTTGTCCGGCGACGACGAGTTCTTGCGCCGCGTCTACCTCGACGTGATCGGGCTTCTTCCGACGCCTGCTGAACGGGAGCGGTTTCTGCACGACGGTCGCAAGGACAAACGTGGCCGCCTCATCGACGAGCTGCTGGCACGGCCTGAGTACGCGGCATTCTGGACTACGAAGTTTGAAGACAGCTTCCGGAACCACCAGACACCCATCCAGAGTCGGGCCCAGGGCGCTTTCAGGAGGTACATCTACAGATTTCTGGACGAAGACCGGCCTTACGATGAGGTGGTTCGGGAGATGCTGAGCAGCGTTGGAGATCAGACTCAGAACCCCGCAGCCTGCTTCTGGGCTCCGATGGCAGATATCGTGGTCGACGATCTCAAAGTAAACCTGGCGACCACAACGGTGAGCCGGCTCTTTCTCGGCAGCCGAATGGAATGTGTGGAATGCCACAATCACCCGCTGGAAAATCTCACCCAGAACGACTTTTTCGACCTGAGCGCCTTTTTTGGCCAGTTGCGCCTGAAGCACGGTTACGAGGCCTATCGGCGTGTGTGGTATCTCGATCCCGACAGAAAGGTGCTGCACCCCCGGACCAAGGAGCCGCTCAAGCCGGGGATTCCGTTTGACCGGAGCTTCCCTGTGCGCAGCACCGGAGATCATCGGGTGGATCTGGCACGATGGATCACGAAGCCAGACAACCCGTTCTTCTCCCGGGCGATTGTCAACCGGGTCTGGCGTGAGTATCTCAACGTTGGGATCGTGGAACCCTTCGACGATTTCAGAACCACTAATCCACCGAGCAACCAGGAGTTGCTCGACGGACTCGCGCACTATCTGGTTGCCAACGGCTTCCGGTTGAAGGCCGTGCATCGGGCGATTCTGAACTCCAGGACGTACCAGTTAACCTCCAGGCCCAATCGGCACAATGAGCTCGACGGCCCGCAGCTTTTCACCCACTACAACGTACGCATGTTGCCGGCTGAGGTGATCCTCGACGCCCTGGCGCAGGTCAGCGGGGTCGAGCAGCGCTTTCAGTTCTATCCCAAGGGGACCCGTGCGATCGACGTGATCTATCCCGATTATCCTGGTTACTTCCTGGACATCTTCGGGTATCTTCAGAGGTTGAGCCTCGAAGAACGGCGCAAGGAGCCCAGCCTGAGCCAGGCATTGCATATGATGTTCGGCGACACGGTGCTCACGAAGATACAGAGCAAAGACAATATAATCGGTCAGCTCTTGAAGGCGGGCAAGAGCGACGAAGAGATTCTGAATGAGCTGTTCTTGAAGGCGTACGCGCGCAACCCGGCAGCCGAGGAGTTGAATTTGACGAGGCGCTATTTAGCCGACGGTCAGGAGAAGGGACTCGAGAGAAAAGAAGTGTTTGATGATCTCCTATGGATCGTCTTAAACTCAAAAGAATTCATGGTTAACCACTGATCTTACAAGGAGAGTGCATGAGAATCGCGCCGTCCGACTTGAAGTGCTGCCAGGGCAGGAGAGATTTCATAAAAATCGGCACGATGGGACTGGGCGGCATCACCCTGGCGAGCCTGCTGAGGGACCAGAAGCTGTTCGCCTCACCCGCGAAGGACCTCAACTGTATCGTCTTATTTCAGCTTGGAGGCAACAGCCAGGTCGACACTTTCGACCCGAAGCCTGAGGCTCCTCCCGAGGTCCGGGGCAGCTTCAAAGCCATCAAAACCGCAGTGCCGGGAATCTACTTTTCCGAGCTGCTCCCGGAGTCTGCTGCGCGGCTGAGGAAGTTTGCGGTGATTCGGTCGATGCATGGGGATGATGCGATCCATGAGAGCGCGCAGCAGTACGTGATCAGCGGCACCAAAAGGAGAAATGACCTGGTGCACCCGGCTTTGGGATCGGTGGTGACGCACGAATGGGGTGCGAAAAACGGACTTCCCCCTTACGTTGCCGTACCGAGCATGAGTCGTTCCGGGGGAGCTGGTTTCCTGGGATCGCTTTACGACCCGTTCAATGCCGGCGATCCCAATGCCAAGAACTTCTCGGTCAAGGACCTTACCCTCCCGCTCGGAATGAAGCTGGAGCAGGCCCAGGCACGCGCGGAGCTGCTGAAAGCCCTCGATTTACGCTTCCGCCAGGTGGAACGAGCCGGCTTGCTCGAGCGCATGGATGAGTTCTATCAGAAGGCCTACGACCTGGTGAGTTCACCGGCTGCGAAGAAGGCGTTCGACATAGCGGAAGAAAGTGAAAAGACCCGGGACAGCTACGGCCGAACCGCGGTTGGCCAAGGGGCCCTGCTGGCTCGACGACTGGTGGAGTCGGGGGTGCGGGTGGTTACGGTCTTCCATGGCGGCTACGATACTCATACCGAGAATGAGCCCGGTATGAAGAAGGTCAACACCGAGTTTGACCGCGCGTTTGCGACCCTGCTCGATGATCTGGAAAGTCGTGGGCTGCTCGAGACGACGCTAGTGCTCGTTCTGACCGAATTCGGACGTACCCCACGCCTCAACAACTATGCGGGAAGAGATCACTGGCCGCGGTCCTTCTCGGTTGCGCTCGCGGGTGTTGAAATCAGCGGAGGTGTAGTGGTAGGAAGCACAACGCCCACGGCCTCGGACCCCAAGGATGATCCGGTGTCGGTTGAGGACCTGGCATTCACCGTCTACAAGGTCCTGGGCATCGATCCCAACAAGGAGTTCCACGCAAACGGCCGTCCCATCAAGATCGCCAACAATGGCAAGTTGATTGGCGCGCTCTTCACTTAGGGCTCTGGTTCATAAATACGGTAACGAATTTCGCCCCAGCGGGGCGCGTGGGAGCTTAGCCAGGGGTGAGCGCTTTTTGCGAACCCTGGAACAGGGCCTGCGTGACCAACGCGCCCCGGCAGGGGCAGCCAGGGGTTCGCAAAAAACGCTCACCCCTGGCTAATTTAATTTCCTCACACCCCTTCGGGGTGGAAGAGCTTTGACCCATAGGCGGGGCGGAATACGTTACCGTATTTATGGCCGTGTATACTTAGGGAGTGAGACGAATGCTGAGTCTCAGTGTTGAGCATTGCCGGCCGTCTTTGCCTCGGGGACTATACGAAAGAATGCCTTTTGAACCGTCTCCCGATTGGCGATGTTGTCTTGAACCTTGACTTCCAGTTCGTAATTCGACGGAGGTATCCCTTCCAGCTTGAACACCAACGCGATGAGGACACGGTCGGGGAGAATGACGGTCTTGTGTTGTTGTGGAGCATCGATCAGGGTCGCGCCCTCGCTGTTCTTGATCAGGGCCGTCACTGCAACCTCGGGAGCGAAGGTACTGGTATCTATGGCTGATCCGTAGATCTCAAAATAGATCCCAAGGCTCCTGTCGGACTCGAACATCCCGTCCAGCGAGGGATAGACCTTCCAGCCCATGGCTGTAACGAATGGATCAGGTAGTGACTCCCCTTCTGCGGGAATGATGTAGTCTGCCAGAACGAGTGACGAGAGAGCCAGGTCCGACGGCAGTCGCGAGGGAAGATCCAGCTTTCTCTCGACCACGCCGAGCTTCCCGCTCTCCGCATCCTTTATCACGATGTTGAGCTTGTACAGGCCGGGAGGCACCGGGAGCTGCTTCTGGAAATAAACATCCCTGGAGCTTGCTGTTCCCCCCTCCTGAGTGTCGTGATAGATCGTGTCCTCGAACTCATGGATGATTCTGCCCCCGATTGCCTGGATAGATCCGTAGAGGTGGACGGTAGCGCGGTGAAGGCCGCCGGGCAGATCCTTGTAGGTTAACCCTTCCTTGGGAACCTTCACCGTTATCGGCACCAAAAACGCTTTATCATTGAAGAGCAGGTAGGAGTTGGCAACCAGAAATGGGACGAGATTGTAGGTGACGCGGGTCTGAACGCTTGCTTTGAGATCGCTGAATTTGATTTCGGGCGGGCGCAGAACCTGAAAGTAGGTGTTCAGCTTTATAAATGGATTGGACAGCTTCCGATAGGCGCCTTCCCCTTCGGCTCCTAGGTCGCGCATTGCGTTCATCGTCCTGACCCGTCCCTGACGTGTTTCCTGGCCGATCATCTCATAGAACGTCTGCCCTCCACCGGGCATATGGAGCAAAGCATCTTTTTCTTCCGGGCGCAGCGCCAGGCGAAACCCGCCAGTCATGCTGGGATCCACGAATTCGAGGTCGATTCCATCCCCCACGCCCTCGACGTGGTTGTAGTACCACTTTTCGAAGGGGTAGGTCCGTGTGGACCCTCCCCCTTCATACAACGGCCTCTGATGCATCGCTCCGGCAGAGTAGCGTTCCCGGCTTGTCGGGGGCCCGAAGACGATGTAAACCCGACCCCGATCCGTCTTCCAGCCCGGAATACCCGCGTCGCGAAAATTCTCGTTGGCGAAGGCAATCCGGCGATAGTGCTCTTCTTTGAACTCGTTGTCTGCCGTCGTCGGGTCGGTGTCCCGGCGCCTCCAGAATTGTTCGATGAAATTTTCCTTCTCCTCCGGCCCAGCCAGCTTCTGGAAGACGCTCTTCTCTTCTGGTGTGATGATGTACACCACATCTTCCTTGAGCCATTTCTCGAAGGGGTCGGACTTCGAGCCGCGACCCTCCTGGCCCTCCAATCCTGGTGTCAAGAGACCCAGGTATATCACAAATATCAAGGATATCCGACGCAACATAATCGCGTCCTTCAACAGCAATCTGTCCGTCCCGGCAGCCCTTCTAAAAGCACTCGCTCTAGTGCACCAGATGCTGACACATCCTTTCGAGCGCTGCAAGAGACTGAAGCCGCAGTAACGCCTTGAGAGCATTACCAAGCCGCCGAACCAAAGTGCGTCAGTACTCCGATGAAGGCCTGCTCGCTGCGACCATCGAGGAAGCCAGCATCCGTGAACGTGGCGATCGGATTCACTGGGGAGCCGGTTCCGCCCTTGACGGGGATCGGTGCCACTGTCAATAAAAACTCCCATCGTTTGCGCTTGGCGGCAGCCTCACTCAGCGCCTCGAGATCGCAGTTGTCGAAAATGGGCACACCCATGGCAATCAAGACCAGTTGGTGGATCGGCTGCGCGACACCTTCAACTCCCGATGGCATGACGTCGCTGGCGGCGTCGCTCCCGAGCATCGCCACATCCCGCGCCTTCAGCCATCGTGTACAAGATGCATGAAGCCCGGCGGATCTTGCGGCAGGATCCCAAGGACCGACGGCTGCCCGCCTCGCCCAACGGCCCGTACGGATGAAGAGCACATCTCCGCTCGACACTTTCACCCCTGCCTTCTTCTCCCATGCCTCGAGGTCCTCGGTGTAGATGGGGATCCCGGGTTCGAGGTAAGGCACACCTTTCAGCCTCGGAATATCCATCAGGAGGCCTCGAGTGAAGATGCCGTTCTTGAGGGTTTCGATGCCAAGCTTGGCCGCACCTTTTTCGCTCACCTGTTCTTGCGAGAAGCCATTGTACATTTTCCCTCGATAGAGCATGTGGCAGAGCGCATCGAGATGCGTGTGAGCAAAGCCGTGATAGGAGACCGTGTAGGTGTCAAGCCAGAACTGAACCGAGTCATTGATCACCAGCCGGCTCATGACGTGCCCGAAGGGCGACGGATTGTCGACAGCTTTCTCCTTCTCGGTATCTCGTGCGAGTGAAACCGATATCCCTTCCCTGACCAGCGCCGCCGACTGCTTCCGCTTTGCCGGAGTGATAAGATTGACGGCACCGAGCTGGTCCTCCTTGCCCCATCGCCCCCAGTTGGAAAGTTCGCTCATCCACCGGTCGATATCCGCCCGAGTCAGTGTTCGCTTTTCCTGAACGAGTGCCTGGTGTAAGGTTGCCAGAGGGATCACGGCATGGGTGGCGCCCCCGACTGCTACCACTGCCAAGAAGCTGTATACGAAGATTCTCATTCTGAGTATCTCCCGTGAACAGGTTGACGGAATCCGGCGTGTTGCATCTCGGCCACTCTCTGGAGTGGGACTACCCCTGGCTGATCCTTCGCTAACCATCTTCCCCGGAAATGCGTTGTACTGAACATGAGGTCGAGGAGGGCGGCTGTTTGATCACGAACTGCGATCTTCCCTTCTCCTATTGAAGCTGCCGAATGAGGGCTGATGCCCGTTCGACGGCGACCTGCTCGGACTCCGGACGAAGAGCCACCGGCAGGCTGTAGGCCTGGACGAAGAGGTCCGGGACCGCATAGCTCTCATGAAGCTTCCATCCGCCCTGAGGATAATCCTCGGCGCGCGGCAGGTAACCGATGGAGCCGTTCGTGTAACCCAGGACCTGTGTGTGCTGGAAGGGGGACTTGGCTTTGATGGCGAGGCCGGTCTCGAAGAAAGCCTCGACGTTCAGCCCGGTCAGAACGATGTCATTTACCCGGATAGCCTGAATCACCAGGTCGATCGTGGGAGCGCCGTCGCGCACGGCATCGACAAGGTTTTTCGACCAATCCGCCATCTTCGCGGCGACGCGAATTTCCCAGTCTTGGGCCCCACCCGCTATTCTCTCCGAGAGCGTCTTCTGCCACTTATCGCGGATCTTCTGGGCCTCCTCGAACGACGGCAGCTCGATGAACCGGAGCTTGACGATCTCTTCGGCCGCCGCCAGGTACGTGCAGGTATCCCCTTCGACAGCCAACCACGGCGTGAACAGGATGTTGGGGATTTTGCCGAGTGGTCTCCTTGGCCCTCGGCGAACGTGGGTACGCAGACTCGCCGCAACCTGCAGAGCTTCTCCTCCCAACATCCGCCCGGCCCGATTCTTGTTCTGGCGGCAGTCGACCTCGTAACCGATCCCGACTGCCGGGTTGATATTGCCGCCGCACCCCTGTAGGAATAGCGCCGTGCCGCCCAGCTCCTTTTCCAAGACCTCACGGGCCGCACCTGGATAGTCGGATGAGGCCACCATCGAGCGGGGACCCACCGTTACGGGGTGGCACCCGTAGCTGAACTGGACGGCGATAGGACTGCCCTCGAGATCATCGACGCGGATCACGCCCACCGCCGGGTCAATGGGCGCGCCAGGCACCTCTCCCAGGACGTCTTTGCCATCGGGGCCGGTCTCACGCCGGTAGACTCCGATGTGACTCTCGCCCCAGCCCGCGCCGATACGCGCCTCCTGCAAACTCTGGTTCGCTTCGATTGTGGCCCCGACAAGCGACCGGATGAAGTTGTCTTGATAGCGCTGCTTGACGCTTCTCTGCTCGGACGTGATCTCCATCCAGCCAGGAAAGGCTGGGGCGCTGTGAGTGTGGCTCATGTTGAGCATCACATGGGATGCGGGTGTCTCGATCGCCTCGGCGACCTTCCGGCGCGCCTCCGACACGACTGACCCGGGAATCAGGCAGAGGTCGCAGGCGATGATAGCAACCTTGCTCGATCCGTTTGCCAGAACCAGCACTGTCGCTGTGAGGTCCGTCTCGATCGCCTGTATCGGATCTCCAAACAGCCTCAAGCCTACTTTGTCGTGTCCGGTGACGGGATTTATCACGCGGCGCACGACGCCAGCAAAGAGTGTGTTAGACATACTCAACCTCCAAGGTATTACCGTGCCAATCCGGGACGACGCTCGATCGTCTGGGATCCAAAAAAGTGCGATGCGCTTTTTACTCGGCGGCGGAATCGATCCATTTGGTGTACGTCGACCATCAGGATAGTTGTTTTACCACAAACAAAAAACAATTCGGGCCTCGATCCAGCGCCTTCGCTAGCCTTGCCCCTCTAATCCGAATGGTAAAATACCTTATTCATAATACACCAATTATAGAGAGAAGAGAGAATTTCGACCGCCTGCTCGATCCCGGCCGGCTCGACGGTGCATTGTCAGCGCGAGTTGCATGCAGCGGAGAGATCGATTCCCGAAGCTCATGTCAGAGCGAGAGGAAAGGTGGAAGCCGGTACTCCCTGGCAGATGTGAGGTGCGGCCTATCTATTTCGTTGACAGCGTCCTTTGTCGAATGCAAAATACTATATACTATATTCTTTTGGGCGCCTTAAGCACATGTGCTCATTAAACTTTCGGCTTCGGCGAGCAAAGCGGGTCCTGAGCCTTGGGTGACTCTCGGTCACTGCGCCGTCTGCCCCGCACAGGGTAGCGGGACGAAAACGATGAGATATAAGGCGGAGAGTGGGAGCTATCTTCGACCCCATATAGGCTCGGCCTGCTGTGCGCCTGGGGTCCTTGTCTTTTGCGTTATCGTCGGGCTAACCCGTCCTTCGCTCCCGGCGGCGGGCGAACAAAAACGGAAGCACGACGAAGCGCGGACCGATCGGTTCAAACAATGGCTGAATGGAGATGTGGTGTACATCATCACACCAGAGGAACGCGCCGTCTTCGAGAAACTAAGCACGGACGACGAGAGGGAGCGGTTCATCGAGCAGTTCTGGAAGAGGCGCGAAGGCGGCTGGAATCCTTCGCTCACGCCCGAAGAGTTCTATCGCGGGTATGTAGGTCGTGTCTTCGGCATAAGGGCCCTCGACACGATGCTCCGAGCTTACCGGAGCCTCGATGAAAATGAGATGTTTATGGGCCTCGAGTCCGAGTTCAACGACTCCCACTTCTTTCTCGGACTCGGCAACTTCCTCAACTATGCCGACACGCGTGACATTCGCATGATGGGTCAATTCCACACGCAGAGTAACCCGTTTGAGGGCCCGGATTTTCCGAGATGGAACGTCAAGGAGCAGGACCGGTCTCCCTGGGTCGAGGAGTGTCGCTACCGCCGCGACCGGTTTGCCGAAGGCATCGAGCGGTTGAAAAAAGCCCTGAGCTATCGGCATCAGGCTCGCGAGAAGGTGCTACCAGGCTCGAGAGACGAGCTGGAGTATCTGATCTTCAAAACCGATACCTACATTCCGCATCTGGAAACCGTCCGGGTCCTTCTGGGAGGCTATATGGCGTATGACGCCGCCTTCCGTGCCAGGAAAAAGGGGGACGAGAAGGAGATGCTGCTCGAGCTGGACAGATGCGAGTCACTGTTCGTACGGGCGCGCGCCCTGGCGCGGGAGACCGCAGGACAGGTTGCGGGGAAGGCGGACGACCCGACGGAGAAATACATATTGTTCCGGTACAACGTGCGTTTTGTCATCCCCATCGCCGAGTTCTGCAAGTTCATCAAGAATGTCGTGGCCTTTCATCATGGCGAGCCTACTGGTCCGAGGTGGACTGGGAGGTAATTACCCTCGGCAGGACTTACGCATGAAACTGAAGCTTGCGTGTGCCGACTTCACGTTCCCCCTGCTGCCGCACGATCACGTTCTGGATCTCATTGCCGGGCTCGGGATCGAAGGAGTCGATGTCGGCGTGTTCGGTGAGCGTTCCCACCTCCGCCTGGATCGGGTCGCAAAGGATATCAGGGGTTCCGCCCGGGAACTCTCGGCGAAGATCCGTGACCGCGGGCTGGAGCTTTCGGACATATTCCTGATTCCCGGCGACTTCAGAACCCTGGCTCCAAACGATCCGGCTCCAGAGATGCGGAGTAAGTCCCGCGATCTCTTTCAGCGCATTCTTGAATTTACCGCCCGATGCAACGCCCCTCATATGACGGGCCTGCCAGGCGTCCATTGGGAGGAGGAGTCCCTCGAACTGTCTCTTGAGCGCGCGTCGGACGATCTGGCCTGGAGGGTCGAGCAGGCGAAACAGGTCGGTGTCACGTTCTCCGTCGAGCCGCACATACACTCGGTCGTGCCGACACCTCCGGAGGCCGAGCGTCTGGTCAAGATGACACCCGGGCTGACCCTGACGCTGGATTACGGGCACTTCACGTACCTGGGCATCGCGGACGCTGCGGTTGAGCCGCTGCTCCGCCACTCCTCGCACTTCCAGGCTCGCGGCGCCTGCAAGTCCCGTCCCCAAGCCTCCTTCAAGGAGAACACCATCGATTTCGCCCGGGTGCTCCGTGCCATGAAGCGCCTCAAGTACCGGGGATACGTAGCCCTCGAATACGTTTGGATTGAATGGGAGCACTGCAACGAGGTCGACAACCTTTCGGAGACCATTTTGCTGCGTGATTTTCTCAGGTCGGTCAAACTGTAGCTTTACTCCAGGGAGTGTCGTGATGAGATCGAAAGGCATTGCGCTGAGGCTGAGGCCCGGCCGTTACGAAGACTACAAACAACGGCACGACGAGTTATGGCCGGAACTGGAGGAGATCCTCGAGGCGAACGGTGTCAGCATGGTCATCTATCGCTTCAACGACTATCTTTTTGTGCACGAGACGGCCCCATCGGAGGAAGCTTGGGAGAGGTTGGGTGCGCATCCCGTCACGGCGCGCTGGAATGTCTACATGGCGGATGTGCTGGAAACCGACGAAGATGGGAATATCCGTTTTTATCGTTTGCCTCTCGCCTTCGCCTTTGGGGAGTTCCGGTAACTGCCGAATCAGGGCACATTCTTAAGGACCCTTTATGGAGAACGGATCAGCCGGGGAAGTCGCTCTCGCCCTCGGAGGAGAGCCTCAGGCGGCGATTGTCATCGGGCCAGGTCTCACCGGGAGCGCAACACGAGCTCGAGTATTTGATCTTCAAGACCGAGACCTACATCTCGCACCTGCAGACCATTCGTGCGTTTCTGGGAGGCTTCATCGCCTATGATGCAGCCTTCCGGGCCAAGCAAAAGAAGGATGAGAAGCAAATGTTGGATCAGTTTGACATGTGCGAGTTCCTTTTCTCCGAGACCCGGGACCAGGTTTTGAAAACTGTGAAGCAGCTGGCCGCGTCAGCGTTTGTTGAGGATCCCACAGAGAAGTACCTCCTGTTTCGCTACAACGTACGTTTCGTGCTACCGATCGAGCAGTTCGGCAAGTTCATCAAGAATGTGGTCAATTTTCACCACGGCCAGCCCTACTGGGAAAGGGTCGACTGGGGTTTGATTGCCCCGGCCCGTACGGGTGACAGGCCGTGTGACGCGCGTCTCCGACGGGAGGTTTAAGATGGTCGGAGGCTACCATCTCTCCACGCCCGTAGACATGGGGCGGACGGTGGCCCTTCAGGTCGGGAGCATTCACAGCGTCGTCAGCGCAAAGCTCAATCCCGGGCACGATCCTCTGGTCTACAGGCACATCGGCCTGGAGCCGAAGGACGCGCAGATCGTAGTGGTCAAGTGCGTGGTAGGGCACATGAAATCCTACGCCGGGATCATGAAGAAAACCATCTGGACCGATTGTCCGGGTGCGACCCCGTCAAACTTGACGCACTCAAGCACCGATTGGTCCCTCGCCCGCTGTTCCCGCTCGACAGGGCCGGCGTTTTGAACTGCCCTTCAAGGCTGCCGATGGAGCCGACATTGACGATATTTCCCCCGCCGGCTCTGCGCCCGAACGTGCCTTCGGCCAGGGGTTGAAGTATGCCGGAAGTCGGAGGCCACAGTGCCTGTGACGGGCGTCTTCATCTGGGACATGGCCCGGACAGCCGAGACGGAACCCGCTAAAAAATTTGTTGCTTGTCTGAATTGTATGTTACATATTGTATACATTCGGCACTGGGTGATTCGTTGGGCGGTAGACCCGGGTTCCTTAAATCAAAGCTCTCCGGTCCCCGTTTATTCCCCCGGGGCTGAAGGCGAAAAGATGGCTCAAGAGGGCGCTTCGTTCGGCGGACTTCGATTTTTTGGACGCATTTGTGCAACTATTTGCATCTTTTGCCGCAAGGCGCCTTCGACGTGCGGCGTCTAGGTGTTTGATTTAGCTGACCTTGGCAGGTTGTGGCGTTTCATGGTAAGCATCTTGCTTGTATCCTGTATACAGACTCGAGCGTGGGGGGCACCATGAGTACAAGAAGGTTCGCGCCTTTCTTGACGATCGCTCTTTTTGTGATCGGCATGAAGGTGTGGGCACAGCAGCCGACCGGAGCAATTGGCGGCCGCGTGGTCGACAGCACTCAGGCCGTCGTTCCCGGAGCGGAGGTGAGCGCGCACAATCTCGAAACCGGCCTGACACGAAACGGTATCTCCAATGAAGAGGGGCTGTTTCGTTTCCCTGCACTGCCGGCGGGCCGGTACGACTTGACGGTTAACATGCAGGGGTTCAAAAAGGTGGTTATCAGCAACATCAAGCTGGATGTCGGCAGCATCGTCGACCAAACTGTAGTTCTTGAAATAGGACAGGTGACCGAACAGGTCACGGTCGAGGCAAACATCAATACCGTCAACACCATCTCCCCCGACCTGGGAGCGGTTGTAGGTGAGCAGATGGTGCGAGAGCTTCCGCTCAACGGGCGGAACTTCGTTCAGCTGGCCGGAATCCAGTCCGGGGTTGTGCCGGACACGCACGGCCGCTCGACCGCCGGTGGCATCAACCGTCGCAGCGGGATCGCTGTGGCGATTTCCGGCAGCCGGCCGAGCTCCACGGCTTTCATTTTCGACGGAATACCATTCAAGGAGCACTTCTACGGCGCTCCCGGAACCCTTCAGCCTATCGACTCCATCCAGGAGTTCAAGGTGCAGAAGGGCTTCTTTACAGGACGATATGACTCGGCTGGAGTGATCAACCTGGTGACCAAGTCGGGGACCAACCGTGTCCATGGAACGATTTGGGAGTTCTTCCGCAACGACAACTTCGATGCGCGGAAGTTCTTTGACGTTGGCAAGCTCCCCGAATTCCGGCAGCACCAATACGGCTTCGAGACGGGCGGGCCGGCGATCAGAAACAAGCTGTTCTGGTTCGCCTCTTACGAGGCGGTACGCTTCTTCCGCATCGGCCAGGGATTCGCCACTGTTCCGTCGCTGGCCTGGCGTAATGGCGACCTATCGAGCGTGAAGACACCGGTCATGGATCCCTTGACGGGGCAGCCGTTCCCCAATAACCAGATTCCATCAACCCGCTTCGCTCCTTTCACCAAGCAGTTCCTGGATGAGGGGTTCATTCCGCCGCCCACACCCGGCCGTGAAAACCTGGCATTCAACTACACAGGACAGGCGCCAACAGTGCAGGACGACGATAAGTGGGTGTGGCGAGGTGACTATGTTAAATCGGACAAAGACAAGTTTTTTGGGCGCGCCATCTATTCCAAGTCGTCTCTTGTTGCGCGGAGCCCGCTGAAGGGCCTGGATGACGACACCCCGCTTCGAGGGACCAACGTCGTTCTGAACTGGACGCACGTATTCACTCCCAGGTTACTGGTAGACGGGCGGGTGGGATTGAACCGTTCCTGGATGGCCCTGGCGCTCCTTCCCAGCCGTGACACCGACCCGATATGGTCGCAGCAGTTCAAGATCAACAACATCAATACGAGCACTCTCTGCAACTTTCCGCCGAGCGCCGACATCGCCGGCATCGGCCGTTTTGGGGGCCGCGGCGACTGCATCCGTCCCATTGACAACGACTACTATTACATGGCGGATCTGAATTATACGAGAGGCAAGCACCAGATGGCCTTCGGTTTCACGGTCGTGGACAAGTTCATCCAGCAACTGGCGGCTTCCTGGACGCAGGGGGCGTTTAGCTTTACCGGGGCCATCACCGGGGACGGTATGGCGGACTTCCTCCTGGGTCACCCGGAGAGCGCCATCGGCGCGGCTCCGGGTGCACCGAACCGGGTCTCCCTCTGGTGGGATGTTTATTTTGAAGATCAGTATCGGGTGAGTCGGAACTTCAGCTTGACCGCTTCGCTGCGCTATCAGCTCCATCCCTGGTTCTCGGTCGCCGGATCCACCCCGGCGGACAGAACCATCCACGTTTTTGATCCGGTCCGCCCTGGCGGCGGAGTGACCTTCGGAGAAAAGGTCATCGACACCGACAGGAACGATTGGGCGCCTCGCCTGGGATTTGCCTGGACGCCCTTCGGAAAGGACGATTTCGTGATCCGCAGCAGTTTCGGGATCTTCTATGACGAGACCCCTGGCAACCAGATGGGCTGGGATGCGATCGGCCCGGAACGCGGCAGTTTCTCCTCCGCAGGCAGCACCGACCCGAGGAACCCGGTAGTCATCCAGGGTCTCTTTGCGCCGGCTGTGCCATTCACCCTGACCGGATTCAACGAGGCGTTGGATAAGGGCACGCCGATCGGTCTCCTCCCCACCATGTTCTCCTCGCGCCGCCGCCAGCCCTATCTCCAGAGCTGGACCCTCAGCATCCAAAAAGCGCTGCCGAAACAGATGCTCGGCGAGGTTGCCTACGTCGGCCAGCACGGTTTGAAACTGTCCAAGCGCGTGGAACCGAACCGCCCGCTGCCAAGCGCAACCGACACTCGTCCGTTGGACCAGCGGCGTCCGTGGCGGAATATCGTGATCGTCCTCATGGATGACGGTATTGCCCAGTCCCATTACAACGCCCTGCAACTGTCGCTGCGCAGAACGACGGCCAATTTCAGCTTCATCGCGGGCTATACCTATTCCAAGGACACAGCCTGGGACGATTACGGCCCCTGGAAGAACTACGCATTGTTCGATCCAGGTAACAGCCGTACCAACTGGGATGTCCCTCACAGGTTTTCGTTCAGCTGGAATTACGAGATGCCGCATTTGGCTGGTCAAAATGCCCTGGTCCGCCACGGTCTGGGAGGCTGGCAGTTTGGCGGCATCACCTCCATAGAGAGCGGCACGCCTTTCGGCATCGGTATGTCGGCGGACCGTTCCAATACAGGGACCGTGTTCACCAAGTACCCGAACCGGCTGCGCGATGGGAGCCTGCCCGGCGATCAGCGCACGCCTGACAGGTGGTTCGACACTTCGGCCTTTGAGCTGCCGCCATTGAACACATACGGAAACGCGGGTGCCAACATCCTGGATGCCGATGGGCTGATCAACCAGGACATTGCGCTCATCAAGAACTTCGCTCTCCGGCCTCTGGGAGAGGGGGCGCGAGTGCAGTTCCGCGCCGAGTTGTTCAATGCTTTCAATCATCCGAACTTCCGCGGCCCGTCTTCGAACGTCCAAGCCAGCACCTTCGGCAGGGTCAGTTCCACGCTCGATGCCCGCATCATCCAGTTCGCTCTCAAGCTCCATTTCTAAAAACGAGCGCTGGCGCCCTTGGGGGCCGGCCCCGTCGCGGGCCGGTCTCCGTCCCTCTCTATTCTGGCGGCCTCCGACTGAGACTCACCGGCTGCCGTTTGTGCGAGAGGCTCGTGCGCGGGAGGTGCGATGCGCCTGGCCAGATCGGGCTCACGCAGGGTCCCAGGGCAGAAATCGTGGACTCCAGCGGAGCCATGATAAATTGTGACAGACACCATACATTCGGGAGGTAGGGAATCCCATGAGAGGTAGGGTACAAAGACACAAATTCAGCCCGTTTCTGATTGGTGCGGCGGGACTGCTTCCCTGGGCCCTGGCCGGCCAGGGCCGGGCAACGCAGGACATCGTCATGGATTCGGGCGAGGAAAAGGTCACTATAACTCAAGACGAGCTTGAGAAGGGGCAGAAGGTCTTCGAGAAGGAATGCGTCACCTGTCATATGAAGACCGAGCTGGTTGCAAAGAACCCGACCATGGACCTGACCGATGGAAAGTGGAAACATGGCGGCAAGCTTTCTCAGATCGAGCACACGATCCGAGAAGGGATTCCCGACACCGACATGGCGCCGCTGAAAGAAAAACTCTTGCCCCGTGAGATCAGGTACGTCGCCAAGTATGTCGTGTATCTGAACTACGGAAAAGAAGGGCAGAAATAAGGGGGGGCCGAGCGAGTGTCGCTGACTACGATCCTTCTCGCTGCCGTCCTGCTAAGCTCCGCCTCGCCGGGTGACGAGGAAAGGAGCGTCGAAGGGACCCTCGTCGATCAGAAGTGCGCTCCTTTCTACCAGGAATCGGCAGCCGACCTTCCTGCCCATGGAAAGCGTTGTGCGCTCGGCTGTAGGGAAAGCGGCTACGGGGTGATGGTTGGAAGGAAGTACATCTCCTTCAACTCCCAGGGAAGCCGCCTGGCCGAGGAGTGGCTCGAGAAAACGACAAAAGAGACCGATCTCAGAGTTGTCGTGATCTTCGTCCTCGACAGCGCCAGCCAGAGCTATACGGTAAAAAGCATCAACAACCCCCGGGAGTAGCGGGGCGATCTTTTCTTCGGGACCACGGCGAGTTCGATCTTCTGCCTCGTCAGGTGAGCTCCACATCCCTGTCGCCCAGAAGGGATGCGATGGGGATCGAGCGTACGGCCTTGTCTAAATCCTAGGAAATCGTAAATGTGTCGGCTGCCACGATGCGACCGCAGGATTCCTCTTCTTTCTCGCCAGGCTGTCTGGCCGCGGCGAGGACGGACTGGGCAGAGCCTTTAGGAACAATGAAGCCACCGTCATCATCGCCGATGACCAGGTCTCCCGGTCGACCGTGATGCCCGTTTCGAACGATGTCCGCCGACCTGGCTAGCTTAGCTGAAAAGAGGCTGGAGGCGCCGAGCGGATTCGAACCGCTGCATAAAGGTTTTGCAGACCTCTCCCTTAGCCACTTGGGTACGGCGCCTCAGTATCACAAGGCAGGAATCTTTTTAGCTACTTTCGGCGACATTTTCAAGGGTTTCCCGCATCGCATGATCATCAACCAGCCAGGATTCGCGTCGTGTCCGCGCCTCCAGCAGTGTCGGCTTGGACGCCTGAGCCGACCAGACCTCGATTTGGCCACAGAGCCACGGAGAAGTCTCTGTGTCTCCGTGGCTCTGTGGCTGAAGATCTGATTCGAGTTAATTCGTGGATTCGCGGGTCAGGTCGGATTCATCCGCGTCAATCGGCGTGCATCTGCGGTTCCGTACCTGCAGAATCAGGCTCCAATTTCCAAAAGGGTGGCATCAAGGGGCAAAATATCCTCGGCATCCATCGGGGATTCCTGGCGACACGTATCCTGGATTTTGCGCGCCTCTTCAAGATTCTCAAAGAAGACGTCGAGTATCTGGGGATCGAAGTGGGAGCCACGGCCTTTGAGCATTGCTTCGCAGGCTCGTTCGTTGCTGAGGGCCTCCTTGTACGGCCGCGGGGTAGTCAGAGCATCAAACACATCCGCAACAGCACAGATACGCCCGTACAACGGGATCTCTTCTCCGGCGAGCCCATAAGGGTAGCCCGTACCATCCCACTTCTCGTGATGGGAAAGGGCAATGCTCTCCCCTGCTTGCAGGAGCTTCGAGAGAGAGCCGTGTAGGATACAAGCGCCGATGACAGTGTGGCGTTTCATAATGGCCCATTCAACCGGATTGAGCTTGCCGGCCTTCAGCAGGATGGCGTCAGGAATGCCGATCTTTCCCACATCATGCATCGGACTGGCATAGCGTAGGATCTCCACCTCGCCTGGAGGCAAGTCGAGGCTCCGGCCAATAAGGGCGCAGTAGTGGCTCATGCGTTGAATGTGAGCTGCCGTGTTCCCGTCTTTGTATTCTGCCGCCACAGCCAGACGTTGGATGGTGTCGAGGTGAGCGTCGTAGGCGCTCCGTTGAGCCTCAGCCATGGCCTGCAACGCCTGGTGGAGATCGGCCGTGCGCTTGCGCACCGTTTGCTCCAGGAGGGCTTGATTCCTCCTAAGCGCGTCCCGGGCTTCCTTCGTCTTCAGCAAAGACGACAGACGGACTCCGAGTTCTGTCAGGTCGACCGGTTTGGAGATAAAGTCATTTGCGCCCGCTTCGACCGCACGGAGCCGGGACTGTTTGCCGGACAGAGCCGTCACCATAACGATCGGGATCTCGTCAAGATCCGGATTATTGCGAATTTGTTTGGCCACTTCGAAGCCGTCCATTCCGGGCATCGTCGCATCCAGAAGTACGAGGTCTATCTCCAGCTTCACCTTGGCCAGCGCTTCGATTCCGTCCCGAGCACATTCAGACTCGTACCCTAAACAAGACACCATTGAGGCCAGCGTCTCTCTGTTGGGCTCTTCGTCATCTACGATTAAAATCTGTTTAAGGCGGTGCATCAATTTACTTTTTTCCCTATCCAGGGCAGATTCAGCTCTGACACCCTTGAAAATGGGCACAGAATGCAGTCCTGTACCCTGAGGAACCGGAGGGCTCTGCTTGATCGTCCCGCCGAGTCCGACACGTTAGACGTGAACTTGAGACTTGGCGCTTATTCTCCAGAAGGAATCATGTGAAAGTCCGTGTCCCGTAGACTTGATCGGCAGGTTTGTACTCCAATTAGCAACCTTTCGGGGACAAAATTCGACCCTGGGCGCACCGGAACCAAGGAAACGACTCCGGCACTGATCGACTTCTGGACTTAAGCTCTTCGACTTGCTGAGGTTAGGATGGAGGTCGAAACGGAATTCGACCCCGCGCTTTCAACCTTGGCAATGCCTCCGGCAGCACAAAGCAGGCAGGTGAAACGTCAAAACACCGGCGCATGGCCGTCTCGGCCATGACCGGCTTAGATCCCCACTTCCCACGGGCGGGACACCCGTGCCACGAGCCTGATGCAAATTTGACCGAATTGTGACTTTGTGCGCACCAAGAAAACACCGGCTCATGGTTGGCTCGATTCGAGGTCGGAAGTGTATTGGTTGATTTTATCCTCGACGGCAATGACTTCTACGTCGATGGTTTGGGCGCCGAACAGCGGTTTCAAGGCGGCGCGCGCCGCATCCAGAAGCGGCAGCGCGGTTTCAGAGAGACGTAAAATGACGGTGCCATCGGCGCGCTGGTGCAGACCGAACTGCGGAATAGGAAACTGGCCGAGAGCATGCGTGACATCGATATTGTTGATCCATTCTTCGCTTTCCGTGCGAAACCGAACAGGTGGCCGGCCGGATAGACCGGTCAGCACTGGCGCCTCTGGGCTGAAAGAAAGCGAAGCGTAATCACCAGTGCGGTAACGCAGCAACGGCAGGCAAAAATTGAATCCACCGGTAAGCGTGATTTCGCCTCTTTCGCCGACGTTCACCGGATGCCCGGCCTTGTCGAGGATTTCGACGTAGAGCATCGGTTGCAACAAGACATGACCGCCGACCGCCGGATCGAACACGGCTACCGGACCTGCTTCGTTGAGCGAGTAGACGTCGAGCACGGGACAACCGAAGCGTTCCTCGAGACGTCGCCTCAAGCCGGGCGACAACATCATCGAGACCGAAATCAAAGCGCGCGGCCTCGCCGTGATCGGCAGGTTTAGAAGCTCAGCAAACGAAATTGGATCGCCCCCATAGACTTCTGGCGCCAGCGCGTCGAGATATCGCGCCCGGTCATCGGGGTCGCGCCAATCGTTCGGATGCAGATTGATCTTGGCCAATCCTGATTCGTCCATCGTCGGCGTCACCGACACATACGTGAAGCACTTGCGCTGATGGCCCAACAGCACGACACCCACTTGTCCGCCCCCGTGTGTGAGGTCAACGCCGAACCTTCGCAACGCCCGTTTGTGAAAAGCGAGATAACGACCGGCAACCATGGGGTGCGAGGCGATAAGCATGGGATGGCCGGAAGTACCGGTAGTGCGGAAATTGATGAGCCGATCCAATTCGACCGAATCAGGAACGAAACGGGCGATGTCGGCGGCAAAATCGGCGCGCGATACGGTTGGTAGATCTTCAAAACGCGGCGGGGGCGAGCCGAGCGCTCGATAGAACGGAACGTCTTCAAAAGTACGCGCAACAAACGCTGTTGCCCAAGACGGCATGCAGCCCCGCGACCAACCCACAGCGGCTTCCAGGACTTCGCGTTCAAAAATCCGCAGCGCCTCGATATCCGCCGCCGTGAGGCGGTTGCCGCTTTGATTGCGATAGACGGGCGCGGCGGGATGCTCGCGCATGAATTCGAGCATGCGCCGTCCCGCTTCCGTAAGCGTAGGGTAACGATCGTGATCGGTGACGAGGTCGCTCATTCGCGCGTCCACTTGTCGGCCGATTCTTCGGCGGCCTTCTTGGCCAACGCCTCGCGGATGGCACGCGCGCGGCGCTCGGCGGCGCGACTCGCTTCCAGCAGACGGCGGCGCTCGGTACTGCTCAGGCTGGAGAGCCGATCTGTGGCTTGCGCAATGGTCTCGCGCGCCGGGCGATAGTTGAGACGCGCCAATACCACGCGCGCAAGCTCTTCGCGCCGATCGGTGTCGTTCACGAATTTATGCGCCGCCGTGGCCGCAGCCAGTTCGGTAACGGTTTCGTCGAGCACGCGCAGCGCGTCCGCTTGCGGGATTTTTACGGACACAAACCATTCATCCGCGAGCAGCCAAACCGTAATCATTGCAAGCGCAAGCCGATTTCGATCGATCTTCGCGTCCGCTCCATGAAAGCGCATGAGCGCGGCAGCCGGGGCTCGAGCGCCGTACAGAGACAAAAGATCGTTCACCAAGGCCGGAACAAACACGCGACCCGTTGTACCGATCCGTGGTTCATCGAGAAAATCAGGCGGCGTCTCGGCCAGACGTCGCGTCAGCTTTTCCAGTATTGGGCCTTGTCGTTCCATGGTTCAGACGGCGAACTTGGCAAAAACATGGGTAGAAGGACAATCGTTGCACACCGGCGCCGGCTTGCGCTCGCGCGCCGTCGCGAAACTCCCGGGCAAGGAGAGCAAACCGTCGACGGAGCAAACGGCCTTTAGCGGCAGACCGAAATTCTCTGACGTGAAACTACATGGCGAGACACGGCCGCGCTCATCGACGAACAGGAAGCTCTCGCCGGGGGCACAATCGTTGACCGCAAGACTGATGTCGTGCGTGCTCGCGTCGATCCTTCTGAGATACTGCCCGCTTCCACATAAGCGCACACCCCGGCGAGCGAGTCTTGAACGCAGCCTGGGCAATATCGCCGACAGGGTTTGCGAATCTTGGCGCCGTAAACGGTGTGCGGAGAAGAATGCCGGTCGATCGCGTCCACCCAGTTGATTGAAGGTGATCTCATCGAATCCCCATCCGGCGAGCGCTTCACACAAGTCGGCGAACATCGTCAAATTGTCGCGCATGAGCACGACATTGGCACGCAGTTTTAGCTGCGCCGCCATTGCAGTACGCGCCTGTGCGAGCGTTTGCACCGCTTCACGAAGTTGGTGCCAACCTCCAGGCCAACCTCTCACGTGCTCGTGAAATTCGGCGAAGCCGTCCACGCTCACGGTAAGCTCGGAAAAGCATTCAAGAATGTGACGCTGCACGCGCCCCAGGTGAAGCGTCGTGCCATTAGTCGTCGCGCTGACTTCAATCTGGAAAGTTTGACGCAATCGGTGCGAGACCTCGAACACAGGACGCCAAAGCAACGGTTCACCGCCGAGCCAACTCAAGAGGATGCGTTCACCGGTCGTTCGTCGATACTCGCCCAGCACTCGACAAAACCGTTCCACCATCTGCTCATCCACGTCTTGCCGTGAGCGGGAAAGCGTTCGGTCATAGGCGCAGAAAGGGCATGAGCGATTGCAGCGTTCGGTGACGCGCCAAACGACGATCATGGGTGAGTCTCCGCCCGGGTCGCCTTTTCTTTTGCTGCATAGTGGCGCCGGCTGAACGAGCGCGCGAATTCGAGCAAATCCTCAAATTTCGCGATGGCGTGTATCTCCCATCCCTGTTCCCGGCGTGCCCGCTTCAAGTCCTCGAATACCGGCAAGTTCCGCCCGGCTTTTTTTTGATCCCACGCCGCCGGCAGGTTCAACGCCATCGTCCCGCCCGCGCGGCCTGTTGCGAGCGCATTGGCGGAGATATCCCATCCGCTATTGCCGCGCTCGTCACGCTCGAACATGGTCGTTATGCCGTCGTCGGAAATCATCAGGATGTGGACGGGCCGGCTGTTCGCATTCCTGCCTGCATACGTGTCGCGCAGCTGATGAATCGGAAAACACGTCCCTCCACCGTAGAACCCCGTGAGCACCTTCAGGATTTTGTCTTCGTCGCGCACGAATCCATCGGTGTGCAAGACCTGGTTCTTGCCGCTCCATAACGTCACCTGCACTCTTGAGCCGACGCGCAACGCCGACAGCGCAATGATTGCGCCGGCCAGCGTGAGATACGACGTTTGCCGCTGCGGGTTTGGCATGGAACCGGAACTGTCGACGTACATATCGAGATCGACCGGCATCCGGTCCGGGGTTCGGCCCGTTTCGCGGCCATATAATCGCCGCACCGTGGTGAGGCCGGGAATAGGCCGAGGCGACTGCATCACGCTCTGCAGCCAGTCAACTTCGTCTAATGGATCGCCGATGTCCCAAGGCTCCAGACCCTCCATTTGCGGTTCGTGCGATTCCGGTATCTCGCGGGTCGGGAATCGGACGATATGCGGCAAGGCCCGTTCGCGGTAATAGCGAACCGCGATGTCGTGATCGGACAGTTTGATCCCGGCCGCTTTCAATATCTCGCCGTATTCGAAAGGCTCGCGTGCCTGGCCCGAAGAGTTCGACGATTTCTCTCGTCCTTCAGGGTCCTCGCCAACGGGTTCATCGAGACCGGAGATGCTCGGATCTTCCGCCGGATGGACGGCGCCTTCAATCTCATCCGCCTCGATGTCCTGCGCGCCGGACGGCTCGCATCCTTCGGCGGCATCCTTCGTGTCGTGCAAATAGTCGAGCGCCTTTTTATTTTCAGTGTCCTCAACCAGATACGGCAGTAAGAGGGTTGCGAACTTTCCGGCGCCCCTCAGCCAGTCATTAGCGTATACACGGATCAATCGCGCGCCCAGCCAGGCATCGGTATCAAGACGCTCATCGGCGCTGCCGCCGCCCAGCGTGCCTTTGTCCAATTTCCACAAGTTTTCATAAACCCGCATGTAAAGCGTCCACACGCCGCTTTGCTTCGCCTGCCCGTCGCCCGAGGCTTGCGCCAGCCGCTTGTATATATCCGCCATGCGCAAGTCGGCCTGGCGTTGCAATCGATCATTGATGTAGAGATCGGTGTAGAGATTGGCAACCATCGGCGCGTGCCGCTCGAGTGTGGGCAATGCCCGCCGGATTCGAGCGAGCAACCGAAACTGATCGGTGGCGTTGCCCGGAGCGAGCACGTGATGGCCAATCTCATGCGCGAGAATCTCAACGGCGTAGTCGTCGAGGCCGAGGCTGTGTACCGTTTCGAGATCCACGACCACGCTTTGATCGGCGAGGCGGATCATAGCGAAGCTGCCGCTCAGGCCTTCCTGTGCCGCTTCCACGCGGCTCTCGCACAAGCGCGCATCACGCAACCGCGTGAACTTGCTCCACACTGCGACTGCTTGCGGCCATGCCGCGCGCCAGCGCTCGATCAGTGCCGAGCGCTTAGCAAGGAATTCGGCGTCGCGCAAAACGCTCATAGCAGAGGAAACAACCGTATAGTGAAGGTGTAGAGGGAAGTGACCGCTATGGTATGTTCGTTGCACGTCACAGCCAGTCCGTCCTCCGGCAAGTCGAGCTCGACTTGACGTCCGCCCAACAAAAGCTTCGATCCTTTTAGCGGCGCCGTTTTTGCGCGCAGGTCGATCTTCGAGCCATCGAATTCTTCGGCCGTGGCCGGATGTAGTACCGCGCCGTAGGCATCAGCGATCAGGAAACTGAATCGATCGAAGCTCTTTACGCAGAAACCTTCGGCGTTGGCGCGAACTTCGGGCGGCGCGCGAAATATCCCGCCAAAACCCGTGAACTGTCCGATTTCGATACCCTGTAACGCACGACGCTTTTCAACGGCCGGCGCCCACCAGGGGTCAGCCAGGAAGTTTTCGCGCACGGACGTCCACTTATCGCCCGCGGCTGCTCCCACGGCGGCAAGCGCAACGTTTTCGGGCAGCTGGTCAGCAACCCGAATCGCGCCCAAGCGAAAGTGCGCGAGGCCACCGCGCCACGCCATGATCTGCCCTATTGCTCGCAAGCATGAGACGGAATCGGCGTATTTGGCTAAATCAGTCATGCCCTGTATCCATTGATCGGCGCGCGCGTTCGGTACCTTGCCGATATTCACCGCTGCATTGGTAAGCGCGCCGAGCACTTCCACCGGCTGTTCCGACACCAGGCGCGCGTATTGGGGCGCCAGCGCTTGCCAGACGCGATCGATAAGCTCGCTGCGGGCGCCTGGACCCGCAAGCGCTTGACCAACGAGCTCGAGCCCAATGTCGTACGCCACGACGGCGACCGGCGCCACACGTTCTGGAGCGATCTCGGCGACGGAGCGTACTACCGCATCCACACTCGTGCGCAAGAAGGCGGCGAAGGCCATGCTGTCGAGCGCCGGATAGTGATGTTTCGCCTCCGCGACGCGGGCATTGAACTGCGCCCGGCCGGCAGCGAGCACTCGAGCCAAGGGATCAGAGATGGTCATTTATTGTGAGCGCAGCCAGTGTAGATAGTTGGTATAGCGCTGATGCAGATATTTAAGCTTGAGCAGATCGTCGTACAGGTGACCATATAATTTGCGGCCCTTTACGAGTTCGCCGATCAAGCGCTCGATCTTGGAAAGCCTTGAACGCGTCTCGCGCTCGCTGAGACCGTCCAATCCCTTGGCAAAATCGGCGGAGAGTTCGCCGACCGCATCGTTGCGATCAAGATCGAGACGGTTGTACTCGTCGTTGGCGAGATCGAACAAGCGGCGCAGCCATCCCAGACGGTCTGTGCGATACGCTGCATTCTCCGGAAGACCGAAGAACGGCGCATCCAGATCCGGCTGCAGTTTGTCGTGCAACACGAACGGCAGAGTCTGGCGCACGTCTTCGAGCTCCACGGTTCGGTTACCCCGAAAATATGTCAGCGCCTTGGCAAAAATCAGCAGAGTCATCAGATTGCGCACCGACAAACCGTTGCGCGTCTGACATCCCAGGTCCTTGAGCCGATCGCGGCCGTTATCCGCTGCCACCATCTGACCCCAGTCGATACCGGAAAGCCGCGCGGTATCTTTCGTCATGTATTCGAACTGGGCGCCTGCGGTTTCAAAGAGCTCGAACTGGCTGGCGAAGAATTCCAACCGGCGGCGCACCTCGACAGGTACTTCCACCTGGAGGATCTGCTCGCCGAGACGTTCGACCTCTTTTTCGGTGAATACAATCTCGCGTGGCACAACCTCTTCGGGTCGAATGTTTTCTTCGATACGCACCAACAGATCACCGAGGAAGCGCGGGTTAAACGCCAGCGCCTGTACGATCACGTCGATGCGGTCGCGCAGCGCTTCGATTACCTGGTAAGTGCCGCCGCCCTGGTCGTCGTTCGCCGTCAGGTACCACGCGGATTCCGGGCATTCGTAGATATGGTTCAGCACCTCCGCGTAGTTGTCCCCCATGACCGTCAACAACGCGCTTTGCGTGCGCGTGGGGATACGGTTGTATTCATCGACAATTTTCACCCGCATCGACAACCACGAGCGCCACGCGATGCGGATGTCGTTCATGCTCTGCGCGTTCACCAAATCCGCCGGCAACGGATTGCCGAGCAAATCGGCGATCGTCATTTGCGGATGTCCATGCTGCATTGCGCGGCGTACTTCGCGCACTGGATAACCGGCCAAGACGCCCATCAAAACTGCGCTTGCCGTTTTGCCTCGGCCTGCACCGCCGACGAACAAGCATTTGCGCCGGGTCGCGAATGTCAACAGCGGGAACAAGATGAAGCTGGAGTAACTTTGAGCGGAGGGGAGCGTCAGCGTTCGTTTGCTGTCTCCAACCGCATATGTCTGCGCCGGTCCATCGTTGTACTCGACATCGTAGTGCGGGCTGATGACCGCATTGTTCACGATCCAGAAGTAAGCCTGCCGAAGTTTTTCATCGAGGGCCTGACTTCCTTCCTCGACCGCGGCGCCCGTTTGAATTGGTCCCTCATACAGGTCTGCAACGTCGAATTGACGAGTCTTCGGCGGGGCTTTCGGATTGGTGGGAGCTTGGGATACGCGCTGAAAAATGTTGAAAGGTGCCATCGTTTCGTCCTGTATCGTGTCCTCGGACTTCTGATTGTCGAAGTCCGAGGACCACTGACCTCACCGCACTTACTAGGGATTTCGCAAATACGGTAACCTAACCGCTCCGGAGCGGTAGGAACTTAGCCAGGGGTGAGCGCTTTTGCGAACCCCTGGAACCCGTGCCTACGCGACCAACGCGCCCCGGCAGGGGCGCGGGGAACTCCTGCAACCCCTGCCGGGGTGCGTATCGTTGTTCCTATTCTACCCGGGGGCTCGCTTCGCTCACCCCCAGCTAAGCTCCTTGCGCCCCGCCGGGGCGAAATGCGTTACCGTTTTATGGATCACCTACTTCGTTCGGAAACTCGCGAATCGTTCTCTCCTGAAGCTCGGTTTCGATCGCGCGCGGCGACCGTATCTTGCGCACGAGATCGATCGCAGCGGGCGCTTCAAAACCTCGCGATCTCAAGAAACAAGCTGCCACCGTTCCGGCCCGCCCCAAGCCGCCGACGCAGTGAACCAGTACATTTTCCCCATCCTTCAGTTGTTTCGACAGTCGGGAAACAGCATCTAATAGTTCGGTTCGACCCGGCACGCGTCCATCAACGGCAGGCAAATGCTCCACTTCGATCCCGAGCGCGCTGTACCGGGACAACAGATCGTTTACGCCGTATCGGTGGAATTCGTCGTCAGTCAACAAACAAATAACTCTATCGATATGCTCGTTCATTAAGACTCTTAAATCCTCGTCGAGCGAACGTCCATAATCGCGACGCCCCGGCATAATAGTAAGGCCGAGTCTGCCTGGGGTGGTGATAGCCTGAGGCAGCCAATCGATACGAAGCGGCCCAACTCGTGAAGCGCGCTGTGTCAAGGCATCGGCAGCGAGGCACGCCGAGTACAGTGCCCACCGTTTTTGCCATATGTTTGACTCTTGAAAACTCAGCGTATGGACGGCGTACCGAATATGACCGATTAACCATTGAGAGGGGTCACGATCAGCGTGAACCAGCTCGGGATAGTGCTCGCGCAGCAGGCCGACGATCCGGTAGGCGCGTCTGAGCTCCGGATGGGTCACCGCAGCGTTCAGCGCCGGCAGTGGCGCCGCCAGATCTTCGATCGCTATCAACAGTTCGCTTATTTGGATCGCTTGAGCGAAGTCGTGCTCATTTTCGATCCTGGTGAAAATATAGAGCAGGTCGTTTTCAAGTTTGATCAAGTCCCGCAACACATGGCCGCGGTGCGCATGAAAGAAATCGATCAGCCACACATTCGCTTGGCCGTCGATAATGATGTTTGCGCCATTGAGATCGCCGTGCACGTATGAGAAATAGTGGGAACGCGGGATGCGCGGCAAGGCGGCCAGCGTTTGACCGTAGAACTTCACAATATTTGGCGCGTTTCTGCCACCCGGAAATTCCAATGAATCGGTCCCGGCCGGCGCGCTGAGAACCTCTCCGACCCTGTGCGCAACCGAAGACGCCCATTCCGGTTTGAAGTCGTAATACTGAAAGAGATCCGACCGTTCGGCCTGCGCGGCACGATAAAAGCGGCCCAGCTGATCAACGAATACTGAATCAAGTATTCGTTTGACGTCTTGATCAGACGCACCGGCTTCATAGATTTTCTGAAACGAACGGGAATCGCCGCGTCCCATGGCGGCATAGCGATATTTGATGGCGCCCCGTGTTTCCAGATCCGCAAAGTCCGCGACACGCGGAGCCGAATTCCCCAGCACCGCTTCAATCCGCTCAAACGATGTACGCTCCTTGCCGATGAGCGCCTTTGGGCCGATCTTCACGACATGCGGCACCTGCTCATGGCCATGGAGGTCGATGCTTTTTGTTCCGAGAACAAAGTTGCCAGAGAATCCGCCATCCAATGTGCGAACGTCGACATGTCGACAACCGCGGAACAGGTAACGCACTAACTTGCGGTCGGTATCGCTAAGCGCCGTTTTGTCGAGCACCTGTACGTCGGGATGTTTTTGGCTGAATCCAATAAGCGGCGCGTCCTCGACCTTCCCGCCAAGGAACTCGATGAATTCGCCTACCGACGGTATAACATCCACCCCAAGAATACGTTCGAGCTGATCAAGCGCCACGAAGTGATTTTCGCGCGACGAGCTTGCCGTGAGCGCGGAACACACCGCCAGGCGGAAGTGCGGATAACGACTGCGCAGATCGTAGCCGAGGAAAGTGATCTTCGCTTCCGTCCACACGCCCATCAATCCCACGCATACCGCAGTTGTGCAATAAGGGCGCAGGACGTCGTCCAGGTGTGCATCGACAAAGTTGCTTAGCGTTGTCGCGTCAACGATTTCGAGGCGCTTGTTCGCGTGTACGTTTTGGATGTCAAAGACAAATTCGGCTCCAATCGAATTTCGTAAACAATGCCGGCCAAATTGCTCCAGATGAGACCGCTGCTTCGGGTCGCTGGAATCATGCCAGTCGCGAACATGAATGACCTTGAGGATTTCATCGGGTTGAGCATGCGCCCACGTGATCATGCGAGCGACGGGCCCCTCCGCCGGATTCCTTCCCAACAAACGCAGTGATTCGTCGTGACCGACGTGCAATGCATTCGGTAACCCTTCGAAACGGCCAACCGGACCGACGAAGTCGTTCTGCAGGCAGTCGGTTATAAGGATCGAGGTGTTCGCCGACATGGCGCTCGGAGTTATGAGTTTTTCGCTGGTGTTTGAACGGATTGTTCAGCTCGTCGTTTTTCATCGACAAGTCTGGCTTCGGTTATTAATTCGTCACATTTGATAAGTAGCGGGAACACCTCGCCGGTCCTATTCCGCGGAATCTCCTCCGCCCCTTCGGTTGTCAGCGTTTCCGTGGACGTCAGCAAATAAATACGGGTGGGCGCTCGACGGGGCAGGGGTTGGCCATTTGCTATCGGGAAATGTGTCTTAAATCCAATATCGGCCGGTTTGATTCCGATAACCATATGGCGCAGTCCTACATAAACATCGGCCGGCTTGTAATCTTCCGTTACGTTCTTGCGGCGGGATTTTGCGCGAAAACGATGTTCGGGCGGGCACAGGTCCCGGCCCTACAGGTCTGCGGGAAGGCCGAGTTTACATAGAAGGCACCAAGAATCGCACGTTTTTCGATCCTTAAGGCTCGCGCAGAAATAACTTCACATTTTGCTGCAGGCCCCCAGGCCCGCTGGTGAGGCGCGAGCGACGAGCTATACCCGGGGCCGTATGTGAGGAGCGAGCAACAAAGCCAGCGAGCCTGCGGGCCGCAGCCCGCAGGGGCGCGGCGGCAAGGGCGCGTATCGGCTTCGTTGCCGCTCCTCGACGATGTCCGACATCGCCTTCGTCGCGGCGCCTCGCATTTGCCCGCCCGGCGCTCGCGCCAAAATGTGAATTTATTTCTGCGCGAGCCCTTAAGCCTTTAAGGCCTGCCAGGAGTCCCACGATGCTTCATCCAGGACTTCCACGTTGCCAGCTTCCTGATAAGCCCTGCGGACGTCGGAAGTCTCCATGCGCTTGGCGGAGCCGTCCACTCCACCGGCTATCACAACCTGCCGCGGGGCGATCCCCGCAACCAGCCTGGGCAGGTCGGTGTGATTCAGTAGATTTGTCACAAAGTTGCCGAATGGATGCACGTAATTCTCAGCATCCACGAGCGCACGGAAAGAGATCAGCCCTCCTGCGAGATGGAGGGCCCCGATGGAGGTCTCCAGCGACGCGGCAAAAATTGCGGGGACGGTCATCATCCCCTTCGCCGCGAGAATCAGAGGCCGGCCGGCGAGGTCGACGCGGGCCCGAAGGGCCTGAACAAGCGCCAGAATATCCGTGACGCGCTGGCCCAGCAGCGGTTTCCCCAGAATCAACGAGGCCCAGGCATACTCTTCTTCGCTGTTGTGGGACCTTGCATAACGGGCCGCCCCGCGCGAAAACTCGGGCGTCAGATCACCGGCGCCTCTCAAGTCCGGGGCGCATACTACGCAGCCCGCCGTAGCGACCCTATCGTAGGTCTCTCCTTCGTGCCACTGCCCGCGCGCCGCCGGCTCCAGCACGACTACGACAGGCTTGGAACGGTCTGTCTCCTTAGGCCGAAAGAGCCAGGCCGGGATCCAGACTCGCGGCGCCGAAGGAACCTCAATTGCCTCGATCTCTGTGCGACGAAACCGCGTGCGCCCCAGCGTTGCGGCGCGGACGGCGCTGGCTGGGCGCTCGACTCCCAGCAGCTCCTCGAGCTTGACCGGAATGGCCCCCACCTCGCGCTTCTTGTTCAGGGAAAATGGTGTCTCGCTTTGCAGCGACTGCACCACGCTGCCCGACGCCGTCACAAAGAGCGTGGTCTCGGGCTCCGGCGACACCTGCGGTTCCTCTTCGACCGCTCGCGCCTCGCCCTTGAGCCAGCGGCCGAGCCAACTATAGATCTGAAGGCGCATCGCGTAGGCGAGCCCGTGAGGCAGCGGTGTGCTGTTCCAGGAAATACGGTCGCCGCGCCCCATGGTCTCGTAAATTTTCCGCAGCTTTTGAAACTCTTCCCATCCACTTGTAATGTAGTTCGAAGAGTAAGTGCCGAAAAAGTCCTTATCGCTCACCAGGACCAGGAGCGGCTTGGGAGCGAGCGGGTAGAGCAGGTCCCATCGATCGAAACCAATCGGGCCGGAACCAATGAAGTTCTGCTCGGCGTCATCGGTCGACCCTGGCGGGTTGAAGTTCGCGCAGGCCACGTTCTCGGTGTTAGGGCACACGATGGCTGCGGCAGCCAGGCGGTCGTCCACGCAGGCGAGGAGCATCGTGGTGGTTCCTCCGCCCGACTGTCCGGTCGAAGCGAGCCGCGAGCCATCGACCATCGGGTGCGAGGCAAGGTAATCAAGGCTCCGAATCCCATCCCAAACTTGCATCCGCGTGCTGGTGTCGCCGAACAACAGCATTTGCCGACCCGGCGCGGTGTGTTCTTCGTCGGCGTTCAGCCGGGTCCGGAATGGTTCTTCGGCCGGGTAATAGGTTCGCTCTCCCTGCCCCATCGGATCAAAGGCCAACACGACGTAGCCGAGTTTCGCGAGTCCTTGGCAGCACCGTTGGTAAAGGTCATAAGCCTTGCCGTCGGTGGCATGTCCCATTTGAAACAGGACCCCGGGGAATGGCGGGCGGCCCGAGGTTGGCACGTAGAGATTTGCCGGAACAAAAAACCTCGGCTGGCTCTCGTACACCACCTTTTCGATCCGGTAGCCTTCGCGCTCGAACGAGCCAACGGTCCGCGCGTTCAGCGGGGTGCGCTCCGGCGTTCCCCCCACGAGCTTCCAGAAGGTTTTTCGAACCCAGCGCTGGCGATCGCGGATCGCCGCTGTTGTGGTCAGTTTCGCGATCTCTTGATTGCGCAGGTTATAGGCGCGCTGAGCCAGGATGCGAAGATAATCCGGCAGGCACCGCGAATAGCTCCGGTAGTTCGCAGCGGGAACCGCCCCTTGGCCGTGCACGACTCCGGGGAAAGCGGCTATTGCGGCCGTCATGGATAGCAATTGCCGTCGGGTTAGCATAGTCAAGCCGGCCTATCGGGCCGCCCAGTATGCGGTGACCGACACGTAAGTGTTGTTTTCGAGATTGGCTAGAAGCGAGCGCCGCATTGCATAAATATCCAAGTCGCCTTGTTGTTGGTAGAGCACCGTACCGCGAAATCGATCTGCCATCATGAACCACCACTAACACTCACTAAAAAGGGCGACATTTTACCATGGAAACCTGCTTTGGAGATCTTGAGGTCTGTGTGCGCTGTCGCTCCAGACGGGTCCCACACCTGGGACGAGGAGTCCTGCGGCCGGACACTTCCGGGGCCTTCTTCGAGAGGACCAGCCGCTGATAAGTCGTGCCCCATCTGGGACGCCCGGAGCCTCGGACTATTGGCATGAAGATTGCTGGGTGTTGCACTAGATCGACCCGCTTCAAAGGAGGTGTCTATGTTTTCCCTCTGGCAGGACCTTCGCTACGCCGCCAGGACGCTGGGCAGGGCCCGAATCAAACAAAAACGAACCAAAAGTGATGGTCGAACGTCTACTCTAGCGATAAGATTTCATGGTAGATTATCTACCAACGATATGGCAAAGGGATCTCCCAACCGGATCGAACTGCTTCAGGGCACGCTCGACATGCTTATCCTGCGGACGCTGCTGTTTGGCCCCGCTCACGGACACGAGATAGCCAAGCACATCCAGCGGACGACGGTCGACGTGCTGCAGGTCGAGCATGGCTCGCTTTATCCGGCCCTGCATCGGCTGGAACGCAAGGGCTGGGTCATATCGAAGTGGGAGATGGCGAAGGACCGCAAGCGCGAGCTCAAGTACTACCGGCTGACGCCGTCGGGTAAGAAGCAGCTCGCCCTGGAGGAGTCCAAGTGGAAGCAATTGGCCGGCGCCATCGCGCGGGTAATGTGGCCGGCCGAGGAGGGGTGAAATGCGCTGGTGGCGCTCGATGGGCAACTGGCTGCCGTGGTCCTCACGGCAGCGGCGGGAGGAGGATCTCGACCGCGAAATCCGCGCTCATCTGGAGCTTGAAGCGGAAGAGCAACAGGACTCCGGCCTGGCCGCGGAAGAGGCCCGCTACGCCGCCCAGAGGGCCTTGGGAAACGCGACATTGGTGAAGGAAGATGTGCGCGAAATGTGGGGTTGGAGTTCACTGGAACGGCTGAAGCAGGACCTCCGCTATCCAGCGCGAACCTTTGGCCTATCCGCCATTACCGGGGTGCTGTTCGGCCTGGCGCCGGCTCTACGTCTTTCGCGCGCCAACCTTCAGGAATACCTCAAGGCGGGCGGCAGAATCGGCGGGGCCGAAATGCGGAAGAGCGCGCGCAGCGCCCTTGTGGTGTCGGAAGTAGCCCTCGCGCTAGTGCTTCTGTCAGGCGCCGGCCTCCTGGTGAAGAGTTTTTGGCGGCTGCTCGAAGTCCGGCCGGGTTTTAACCCCGAAAGCGTCCTGGCGGCGAGAATCAACTTACCCGCGGTGAAGTATCCGGAGCCTCACAAGCAGAATGAGTTCGTGCATCAATTGCTCGGCAGGATCCAAGGCCTGCCCGGCGTGCGCGAGACCGCCGTCTCCACCTCCATTCCATTTTCGGACGTTACGGATGTCGGCATCCGCATCGACCGACGCGCGCCTGGAACCCCCGAATCCGGAACCGCGGCTAACTACTACGCCGTTACGCCGCGCTATCTCCAAGCGATGGGAATCCCACTGATGCGCGGGCGCTTCTTCACGGAGCGCGACACCTTGGCGAGCCAGCCTGTGGTGATCATCAACGAGGTGATGGCCAGGCGATTCTTCCCCAACGAAGACCCGATTGGAAAGCGATTGGACATTTCCGGCCCGACATACCTGCGTGAGATCGTCGGGGTCGTGGGTGACGTGAAGCAGGGTGGTCTCAGGGCCTCGAAGACACCGCAGGTTTATGAACCATTCCTTCAGAAGCCGTCGAATTCCTTCAATGTTGTCCTGCGTGCGGCGGGCAACCCAATGCACGTGGCCGAAGCGGTCCGCCATGAGGTGCTGGCTATTGACAAGGAGCAACCGGTTTCAAACGTCCGGACCATGGAGGAACTTGTCGCCCGTTCGGTAACACAGGACCGGCTCTCCGCATTCCTGCTCGGACTGTTTGCGGCCTTGGCCCTGGGTTTGGCCGCTATCGGAATCTACGGTGTGATGGCATACCTTGTTACCCAAAGAACGCATGAGATTGGAATCCGGATAGCGCTTGGCGCTCACCAGAGAGGCATTCTGCAGCTTGTTCTTGAGCAGAGCTTGCGGATGGTGCTGCTGGGCCTTGGGATTGGGCTGGCAGCTTCGCTCGCACTGACTCGCGTTTTGGGGAACCTGTTATATGAAGTGAAGCCGAGCGATCCCCTAATATTCATCGCAGTATTCATTTTGCTCTTGGACGTAGCTCTCATCGCGGCGTTCATCCCCGCCCGCCGCGCCTCGCGCGTCGATCCAATGGTGGCCTTGAGATACGAGTGATCGGAGGAGAGGCATGTCGTCTTGGAGGCGACTGCTGGAGCGATTCACCGGTCGTGCTGACAACGAGCTCGATCGCGAACTTCGTGCGCATTTGGAAGCGGAGGCGGAAGAGCAACGGGAAGCAGGTCTGCCGCCTGACGAAGCGTGCTACGCGGCGCGCCGGGCTTTCGGCAACGTCACGGTCATCAAGGAGGACACACGCGCCATGTGGGGATGGAATTCGCTTGAGCGGCTGGGGCAAGACTTACGCTATGCGTTCCGCGTGTTACGGAGGAACCCCGGCTTCACTGCCGTCGCAGTGTTGTCACTGGCGCTGGGTATCGGAGCGAATACGGCCATCTTCACGTTCGTCAACGCGGCTTTGCTGAAACCGCTCCCGTACCCCCACGCGGATCGAATCGTGGCTTTGCTCCAGCGTCCGCTGCAAGGGCCGGGCACGACGCCTGTACATCCGCGCAGCTTTGTTCCGTGGCACGACCGCGCTCAATCCTTCGAAGCGCTCGCAATCGCGCAGGCCATCCCGGTCAACACACAGGGTATCGACGGCGCGGACCAGGTGTCCGGCCTGTGGACGACGTCAGAATTGTTTCGCGTCTTCGGAGTTCAACCATCCTTGGGTCGCGTCTTCGCGGATCCGGAGGGATTCAACCGTTCGGCCGTCCGCGGGGAAGCGGCGCCCGGAACCTCCGTCGTCGTCCTGAGTCACGGCTACTGGCAGAGGCGATTCGGGTCGGACCCCACCGTCCTTGGCAAAACCATCCCAATCGGTCGCGGGTCTGCGGTCGTGGTCGGGGTGATGCCGGCCGGCTTCCGGGTGGGAACACCCCACGTCGACCTGTACCTCCCGATACCTCTGGACCGCAACAAGCCCGACGCGATCGGCTCACGGGCCTTCCAGTGCTACGGCCGCCTCCGTCCCGGCGTAACCCTGGAGGCGGCGCGGGCAGAAATGGCAGTCCTCGCCGATCAAATCGGCCGGCAGGAAGCCATAGAGAAGGACTGGGGTGTGGTGGTGCTCAGCCTGCGCGATTATCTTGTGCGAGACAACCGCCTGGTCTTGCTGATCCTGCTGGGTGTGGTCGCTTTCGTCCTGCTGATCGCGTGCGCAAACCTGGCGGGGCTGCTGCTGACGCGCGGTGTGGGCCGCCGGAGCGAGCTGGCTCTTCGCGCATCACTCGGGGCAAGCCGCGGCCGGCTGGTTCAGCAGCTTGTGGCTGAGAGTGTCGCGCTGTCCACGATGGGAGGCGCGCTCGGCCTGTTCCTTGGCTCGTGGGCCAGCCGCGCGCTTGTCTTCCTCGCGCAAGACGCGGTTACGTTCGGGCAATTGGCAGACGTGCGGTTCGACGCGCGCGTTCTAGCATTTACCGTGGCGCTCTCTTTTCTCACTGCGATCGTCTTCGGGTTGGCGCCGGCCTGGCAAACCTCCCGCTTCGAGCTGCAGGCAGCCCTGAAGGAGCACGGCCGGAGCCCGGGCGACAGTCGCAGCCAGCGGCGATTTCGCGCCGCGCTCGTCGTCGGCGAGGTGGCGCTCGCCGTGGTGCTTCTGGTCGGTGCGGGACTGCTTCTCCGCACGTTTTCCCGCCTTCTCGAAGTGAAACTCGGTTTCCAGCCGGAGCAGGTGTTAACCATGCGCATGTTCGTCACGGGCGATGCGGTCAGGCGCTCGAGTCTGGTCGAAAGCGTTCTGGATCGAGTCGAGACGTTACCTGAAGTCCGCACGGTCGGCACAATTCAATTCCTCCCGCTTGCAGGGTTTACCAACAACGGGCCGTTCCACATTGTTGGACGGCCCGTTCCCGCCGACCCGAAGAGCATGGAATCCGATGTATCGACGGTGAGCCGCGGTTACTTTGCGGCCATGGGCATCCCTGTTCTGCGGGGCCGGCCTTTCGAGAGGCAGGACCGCATGGACAGCCCGCGCGTCGCGCTGGTGAATCAGTCGTTCGTCAACAAGTACTGCCCGAACGAGGATCCCATCGGCCAGCGCATCATCGGCGATTGGGCCAACCCCAGGCCGACCGAAATCATCGGTGTCGTGGGCGACATCCGGCATAACGGACTGACAGCGGAGCCGCAGCCCACCGTGTTTCTGGCGCAGGCGCAAGTGCCGGGATACATCACTTACTTGGTCGTGCGCACGGCGGCGGTGCCCCGGAAGATCGCGGCAGCGATCCGGCGCGAAGTCCAGCAGGTCGATCCCACCCAGGCAGTCACCGCAGTCCAACCCATGGAACAGTACATATCCGCGGCTTTGGCACGGCCGAGACTGTACGCGGTGCTGCTCGGCACCTTCGCCTCGCTCGCGCTTCTGCTTGCCGCGGTCGGCCTGTACGGTCTGATAGCCTACGCGGTCAGCCGGCGCACGCACGAGATTGGCATCCGCATGGCTCTCGGCGCACAGCCGCGCGACGTCCTTCGCTCGACGCTTTGGCAGGGCGCCATCCTGGCCCTCGCGGGGCTGGTTCTCGGCACTATGGGCGCGATTGCCTTGACCCGCTTTGTCGCGAGCCTGCTATACGGAGTGAGCGCAAGTGATCCGGCAACCTACACCGGGGTGGCGGCACTGCTCGGCGGCGTGGCGTTGATCGCGGCGTACGTTCCGGCGCGCCGCGCTTCAAGAGTCGATCCGATGGTTGCGTTGCGCTACGAGTAGCGCCGGCCTGGCCGATTGCGGATTGGTGGTTGCTACGCTCCAAGAGCAGCAACAGCCCCCGGCTTTTTGAAGCCTGCTACCTATTGCTGCTCGCCTGCCTCGCTGCCTGACTTGGTCAGGCCGCTGCCTGTGCCACCGTCTTACCTCGCGGCACGAGAGCGACGGCGATGCCTCCGATGAGCGAACCGGCCATGAGCGTGAAGCTCACCCAGACGATCATTTGGGGCAGAAATCCAAACCAGATGAATTTGGGCCAGAGGCTGAGCGTGGGGGCGGTGGGCGGGAGGCTGTCGTAATGTGTTCCCCAGTTCCCCTGAAACGCAAAGAACATCAGGATGGCGACGGGAATCCGGGCCGCGTAGCCGTACGCGACGAGCAGCCGGAAGAGGCCGGGCCAGCCTGCGCGTTGAAGCGCTCCCGCCAGGGCCGCACCTCGATGCTGCCCGCTCGCGCCGGCGGGATCTTCGAGGCTGCCTGGATGACCTTGTTCAGGTCCCTGACGAGGTAGAACCCGGCCA
>QHZE01000463.1 GCA_003225335.1 Acidobacteriota bacterium
CGCTCACCAAAAAGGGTTCGGAAGATCAGCTCCTTGTCCGTGATGATGACTGTGAAAGCGCGAAGCCAGATCAGCGTGACAACATAGGCGCCACCCCACAAGGCGGCCATTTCCCAGAGCTCAACGGCCATTTTCCAGACGTGAGCGGACAAAGACAGGTACGCGAAGAAGGCAGTAAGCGGCCCGAACAAAATGGACATCGCGATATACGCATCCCGTCCTGCCCCGAATGTCTGCCTCCGCCCATGAGTTACCACCGCCAGTGCCCAACAGCTGTGAACCCAGGATCGATCCAAGGACCCCACTGCTGGTGCCTACGCCGATTTGATACTCTTCGGCCGCCCCGATAAACATCTTCACCGTCGTTTGGGGTTGTAGTTTGTGCGTCGCTCCCAGTCCTAAGCCGACCGAGCTGACCTTTTGAAAACCTGCGCGGCACCGCCCATGACTGTTCCTCGGCTCCCTCATCTCCTCTAGCTTGCTAAAACCCTTCCTATCTATGATCTCCCTTAGTTTTTGGAAAACCTCGTCACCTCTACCGTCAAGTTGAACCGTTTTTAGTGGATGTTCGACCTTGGACCATAACCAAGAAATTATCAAGGCGCAGACCCTGAAAGGGCGGAACAGGACAGCCCAGGGCGTGAGCCCTGGGGTCAGGCATGGGAAGCTGGGTTCAGCCCTGAAAGGCCGATGCAGGTCGCTCCGCCCCTGCAGGGCTCGATCCAGGCGGCGCGGGTGTTCCCAGGGCTGACGCCCTGGGCTGTCCTGCTGGACCCTTTCAGGGTCCCTCAGTGTTTCTTGCCCGGCCTCGCGATTCCTATCGTCGGAACATGACTCGTACTTCTGGTTGCACCCACAGAATTCTTTGCGCCTTCGCGTCTTTGTGGTGAATTCTGCTCACTGAAAAACCGCATCCGCGGGAACAATACGAACCTTGTCGGACGAGATCCTGAGCGGATAGTTCTCGATAATCTTGTCTTCATCCAGAAGTTCTTGCGGCTTCGGAGCATTGTATTGGATTGGCGAGGGAGTATTGTTCACCAGGGCCTTCTTCAATTTCTCGGCTTCCCCGGACACGATCACGATCTTCATGTTCGCGGCTTGCAGATGCTCGCGGATCGCCCGATTCACGTCCGCCAGCGTGAGCCTGGCAAGCTCCTTCTTGACATAGTCCGTGAACTCGGGGATTCCGTAATACTTGCTGTCCAAAAGATACCCGAGCTGCAGATCCTGCGTCCGCGTCAGCACGTTCACAAATTTGGACAGGAAGCGCCGGGTGCTTTCAAAATCGTTCTGCGTGATCCCGTTTTTCACCAGCTTCTCCAGCTCGTAAAGCGCCGCGCGGAGGGCAAAGTGGGCGTTCTGCGGCTCCACCGGGCGAATCCAGATCTGAAAAATCTGCTGGCGGCGGGCGAGGTTCGGTTCCGGGTGCACCAGGAACATGCCGCGCGGATAGTATTCAATATAGGCGTAGTCTCCATAGTTCAAACCGCGCAACTCGCGCAACCGCTGGTAAAGGTAACTGGTTGAGGAGCGGTGTTGGCCGAAATACGACTGCATGAGATAAAGCGCCGGCCAGTCTTTGTGGCCGCGGGTCACGTCAAGAGGGAAGCCTAACGAGATGGCCGTAGCCCGCGCCTTCTTCTCGACGATCTCCACTTCAAGTCCCGAAATGGCGGGAGGACCGGGCAGAGCCGGCGCCGGGCGGGCCCCGCGGGGCAATGTTCCGAAACGCGCTTTCGCTTCGGCAAGGAAATCTTGCGGATATCCGCCCGAGAGTCCGAGCGTCAGGTTTTCTGCCGTGTATTTTTCTCTGTAGAAGTTCCTCAAGTCGTCGAGGGTGAGCTTCTCGAGCGTCGATACCCTGCCTGTGTTGTCATGTCCGTAGGGGTGCGCGCGGTAGACGGACTGATAGAGCGCTTCTTTCGCGAGCTCCTCGTCGTTGGTGCCACGCAGATTGACTTTCAGAAAATTGATTGCGTCAGTCTTTACGCGGTTGAAGTCCTCGCCGCGCCAGCCGGGTTCCAGGAGCATCTCGGAGATCAGTCCGAAATACTTTCTCAGGTTGTCGAGGTGCGTGGTTCCGTAAAAGACGGTCATCTCCTTGTCGACTTGCGCGGAAAAACTGGCCGCCATCGGATACATCGCCTCCACGATCTCGGCATACGATCTCTTCGCGCTCCCCCCGCCGGCCAGGAGCGCTGCGGTCAGGGAGGCAAGCCCTTCCTTACCTTGCGGGTCGGCGGCGCTTCCCACTCGAAAGAGGATCCGGAAGGAAACGAGAGGAGAAGAGCTCGGGATGAGAACGGTTTCCATGGGAGAGGACTCCACAGCCGTCAGGATTGGAATAATGGAGAGCACAGGCGCCATGCTGAGGATCAGCCTCGTCACGACCGTCGCTGCTCTCATTTCACGTCGCCCCTCGCTTACATGCGGCCCACTTCGCATTTGTCATTTTTCATTGGCCATTTGTCATTTGTCATTTTCGACGGCGCGGTTCGGAGCTCAGCCTTCAGGCTCGGGGGCATCATCGCCTCCTCAGCTAAGACACCAAATGACAAATGAAAAATGACCAATGATCAATGACAAATGGAGCCGGCTGCCTGTGTGTTCTGTCAGTTGTCATAGGTCATGGGTCCACCGGACCTGCTCTAGATGACAGATGAATAATACGACGGGTTCCTATGGATGCTTGGGAGTCAAGGCGACGATGGTCCTTCCTTCGGCGGCAAAATACTTCTTTGCCACGGCATGCACGTCCTCGACGGTGACCGAATCATAGAGGCGGTACAGCCGGTTAAGCGTCTCCGGCGTCCGCCGTAACTCGATATAGTGCGCCAGCGTTTCCGCAATCGCCTCGCTGCTGTCGAGGCGCAGCGCGAAGGAGTACTTCAAATGCGACTTCACGCTATCCAGGCGTTCGCGCGAGATCTGTCCGGTCTTTATGGCTTCGAAGGTCCTGAGGATCTCTTCCTGAACGTAGGCAAGGTCTTCGGGAGCCTTGATGCGAGCTGCGACCGCGAGCAGATAGGGGTCCCGGTGATCCTCAAACATCGGGACCAGGGAATCGACCTTTTGTTCCTTGATCACAAGCTTCTGAAAGAGCGGGCTGCTCTCGGAAAACGCCAGGCTGCTGATAACGTCGGCGGCCGGCATGTCTTTCGAATCGTCGGAATAGGCCGGGCCCTTAAAAGCAACGAGAACCCAGGGCAAAGTCTCGACGGGCCAGTCCACATCTGCAGACCTCGGCGCCGATTGCGCCGGCTCCCTTGGGATAGCGGCGTCATAGGAACCGCGTTTCCAATCTCCCCAGTATTTCCTGGCAAGCCTCAGCGTTTCCTCCCGCTTGACGTCCCCTGCAACAAGAAGCGTCGTATATTCCGGCCGGTAGAAACGGGAGAAAAAATTCAAGCCGTACTCGTACTGGTTGGGCATGTCCTCGATGTCCTTCAGAAAACCCATGGTGGTGTGCTTGTAAGGATGGACGTCGAAGGCCGTGTCCCTCAGGACCTCGCGCATTTTGGTCAATGGATCCGAGCTGTTCTTGTTGTATTCGCCCAGAACTGCTTTTGCCTCGGTGCGAAAGTCCTCTTTCGAGTACCTGAGATGCTGAAAGCGATCGGCTTCGAGCTTGAAAATCAGCTCGAGATCCTCCTTGGAGAGAGTCGTGTGATACGCCGTGTAGTCGTCCGAGGTGAAGGCGTTGCCATCCGCACCGGCATTCTTCAACAGGGCGTCGTACTGCTCTTTGGTGTAGTTTTCCGTCCCGCGGAACATCATGTGCTCGAAGAAGTGGGCAAAACCCGATTTCCCCGGTTCGACTTCATTTCTGGAGCCGGCCTGCACCACCACCCAGAAAGCCAAGAGGTTAGGGAAACCGGTGGGAACGGTCACGAGCCGCAGGCCGTTGGGCAGATCGTCGATGAAATAGGCATAAGGGAACAGTTTATCCGCCGTCATAAGGTCCGCCGACAGGAAAAGAAAAGCCAACACTACGGCCAGACTTCTCGTCACCGATAGTTTGGCGGAAATCTTGGAAGAATCAACCACAGAGTCTCCATGAACCCCTTGTGCGAGCATGGAGCTCAGCTTTCAGGCTGTACTGCGCCCAGGCAGGCTAGAGCCTGAACTCCGAACCCACCGCAAAGACCAAGAGAACGCGGAGGTCATCCCTGGGAGCGCACGCATCTTGCGTGCTCTGTTAGTGCCGAAACCGCGAGCACGCTGGAAGCGTGCGCTTTCAGGAAAACCCACCGCAGAGTCAACCTTTCTTGGATTTATGGAACCAGTTCATGTACGCAAGGCCAGCCAGCGCGCCCACTATGAGTACCAGCACTATGATCTTGTCAAGAGACATGAATTTCTCCTCATTTGGTATAACGTAAAGACTCCCCGGCTTTCCGGAAACCTCACGCGTTTTGAGGAGGGGGCCGCTGGCAAATACGCTGGAAGACAACGAAAAATGCGGAGCGAGGGGGCGTCTGAAGCCAGGGGGCACGTGTCAGCGCGGCATGGAATACAACCCGTGACGCCCCGGAGTAGCACGGGGTCGAGAGGGGTCTCTTGAGGTTCTGCTTTTCATCGCCGAGTACCCGCTGCCCGTCACGATCCGGGCCTTTAATGGCAAGCGTGGAAGAACCGTCCCCAGTGAAGCCGGCGAGGAGGAGTGGCAAGGAGACGGACAGGAAGAACGCGGCAAGCAGGAGTAATACGCAGAGAAACCGGCGCGTGATTCCTGGCGGTTGAACGAGACGCGTCCACATAAACGAACTACACTGTACCACGTTCCGTAAGCTTGCTGAGAGGAAAGAATCGACGCCGGAAAGACTTGCCACGAATTACACGAATTGACACCACCGATGAACACAGAGCAACCCAGCCGCAACCAAAAAAATCTCACCACGAAGACGCCGAGAAATCTTTTGCGATTCTTCGCGTCTTCGTGTCTTTGTGATGGGTGAGGACGCTCCCTGGGAGCGCAGGCATCTTGCGTGCTCTGTTAATAATCGCGAAACCGTCAGCACGCTGGAAGCGTGCGCTCCCAGGAAAGTGTTCATCTGTGGTTTCGAGCCTGGTCAGTTTTCTCACGGCTTCTGAGCGACTACAAGGAATCCGGCGCTCGACGAACGATCATGAGGGTCATATCGTCGGTCCTCGGAGCGCCCGACAAAAAAGCCTGGAGATCCTGCAGGCAGGAGGCTCCCAAAGCCTGAGGCGTCAAAGCCGATCCACGGTGCAGAAGGTTGCATATCCGCTCCGTCCCATACTCGGCGCCGCTCCGATTCCTGGCTTCCGAAAGTCCGTCCGTGTAGAAAAACAGCAGATCGCCGGGCGATAGCTGGAATTGCTGGACCTCATAGGGCTCGTGCTTGAAGAGACCGAGCGGAAAGCCGCCGCTCTCAACCGGGGCGACCTTTCCCTGGCGCAGGAGAAGCGGCGGGCAATGCCCGGCGTTGCAGATCTCGATGACCCCGTCTGCGCGCGCGAGCGCACCCGCCAGCGTGGCGTATTGCGAAGGGAGACGGCTCTCGCTCAAGAGGCGGTTTGCCCGTTCGACCAGTTGCTGGACCGAAACTTCCGTCTGAATCAGGGCGCGAAAGAGGGCATTCAAACGGGCCATGAACAATGAGGCGGCGACACCCTTCCCCGACACGTCGCCGACGGCCAGAAAGAGCTCACCACCGTCGTTCCCTCCGGTTACTGCATCACAATAGTCGCCGCTGACAGGTCCAGCCGGCGCGTAGCGGAAGTGAACTTCCCAACCGGCAAAGCTCACGTTCTGCGGCGGCAAGAGAGCCCATTGAACCCGCGACGCCAAACCCAGGTCGTCCTCCAGCGCCCTCTGCTGCTCGGGAGAAAGCTCGCAGAGACAGTACTGGACCAGGGGATTGGCGAGGAGAAACTCCTCTTCGATCGCGAGGTTGCAGACGTTGCACAACCCGTAGGACTTCTTTTCCAACCTGTCGAGGGCCGCATCGACCTCCTGAAGCAGCCGAACGAGATCCGCAGCGTCCCCTACCTCGGATATCACGCTCTCAAGCCTCTGCCTCCTGTCTCGCAGTTGACCTCGAAGATTAGTTTCCAGCAGCGTGTCCATGGACCAGTTTCCTTTAAGTGGCGAGTGACGAATTAGGTTTGGAGTGCAGCCTTTAGTTAGGCTGCCGTCCAAAGTTCGGGCAGGCTAAAGCCTGAACTCCGAACCTGCCGTCCAAAGTTCAGAGCAGGCTAAAGCCTGAACTCCAAACCTGCTCTGCGCAGGCTAAAGCCTGAACTCCGAACCTGACGAATTTTTTGGAATCCATTCGTCACTCGTAATAACTCACTTCGGGGCGTAAATGTGAAAAAAAGCGTTCTTGGGAATGCTGAGATCTTCCACCTTTTTGAACCCTGCCGCCGCCATCCAGGACTGCAGCTGCTCGGCGGTGAACTTCATGGCCTCGTGTCCGGGCGGCCAGTTCTCCCTAAAGTCGATGACCGCCACCCTGCCTCCCGGCTTCAGATAGGCGGGAAGTTTCGTCAGGTATTTGTCCGGACCGGCGATATGGTGCAGGGTGTCGCACAGAAAAATCAAATCCACCTTGTCCGGAATTTTCGGGTCTTCAGGCGCGGCCGGCACCGTCCGGATGTTGGGAATACGTTCCGCCTTGCAGGTGCCGTCGATGTGTTTCAAGAGCTCAGGATCGATGTCCACAGCATAAAGTAATCCCGGGTCTATGGTCCTGGCCAGAGCCCGGCTGAAGAGGCCGGAACCCGCTCCAATGTCCGCTACGGAATATCCCCTCTCCAACCGCAGCGCGGCGACTACCTGAGGCACCTTCAGGTTTGCAACACGATCCGGAGATTCCAGAAGGGGGATCCACTCGTCCGCGGGGCGCGACGCGATCTGCGCGGAACCAGAGGAGCTTGAAAACACGAGGAAGAGAACAAGGCACCACCACTTTGCACTATTCATGCGCTTCTTCCATATTTCGAAATGACCAATGACCAATGACCAATGACAGATCAGACGTCTCTTAACTTCATTTGTCATTTGTCATTTTGTGGCTGGGGACTCCACGAGATCGCCGAGCATGGCCTTCAGTTTCTCACGCGCCTGATTGAGCAGCGAAGGCGGCTGAGGCCATTGTTCCAGGATGATGGAACCCGAGAAGCCGCGCTGCTTGATGCGCCTTATGAATCCCTGAATGCCGGCAGCGTCCTTTGCCGCCGGCCCGGTGAAGATCGTCAGATGGCTGTCACAATCGCCGTAGTTCTCGTGCAAATGGATGTGGATGATCGGCACCTGCGGATCCAGCAGGTCCATGAACTTGAGGTAATCATTGCGCGTTGGGCCGCAGAGATTGGCATGGCCAAGATCCAGGCACATTCCCACTGTTTCTTTCGAAACGCGCAGGGCGCGCAGCCGGGCGAACAATTCGTTGAAGTCCTGCGGGGAGGTGAGCGGCGTGTTTTCGATGGAAAGCCGGATGCCTGCCTGCGCGCAACGTTCGGCCAGGGGGAGCAGAGCTTTTACATACGCATCTATTCCAAGCTCCGTGTACAGGTGGATGTTGAGCACGCCGGCCCCGATCTCTTCAGCAAAACCGAGATCTGCGAGGAGTGTATCGTAGCCCTCGGGCTGCAACGGGCTGGCATGCCAGGGCGCGTGCACGGAAAGCCGGATGTCGCGATCCCGGGCGGCGTTCCGGATGTGGCGGCGGGTTTCCTCGCCGATCTCGCTCGCATCCCAGCCGGCGCCCGAAGCCCGCTTGTCAGGAAACCACTCAAAGGCATCAAAGCTATTTTGAATACCGTATTCGAAAGGGTCGCTCAGGGCTGCGGCGGAGAAGGCCGACTGGTTCCCGATCCGGACCCGGGTTTCCTTAGCAGTCGTTTTCATAAATACCGTCACCGTCTTCAGAAATGACAAATGACAAATGACCTATGACAAATGACCAATGAAGCATGACGATTTGTAGACTCGGTCCTCGCGTGTAATTTTTCATTTTTCATTTGTCATTGGTCATTTCCCGTTGGTTGCCGAGCCGGGGATATCAGCCACCGTCTACTCCCACCTGCGGTCGCGTTTGAACGACGTAGAACAGTCCTCCCGCATAAGCGCCTTCGATGTCCTGCGGAGAGCCAAAGACGCGCTCGAGGGCCAGGCCGATTCGAGCAATCTCTTTGAGAAGTTCGTTTCTGAGCCGTTCATCCCAGACGATCGGTTCCACGGTGTAATCCAGAGCCACGCGGCGAGGCGGTTCCAGGAGAACGCTGTCATACAATCCCGCGCCTGCGTATCCCGCCAGATCTTCCCCACTGGAGTCTGATCTAAAGATCAAGCCGCC
>QHZE01000748.1:0-1663 GCA_003225335.1 Acidobacteriota bacterium
CCACCTCCGTCCCCACCAGCCAGCCGCGCACGCCCTCGCGAACCGCGCCTTCTCCGCCGCGACCACTTTCATGAAGGGATTTCCGCAGATCCAATCGCGACGCTTGAAGCGCCGGAACAAAACCGAAAACGATGCTCGTCATCAGGGCGATGAAGGCAGTGAAACCGAGCACCGCCGGATCGAGGGAGGCTTCGTCGAGGCGCGAATGCGTCACGGGGTTCAAAGCGAGAAAAGCTTTCAGACAACCCGTCGCCACCAACACACCGAGTCCGCTGCCCAGCAGGGCCAGCAGAAAACCCTCGGTGAGAAGCTGACGGATCAGGCGTCGACGTCCGGCGCCCAGAGCAGCGCGGACCGCCAGCTCCTGTTGTCGCGCCACTCCCCGGGCAAGCAGCAGATTGGCCACATTGACACAGGCGATGACCAGCAGCAGCCCGACCGCAACGAAGAGAATCAGCAAAGCCTTTTGCGACTTTCCCGCCAGTTGTTCTCGCAATGAAACCAGCTTCAGGCCGAGATCTTTGTGCGTGTCGGGATGATCCTTCGCCCGTCGGGCGGCGAACGCATCCATTTCGGCCTGCGCCTGGCGCAAACCGGCTTCACGTTTCAAGCGTCCGATCACCGCCAAACCGCGCTCGTTGCGCGATTGCCAGTTCGACCAGCCGCTCCCGTCATCCGCCGCGCGAAAGCCCAGCGGCACCCAAACGTCCGTGCGACCGGCAAAAGGAAAGAACGCCGGCCACTCCGCTCCGCGCGGAAAGTCAAAATCCGGTGGAAGGATGCCGATCACCGTGCGCCGCTCGCCATTGATGGAAATGGCCTTCCCCAACAGCGCGGGATCGCCGCCGAACCGGCGCTGCCAAAGTCCGTGGCTGATCAACGCAATCGGAGGCCCGCCGGGCGCCTCCTCATCGGCGGCAAGAGTCCGACCCAGCAGCGGCGTCACGCCGAGAGTCTCGAAGAACCCGGCGGTTACACCTGCCGCACCGACACGCTCGGGATCGCCACCGTCCGCGAGGTCGGCCGTGCGCGGACTGAACGCGGCGATTTTGGCGAAGCTCCCGCTTTGTTCCCGCCACTCGCCCACGTCGGCGTTGGCGGGCGGGATCGAGGGTTGGCCCGATTTGAGGCCAGGATTGTCTGCCCAGATGACGGCGAGCCGGTCCGCTTCCGGAAACGGCAACGTGCGAAGCAACGCGGCGTCGATCAGGCTGAAGATGGCGGTGCAAGCCCCGATTCCAAGCGCGAGCGTGAGCACAGCCACGGCGGTGAAGCCGGGGTTCTTCAACAACTGGCGGAAGGCGAATTTGAAATCATTCATATCTCAGCGCCTCCATGGGATCGATTTTTGCGGCGCGGCGAGCGGGCACGCAGCAGGCCGCGAAGGAAACCGCTGTCAGAAGAATTGCAACGGTAGTGAAGGTCACTGGATCAAAGGGTGCAACCTGGAAGAGAAAAGTTGACATCAATCGAGCTAGAGCGAGGGCACCGCCCAGTCCAATGAGGACTCCCGCCATGGTCAGGCCAATTCCATGTCTGATGACCAAGCCAAGGATCGCGAAGGACTGTGCGCCGAGTGCAACACGTATCCCAATTTCCCGCGTCCGCTGGGAGACGACATAAGCGGTGACCCCGTAAATTCCGACCGCCGCGAGAGCCAAAG
>QHZE01000748.1:1695-3960 GCA_003225335.1 Acidobacteriota bacterium
TTGCGGAGACGGGTTGGTCCTTGTCGATTTCCCTTACTGTGTCTTGGAGGCTGCCGCCTAAAGCGCCAGGAGAGCCTTTGGTGCGAATGGCCAACACTACTCCTGGACGCGGAAACTGCATGAACGGAACGAAAATGTGCGGGTGCATCGGCTGAGTCAGGCTGTCTTGCTTCACATCAGCCACAATGCCGACGACTTCACGCCACACGGGCTGGCCTTCACGACTTTCAATACTGACGCGCTTGCCGATCGCGTTTTCGTCGGGCCAATAAGTCTGAGCTAATCCTTCGCTGACAATCGCGATAGCAGGGGCATTCTCATCATCCGCCCAGGTGAAATTGCGACCTTGCAGCAAGCGAATCTTCATTGCGGCGAAGTACTCCGGAGTGATCTTCGGCTGCTCCGCGAAGACGACGGAATCCGCCTGCCCAGTCGGATGCCCTTCCACTTGGAAGGAGCCATTATCATTGGCGAAGAAAGGCAAAGCGGTTGAGCCGCCGACGGCCTCCACGCCGGGCAAAACCTCAATTCGCTCGATTACTTGTTTGACGAATTGCTTCTGCTGTCGTGATTCAGGGTACTTTGTCGGTGGCAGCATGATCAGACCCGTCAGTACCCGCCGGGGATCAAATCCAGAATCAACCCTTCCAAGCTGAAGGAAGCTGCGAATCAGCAATCCGGCACTGACCAGAAGCATCAACGCCAAAGAGGATTCAGCGATGACGAGAGCGTTTCGAAGGCTGGCGCCGTCACGCCACGACGTGATTTTGGTCCCGGCTCTGAGCACGTCGCTTAGCTCAATTTTCGAACTCCGCAAGGCTGGCGCGACGCCAAAAAGAATCCCTGTCGCCAGAGAAGCCACGAGAGTCGCGGCGAGAACCGTGGTATCAATCGTGGTCTCCTTGAGGCGCGGGATTTCCGGGCTTAATTTCAAAACCACTTGCAGGCCTCCATAAGCTAGACACAGTCCCGCGACTCCTCCCGCTAACGCAAGCAGACCACTTTCGGTAAGCAGTTGACGAATCAAACGCGCACGACTCGCTCCCACGGCCTGTCGAACCGCGACCTCTCGCAGACGAACGCTGTTTCTGGCCATCAGCAGATTGGCCGTGTTGGCGCAGGCGATCAGCAGCAAGAGTCCCACGGCTCCCAGTAAAAGATACAGCGCCGAACGAACTTCACCGACGGCCGCGTACTTCAGATTAGCTACCTTGACGCCCATGTCCCGATTCTCGGAGTAATGCTGAGCCAATCCTCGTGCAATCGCGTCCATGTTCGCCTGGGCTTGATTGAGCGTCACACCGGGCTTCAACCGCGCAACGACGCGGAAATTGTGGCTGTCACGGTCTTTCAATTCGGAGGGCGGCCCGTGCGGAATCCATATCTCGTTTCCTGGATCCGGGAAGCTGAACCCCGGGGCCATCACACCGACCACTGTGTGGGGCTGGGAATCGATGGAAATTGATTTCCCAACCACACTCGGATCAGCCCCGAAACGGCGCTGCCACAGCCCGTGGCTCAAGACGGCGACGCGATTTCCGCCAGTTTGAGCCTCTTCGGGTAGGAACGTGCGGCCAAACATCGGCTTCACCTCCAGAGCAGTGAATAGGCTCGGTGTCACGTAGCCGCCTCGGAGTGCCTCCGGTCGATCGCTGCCCGTGATGTTGAACCCCCACGGACGGAACGCACCGGCTTCTTCAAACGTCGTGTTCTGCTGCCGCCAATCGAGAAAGTCGGGATACGACACCCAGGCTCCCCAGCGATTGGCGCGGGGGTTGGTTTGCCAAATCTGCACCAAGCGGTCCGAATTTGGATAAGGAAGCGAGCGGAGCAGCACGGCATTGATCACACTGAATATGGCCGTGTTCGCCCCGATGCCGAGCGCGAGCGTGAGCACGGCCACGGCGGTGAAGCCGGGGTTCTTGAGCAACTGGCGGAAGGCGAATTTCAAATCATTCATGGTTCGTTGAATCGTTGAATCGCTGAACCGTTGAACCGGTTTAACGCTTCAACATTTTTAGCGGTTTAACGCTTATTCGATATGGTTGATACCGGCGCACGTGATTGAATCCACGTTCTTTTGCATCACGTGTGCCACAGGCCAAACAGAGACAACGAAGTTCTCAAGAGGCAGAGAATCAAAGCCTTCGGTTGACAGAGCGACCGACGGACGGCTGGTACCGGTGTTCGCGCATGGGATTTGGCCGTCCCACGGATGGGACGAGGTTTTGCCGGAATAATCCCCCAGCCAGAGGCTAAGGAGCG
>QHZE01000464.1 GCA_003225335.1 Acidobacteriota bacterium
AGAGATCCATTTCAAGATCAACACGGGAACCGCAGTGAAGTTCCCGCTTCGGCTGCGAATTCCCGCCTGGGCGCGGAGCGCGACAGTCTCGATAAACGAGGGCCGCGAGGAGGGAGCGGCGACGGGGACGTTTCATACGATGGAACGAGAATGGTCGGAAGGAGATCGGGTAACGCTCAAGCTTCCGATGCGCGTAAGGGCTTCTCACTGGCATCGGAATTCGATAACGCTGGAGCGAGGCCCCCTCGTGTTCTCGCTCAAGATCGGAGAAGACTGGCGCAAGCTCCGGGAAAGGGCGTATGACTGGCGTCGGCACCCTTCGGCGGACTGGGCCGTTCACCCGACCACCGCATGGAACTACGGACTGGAAGTGGACACCGCGAACCCCGAACGCTCGGTACAGGTGACGGAAAGGATTGTCGGAGACAATCCGTTCACGCCGGATGCGGCTCCGGTGGAGCTGCGTGTGAAGGGACGCCGTCTGCCCCAATGGACTGTGGTAAACGGATCCGCGGGACCGCTGCCGTGGAGTCCCGTTGAAAGCCGGGAGCCTGTGGAAACGCTGACCCTCATTCCCTATGGGAGCGCGAAGCTCCGGGTCACAGCGTTCCCGGAACTGGCCGAACGCTGATCCAAGAGTGTGATGGAGTTCTTCGTGAACCCTTTGCGCTCTTCGCGTCTTCGCGGTTAATTCTGGCTCAGTTTTACCGCGAAGCCGCTAAGTGCGGGAAGTTACAGCTGCTTCTGGACGTAGCCGCTGGGTTCGGAAGGCCGGGCAGCCGGGTGCGGCAGGTGGGGCTTCTTTCCCCTTCTGAATGCCCCGACGATGGCAAAGAGCAGAAATCCTATGAGAGCGCCCAGTCCCATGGGGATGGGTTGCAGATAATTCCGGACCTGGCGCACGACGCTCGAAGAAAGCACCAGATGCTCTTCCTTCAGGACAGGGACGGCATCGGAGTTCTTGTTGACAAGGTAGAGATTCAGTTGAAGGCGCGTGTCCTGGGTTCCCCGGTTTAGTATGCTCCATCGCCAGGTGGCGCGGTCCCGCTCTCCGATCTCCTGCACAGGACCATCCTTCTCGGGCTTAACCTCGAAGGAGGATTCGGGCGAAGAAAGTTTGACCCCCACTTTCAGGCGTTCGCCCAGAGAGCGCAGCAACTGGCGTTCTTCGGGGGACACGCGCACATAATCGATAGATTCCGTCACAAGATGCGCCTCGCCCACCTGGCTCTGGTTGGGAGTCAGGTACTCGGGAAGGCGCGACTCGAGTGTTCCGAGCGCGATATTCCTGAGATAGAGTCTGATCTTGCTGATGCGGAACCCGCCCTCGGATTTCTCCTCGACAATCTGGGTGTTCAGGCTCTCAGCGGAATGAGTTATGTCCTCTAGGTTTTCTTTGGTCTTTTTGACCTGAAGGTACTGCCGCGCAAGGGAGTCTTCTTTTGAAGACAGAGTCTCGATGGTCTCGCGCATTTTGCCATTAGCGGCCTTTAGATCGTCGACCTCTCCCGTCAGGCGCTTGCTATTGTTCTCTAGGTTTTCAACAGTGGATCGAAGTGAGGTGTTCTGGCCGGTAAGCGCCTCGTTATCTTTCTGAAGCTTTTTGGTGACCTGAGCCAGGTCGCCGATTTGCGAGGCCATATCGCGATTCTCGTCGACTTTGAGGTTCAGGGAGCGCTGCAAGTTGGTCAGCTGGCTCTGATAGGTTTGGGTGGCCCCGCGGGCGGCCTTCAGCTCGTCACTCACGCGGCCGAGCTGCGCGGACGAGCTGTCGATCTTCTCCTGCAAACCGGCGTTCAGGTTCTTGAGGCGGGCGAGCTCCGCTTGCTGCTGCTTCAGTTCCGACTCCTGGCGGCGGTTTTCGGCCTGGGCCTGCGTGAGCTGGTTGGTCGTTTCCTGACTGCGGGTTTTCAGATTCTCGATATCGCGCAAGGCGTCCTGATAGGCCGGAAGGCGGCCTGCCATACTCTTCAGCACGAACTCGCGGCTGGCGCCTGTCGTGGAGGCGATTCCACGGACGATGTTTTCAAACTCCTGTTCCGCATAGCCCCGCTTGGCCTCGTCGAGATCGCTGTATTTCAGACCTTCGGTGAACGTGGCTGCCAGAGCCGCGTCGAATGCCTGCCGGTTGGGAAAGTGGTCCAGGAGATCGCCATCGAACTTGAAGATGATCTCCGCAGGAACCGCCCCTTGAATACCGCTCACCTTGAATCGGATCTCGTCCTTGCCAAAATCCAGTGCCAGGATGCGCACCTGGTCGCCCACTTTGAAGCGAGCGGTTGAGGTCGGTGGCAGTTCGGGGCGGGCGCTCCGGCCGATGATGAAGACCATTTGCTTTTCCGAGAAAACCGGGATCTTCAGAAAGAGCGCCTTGTTTTCGTAGGTCCGTCGATACTCGTCCTGGATTGCCCGGGAGACCCCGGCGAAACCGGCGCTCGCGCAGAGGAGGACGCATAAGACTGAGGCGCACATCCAGCACGGCCGGTTTCCTCCAAATTTCACCGGCGCTCCGCGATACTGTACTGGCGATTCCGACCTCACGGCAAAGATCATAGCACAAATACTTCTGTCGCAACGCAGGCAAGAGGCAAAAGTGAAGTGTTTCACCCGCGCAAGAAGGATTTACACGGCTTTCTTCACCACGGACGAAATGGAGGCCACCGAGGCTCGCAGGAGGACTGGATTTTAGAGTCAATTCTTAGCAGTCACACCGGGGGCGGGTTATTCACCGTTATTCAGCCGGCTTGCTCCGGGGAATCGACGCATGTTATAAATTCCAGTTATCATCACTCGGCCCGGCGAGTCAGGGGCACCAGAGGCTAATCCTTGCATATCCAGTTCGGGATCCAGAGTAACCAGGGAATGGTGAGGACCTCTAACGAGGACTCTTATGCTGCCAACGCAAAAAAGAAGCTGTTCCTGGTGGCCGATGGCATGGGAGGCCATGCGGCTGGAGAGGTAGCCAGCCAGATGGCCGCTTCGACCATGGAGGAAGTCGTTTGCAAGAGCGATGATGGAAACAGGGACCTGGAAGACGTACTGCGCGCAGCGGCACGGGAAGCCAACGAGCGTATTTATGAAACCCAGCGGCAAAAACCCGAGCTGGCGGGCATGGGAAGCACACTGACGGTCTTGTCCTTCCGGGGAAGCCGCTATTACATCGTCCAGGTGGGAGACTCTCGTGCCTACCTCCTGCGCGACGGCGTCTTGGAACAGCTTACGCGAGACCATTCTCTGGTCTGGCGCCTCTTTGAGAGCGGGATACTTCGAAAGGACGAGCTCTCAAGCCACCCGCAGAAAAACCTAATCACTCGCTCGATAGGTCCCCATCCCTACATCGAAGTAGATGTCGAGCGCGGGGAAGCCCGAGAAGGAGATGTTTACCTCCTGTGCTCGGATGGTCTTACAGATGTGCTTACCGACGATGATATTCGCGGGATCCTCGACGATCCTCAAAAAGTACCCCAGGAGGCGTGTGACGTGCTGGTCAACCTAGCTAACTCGCGGGGAGGACCTGACAACATCACTACAGTCGTGGTGAAGCTCGCACCTGGAGACGCTTCGGAGGACGACACGGGGAAGATGTCAGCCGTTCCATGACTCTCTCACGCATCGGTCGATACCAAATTCAGCAGGAACTCGGCACCCAAAAACTTAGCGATTCTTCGCGTCTTCGTGGTGAAATCGACGCAGCCTTTGCCACCAAGACGCGAAAAATCGCGAAGCGGTTCCGTGTCCGATTGCGGTTAAAATTGGGAGACGATGAAGGTTAACGAAATTTTTCACAGCATCCAGGGGGAATCCAGCTTTATGGGTTGGCCTTGTGCCTTTATCCGTCTGACGGCCTGCGACCTTCGCTGCACATACTGCGACACGGAGTACGCCTTCTATGAGGGCAAAGAGATGTCTGTCGATGAGATTCTACGGGTCGTCGATGGCTATCCCACGAAGCTGGCGCTGGTCACCGGAGGGGAGCCGATGCTGCAGAAGGATGTTCACACGCTCTTTCGCGCCCTTCTGGAGCGCGATTACACCGTCTGCGTGGAAACAGGGGGGCATGTCTTGCTGGAGAGTGTCGATCCCCGCGTGCACAAGATTATGGACCTGAAGTGTCCTTCGAGCGGGATGGCGCACCGAAACAACTACGACAATATCCGGTATCTGACCTCCAATGATGAGGTCAAGTTTGTGGTGGGCGACCGGGCGGACTTCGAGTGGGCGTGCCGTAGAGTTTTGGAATACGATCTTCCTTCGAGGGTGCGGAATGTTCTTTTTTCGCCGGTTTATGCGAAGCTTCCGTATGAGGATCTGGCGGGCTGGGTGCTGCGTTCGGGATTGCCAGTGCGCATGCAACTTCAGCTTCACAGGGTGATATGGCCGGAGATCCCGCGCGGAGTCTGAAGGACCCGATTCTTCGCGTCTTTGCGTCTTAGCGGTGAAGGGGGCGTAGGCTGGCTTCACCACAAAGACGCGAAGGCGCGAAGAGTCGCAAGGAATAAAGTGGCAGACTAATGAGTGTGTGGAACCTGATATCGCAAATCCGAGAGCGCGTGCGTGAGGAAGAGGGCACGTTGTACAAGCAGGCATCCTTGCGCGTGGCGCTTTGCTATCCGAGTCCCTACTCGATAGGCATGAGCTCCCTCGGCTATCAGACAATGTACCGCGAGATCCACCTGCATCGGGGCGCCGCCGCGGAGCGCGCCTTCCTTCCGGAGGACACCGAGGAGTACCGGAAATCGCGAACGGCGGTTTTCACCTGCGAAACCGAGACGCCTATTTCCAACTTTCCGGTAGTGGCTTTTTCGGTCTCCTATGAACTGGAGATCCCGGGTTTCCTGGAGATGCTGGACTTGAGCGGCATACCCGCGCTGGCCAGGGAACGCACACCGGAACATCCCCTTATCCTGATAGGCGGCCCTCTGACAAACTCGAATCCCGTGCCGCTGTCACCCTTTGCGGACCTGATCATTCTGGGAGAGGCGGAAGAGCTCATCCACAATTTCCTTGACGCCGCCCTGACGGCAAAGCCCGCAGAGCTGCTCTCATGCTTCGCGCGAGTCCCCGGGTGTTATGTTCCGGGACTGAGCGGCACTCTCCCGCCCATTGCCAGGGCCGGCGACGACCGGCTGCCGGCGCGTTCGCAGATCCTGACGAAGAACACCGTGCTCTCTGCGATGTTCCTCATCGAGCCGGAACGCGGGTGTTCTCGTGGATGCACTTACTGCGTGATGCGACGAACCACCAACGGAGGGATGCGCCTCGTTTCTCCCGAACGGGTACTTTCGTACGTCCCGGCAGAGGCACGAAGAGTCGGACTCGTCGGGGCGGCGGTCACGGATCACCCGCGGATCAAGGAAGTTGTGCACGCGATTGTCGGCAGCGGGCGTGAGGTCGGTATCTCCAGCCTCAGAGCGGATCGGCTCGACGGGGAGCTTGTGGGGCTTCTGGCCCGAGGCGGTTACCGGACGCTCACGACGGCGTCGGACGGGGCCTCGGAGCGCGTGCGAAACCTGGTGGACCGGAAGACCACGGAGGAACACCTGATCCGCGCGGCCCGGCTGGTCCGGATGCACAAACTACAGCGCCTGAAGCTCTATGAGATGGTGGGCCTGCCGGGAGAGACAGCCGAAGATATTGATGAGCTCGTACGGTTTTCCCTGGAGGTGGCCAGGATCGCCCCGCTTTCCCTGAGCGTCTCTCCTTTTGTCGCAAAGAGAAACACACCGTTGGACGGAGCCCCCTTTGAAGGAGTCCGATCCATCGAGGCAAAAATGACGCGCCTGCGCGCGGGCCTGAAAGGCAGGGTTGAAGTGAGGCCGTCGTCGGCACGGTGGGCCTGGGTGGAATACATGCTGTCACAGGGGGGTGAGGCCGCGGGTCTTGCCGCAATGGACGCCTGGCGAAACGGAGGAAGCTTCGCGGCCTGGAAGCGCGCCTTCAAGAATCGCGACGTGAAGCCGTTTCGAGCGCGTCCCGTGCCGGACGGCAGAAGAAACGCCCCAACAATCCCATTCATGCCGTAATCCGTCGGAATGAAACCACAGATGAACGCAGATCCGTGTGCATCTGTCCTACTAAGGTGCAAATCCTTTGCCGCTTGGAAAGAATTCTTCTTCGCGTCTTCGCGGTTAATTCCGGACAGCGCTTTCACCGCTAAGACGCGAAGGACGCAAAGAAAACGCTAAGCAGATAGCTTGGTTCCGGCTCGGCTGTCTCTGTGTTTATCTGTGGTTTTATTTTGCGTGGCGTGGCCGCGCGGTGGTCAGAAGCGGACTTTGAAGTCAGGGCGCCGCTCGAGGTGGACCGTATCGATAAAGCGGGCCTTGCGGGATTGCAGGGTCATGATCAGGGTATGTGTGCGGGCCCCGCCTCCGAAGAAGCGCACGCCCTTGAGCAGCGTGCCATCCGTCACTCCACAGGCGGCAAAGATCATTCTGTCGCCCGGCGCGAGCTCCTCGGTGGTGTAGACCTTTTTCAGATCCTCCACTCCCATATCTTTGAGGCGCTTTTCCTGATCCGGCTTGGCAACGACCAGCCGCGCCTGCATTTCGCCGTTGAGGCAACGGAGGGCAGCCGCGGTCAGCACGCCTTCCGGCGCCCCGCCCGTTCCCATCACTGCGTGGACCCCCGTGCCTACCACGGCGGCCGAAATACCGGCGGAGAGATCCCCGTCGCCAATCAATCGAATGCGCGCGCCCGCCTGGCGGATCTCCTTGATAAGCTCGGCATGACGCGGCCGGTCCAGCACAATCACCACCAGGTCGTCCACCCCGCGGTCCAGGCGCTTCGCTATGGCCTTGAGGTTCTGCTTGACGGGGGCATCGATGTCAATCGCGCCACGGCTGGAAGGACCGACGATGATCTTTTCCATGTAGCAGTCCGGGGCATGGAGGAGTCCGCCCTGGTCTGATGCGGCGATTACAGCGATGGCATTGTTGGCGCCGGTTGCGCAGAGGTTGGTCCCCTCGAGGGGATCCACGGCGATGTCCACTACGGGGACGCCGGTACTTCCCGAAGTGTCGCCCACTTTCTCGCCAATGAAGAGCATGGGCGCCTCATCGCGCTCTCCCTCGCCTATGACGATGGTCCCGTCCATAGGGATCTCGTGCAAGGCCTTGCGCATCGACTCGGTCGCAACCTGATCGGAGTAGCGGCGGTCCCCCAGCCCCATGGTATGGGCGCAGGCGATCGCTGCCTTTTCCACAACCGACACGAACTCCTGACCGAGAGCGTGTTCCATCTGGATTCAGGCGATGGTGACCTCTTTGCAGAGATACACATCCTGGATCGCGTTGAGGATCGCGATCCCTTCCTTCATGGGCCTCTGGAAAGCCTTGCGCCCCGATATCAAGCCGGTGCCGCCCGCGCGCTTGTTGATAACCGCGGTCTTGACGGCCTCCGCCAGGTCGCTCTCGCCGGCGCTCGCCCCGCCGGAATTGATCAGGCCGGCGCGGCCCATGTAGCAGTTCGCAACCTGGTAGCGAGTCAAATCGATGGGATGATCGGTCGTCAGTTCGCTGTAGACCTTCTTGTGGGTCTTGCCGAACTTCAAGGCTTCGTAGCCTCCGTTGTTCTCGGGCAGCTTTTGTTTGATGATGTCCGCTTCGATGGTCACGCCGAGGTGGTTTGCCTGTCCGGTCAGGTCCGCGGAAACATGGTAGTCCACGCCCCCGTCCTTGGTCTTGTTGAATGCGGCGTTCCGCAGATAACACCACAGAATTCGCGCCATTCCGAGCTCGTTGGCCTGGTGAAAGGCCGCGGAGATTTCCTGGATCTGCCGCTTGGACTCCTCGGAGCCAAAATAAACGGTAGCGCCTACCGCGACGGCGCCCATCTCGAAAGCCTGTCTGACGTTGCCGAAGAATATCTGATCGTAGGTGTTGGGATACGAAATAAATTCGTTATGGTTGATTTTCAATATGAATGGAATCTTGTGGGCGTATTTTCGGCACACCGAACCGAGCACACCGAGTGTGGATGCGACCGCGTTGCAGCCGCCCTCGATCGCGAGCTTGACGATATTCTCGCCGTCGAAATAAATGGGATTGGGCGCAAAGGACGCGCCTGCCGAGTGCTCGATGCCCTGATCGACGGGAAGAATCGAGAGGTAACCCGTCCCATTCAGACGGCCATGATCGAAGAGCGCTTGGAGATTGCGCAGAACGGGCGCTTTTCGGTCGCTCCCCAACCAGACGCGGCCGATAAAATCGGGGCCCGGCAGGTGGAGCTGATCTTTCGGGATCGTTTTGCACCGGTGCTCGAGCAAGTAACGGGCGCTGTCACCGAGGATTTTTTCAATCC
>QHZE01000465.1 GCA_003225335.1 Acidobacteriota bacterium
GGAATCCTTCAACTTCACCAACACACCGCACCTCGACCTTCCTGACGGTAAAATTGCCGATGGGGAAGATTTCATGACTATCACGGGCACGACAAACCTGGCCCGGGAGGGGATCGACGAGCGGCAGTTCCGCTTCGGTCTTCGTATCCTCTTCTGAGCTTCCCCTGTTCGGAGTTCAGGCTTTAGCCTGCTCGGGCGCAGTGTAGTCGAAACTTGGCACAAGTGAGTTCGTAGGCGAAATGACCAATGACCAATGGCCGATGACAAATGACAAATAGACCGAGTGGCTTGCCCCAGGATTTGTCATCTGTCATTGGTCATTGATCATTTGTCATCTTCAAGAAATTCCCCTTCTCGCGATTGCTACCGGGGCTCGTGGCAATAGGAGCAATCGAGGCTCGCTTTCTTCTCACGGTGGCAGTTCATACAACCGCCCATCGTGATGTCCCCCTCGCGATACAGTTGCTCCCGCTCCGCGACCTGCCCGTGGCATTCGGCGCAGGTGTTCCCTGATTCGCTGTGGGCTCGATGGCTGAAGTAGACGTACGCGGGGATCTCGTACACGCGCGCCCACCGGATCTCGCGGTCTTCTTTTGCGAACGCCGCGAGCTTCTGCACTGCCGGACTGTCCGTCTTGATCGCCGAATGGCACGCCATGCACGTGGAGGGTGGTGCGATTCGCATCATCTCGCCCGGGTCGGGATTCGGATGACACCCCTTGCACTGCAGTTGCAGGTTCCCGGCGTGCATCTTGTGGCTGAAGGGAATCGGTTGCTGGGGGGGACTCGGGGCGACCTGCCTTGAGGTTTGCGTCGAAGCGGCTTCCCTGATGCAGAAGACCGCGGAGAAAGCGAGGAAAGAAGCCCGGCGGAGTCTCACAGATTTCCCGCGCGCATCTGTTCGGCGAGGTATTCCGATGCGCGCATCGACAACGACAGAATCGTAAGCGTCGGGTTCTGCGAACCCCCGGTGACGAAGCTGCTGCCATCGACAACAAACAGGTTCTTGACGTCGTGGCTCTGGTTCCACTTGTTGAGCACGCTGGTCTTGGGATTGTCCCCCATCCGGCACGTGCCCAGCTCGTGGATGCTGTAGCCCGGCGGGTGCATCTTGTCGCTCCTGGCCAGCACTTCGAAGCCCGCCGCCTGGCAGACCTCGCTGTAGGTGTCGATCGCGTCCTTGGCCATGTTGAACTCGTTGTCGGTGTAGCGCGCCTCAAAGCGAAGCACCGGGATGCCCCAGGCATCCACAACGTTCTTGTCGATCCTCGCGTGGTTTTCAAAGCGCGGCAGCACCTCTCCCATCGTCGTGAACGACATGGCCGATCCGCGGTAACTTTCCAGCGCCTTCTGCAATTCCTCGCCGTAGGCAGGGATGTACTTCGCATCGGGCGTCCCGCCGGCGCCGAAATCGGCCGCGTATCCGCGGATGAAGTTCTTCTCTTTCGTTTTTAGATTTCGGAACCGGGGAATGTAACCGCCGCCTCCAAAACCTGCGCGCGGGGCGGCGTTTCCGCGCGCCGCCGGGACGATTGCCACGACGCTCTGGGTGATGTAGAACTGGTCGTGCAGGTAGTGGCCCAGCACCCCGCTCGAGTTTGCGATTCCGGAGTTCAACAAGATACGCGTGCTTTCGAGGCACGACGCTCCGAGCACCACGACACGCGCCTTCGCGTGCATTTCACGGCGCGACTGGCGATCCAGGAAATTCGCCCCGTCCGCCAGGCCCGTGTTCTTGTCGATGGTAATCTCGCGAACCACCGCGTTGGGAACGATCGTCAGCTTTCCGGTCGCCAGCGCGTCGGGCAGCAGCAGATTGAAGGAGCTGGCGAACTGGCCGCGACCCAGCGAGCGGCGAATTTTGGTGACCGGAATACCCCGCTCCTTCGCCGCCGCCATGAAGCGCTGCACGTGTTCGTGATAGGGCGAGTTGTCTTCGAGGAAGACGCCGTCGGGAAGCTGCGCCAATCCCTCCTTGCGCCCGCTCACCCGGAAGATCGGCTCCACCTTGTCGTAATAGGGCGCGAGATCCGAGTAGCCGATCGGCCAGTTGTCGCCAAAGCCGTCGTGATCTTTGGCCTTGAATTCATAGTCGCTCAGGCGGAAGGACATTCGCGCCCAGAAGAGCGACTTGCCGCCGATCATCCGCACGCGCACCCAGTTGTAGGGCTCCTCCGGATCGTGCGTGTATGGAACCTGGGTCTCATCCACCCATTGATTGGCGTTGAATTCATTCGCCTGAACCACGTGCGGCAGCCTTCCCGGCTTGCCGAACCCGCGGTAGGGGAGCTCGTGGACGGCTTTGGTCACGCGCTGGCGCGGGAAATCGACCAGCGGGCCGGCATCCAGCATCAGGCAGGAGATCCCCTTCTGGGTCAGTGTGTGGGCGGCCATACCACCGGATGCCCCGGAGCCGATGATAAGAACATCGTATTCTTTCGCCGGCATTGGGTTTCCTCGATATCTAATCGATGGGAAGCCAGTACTGATTGAAACCACCCGGGCGGCGGCCGCCGCTCGCCAAACCGGCGGCGCTCCATTCGGGAGAGTTCATGGTCGCGGTCCGGATGTCCTGCTTCGCCGCATGGAGAAAGCGCGCCAGCGCGTCGGCGGGCGGCTCCGGCGTCCAGGGTTCGCGCAACGGGGCGAGGAGCGCGGCGGCCTCGGAGGCGTCTGCCTCCGCAAAGGTTTTGTCGAAGCGCTTCTTCGCTTGAGCGTTGAGGGCGTCCAGACCCGTCTGGTAGAGCTGCTGGCGCTCCGGCAACGATTGTCCAATCAGGAAATCCAAAAACTCAGGCGCGTGCGCCTCGACCGCCCCCGGAGCGCCGTTGATCGGCGGCATGAGGATGCCGCTGAGCTGCCGCAACGCCGCAAATTGCGTGGTGGTGAAAAAGCGCGGCATCATCTGCGCCGCGGTGTCGGAGAGCGCGGTCTCCAGCGCGGGACTTTCCCCCGCGGCCTGGGGCGACGCATTGCCGGGGAGGGTGGCCTGGTTGCCGCCCGGAGCGGGTTGCTGCTGCTGCGCGACCAGGGCGGGCGCGGCCGGAAGTGCAAGCAATCCTTTGACGAAGCGCCGGCGTTTCATGGGAGGGAAATAATATCACGTAAACCAGCCGTCGTACATTATTCCCAACACCAACCTATGCTCTTGTTCGGAGTACAGGCTTTAGCCTGCTACGGGTGTGGTGCAGCCTGAAGGCTGAACTCCAAGCTCGCACACGGGCTTTGCACGATCCTATACGAATTTCAGATTTTCTCCGGCAGGACGTACGGGTGCCGGTACTGCCGTGTCAGATAGCTGTTCGCGTCGTCGTCGCCAATGAACCTCTCGGAGTGCGGGTTGAAGGTGAGCTTCCTGCCTGTGCGATAGGAGATGTTCGCCAGGTGGGCAAGCGTGGTCGACATATGCCCTTCGAGAATGTCGCAGTGAAGATCCTGCCACCGCCTTGACCGCACGCAGTCGATGAAATTCTGGAAATGGCTCTCGGCGTCGGACGGCGTCTCGGCATCCTTGATGACGGGTCCGGGCTTGTAGACCCGCTTCGGGAAGCTTGCGTTCGTGACATGGTTGGAGATGCCTTCGGGAGTGATCTCCGGACTTCCCGGTATGAACTCGCCCCAGAATACTTCGTATCCGTTCGCAGAGCTCATGTACCCCTTGTTGGAGTAAAAGAAGTTGCCGGTGCTGCGGATGCCGCCGGTTTCATGGGTAAAAAGGTTCGAGAGCTCGACTTCGAGCAGGGTTCCATCCTGGTATTCGAAAGTTGCCACCTGGACATTCGGAGTTTCCTGATCGGAGTCCCAGGCGTAAACGCCTCCGGTGCAGTGGATCTTTATGGGATGGACGCGTTTGTCGAGTCCCCAGCGCGCTACATCGAGGTTGTGAACACCCGAGTTGCCGACGTCGGTGGTCGAGGTATCCCAGAAGAAGTGCCAGCCATAGTGGAATCGGTTGAGATTGAACGGGCGGTAAGGCGCGGGGCCGAGAAAGAGATCCCAATGAACGCCGGCGGGCACCTCCGAGTCTTTGACTCTGCCGATGCCTGCGCGGCCTTTGAAGATGATGACCTTGGCGCGATAGATGTCGCCGAGGCGGCCTTCGTAGAGATACTTCACGGCCGCGCGCGTAGCCGGTTCGCTGCGCATGTCCAAGCCCGCCTGGACCACGCGATCGTACTTGCGCGCGGCCTCCACCATTTTGCGGCCTTCCTCGATCGTGTAAGAGACGGGCTTCTCCACGTAGACATCCTTGCCCGCCTGGCAAGCCCATATAGTCAGGAGCGCGTGCCAGTGGTCGGGGGTAGCGATTGACACGGCATGGATATCCTTGTTGTCGAGCAGCCTGCGAAAGTCGAACACGGTCTCCGGACGCGCGCCACTTTTTTCCTCAACATACCTGACAGCGGCCGGGAACAAGCGCTCGTCGACGTCGCAGAGCGCGGCGACGCGGACATTCTTCATGCCAGCGTAGGCCTGGTAGTGAGCTCTCCCTCGGTCGTGGAATCCGACCACCGCGACGTTCACTCGATCGTTCGGGCTGCCCGATGCAAACCCGCTGCGGAGAGCCGGTGCGGCGCCAACCGCTCCCGCAGTCAGCGCGGTCTTCTTCAAGAACTGTCGACGGCTCGTGGATGACATGACAACACCTCCTGCTGGTCTCATCCCATGATGAAAAGCGATTCATTTTTCAGGCTGAGCCGAAGATACTAACCTCGTCAGCAAAAGTAAACGGTGATCTCTTCGGCCGCCGACCTCCAGCCTGAGGTCGAGGATTTCAAAGCTGCGATCATGATCGGGTTCTGATCCCCGGGAATCTACCGCGCGCCCAGGTGGAAAAATTGGTTTGCCAATCGCAGTGGTTTCGCCATCCGCCGAATGTCTCAGCGAACAGCGATAGGGGCGACGGTCGATCCCGTGCCCCCCTGTACCTTCAGCGGCTGCACTATGAATGCGAACTCGTGGACACCCTTCGCCGCAAGCTCGTCGAGCTTCATGTTTTCCAGCAGGTGAATGCCGTTCACCACCAGCATGATCTGGTGGACGGGAAGCGAGACGTTCGGATCGGGGTTGGGAGACACCTCGACCGAAAAATTGTCAGCCCCGACCAGCATCGGGTCCTGCTTGGCCAGCCACTCGGCCGCGGCGACGCCGATGCCGGGACAGCCCTTGGCATACCGGGCGTTGTCCTTGCTCCAGAGCTTGCCCCAGCCGGTGTGGAGGATCGCGGCATCGCCGCTCTGCAGCTTTAGCTTCTGCCTCTCGAGCGCCCGCTCGAGGTCTTCGGCCGTGATCTCGTAGTTGTCGGGCAGGGTGTGCGCGCCCTTCAACGCGGCCACGTCTATCAGCACGCCGCGCGTGATGAGCGCGCCGACGTTCTCGACGCCGAGCTTTGCGAATCCGCTGCGCGTCGCCGTTTCTTCCACCTTGAAGCAGTTATACATGCTGCTGCCGATCGTTTGGTGCGCGAAGCCGTCGAGCTGCGTGCCCACCTGGCCGATCTCGCTGACGACGAGCTCCTCGTTGCTGCCCCGGCGGTTCGACTGAGGATTCATGAAGGTGCGTTTGGTATGCACGTCGAAGCGCCGCGTGCCAAAAAACGGCATCGAAGAGTTGAGCACATGGCCGAGCTCGATCACTTCGCCGGTGCGGATCAGCTTCACCGCTCGCAGCACGGTTTCCGGCTTCATGTGGTTGCCGGAGCCCCGCTGGTCGCCCGCGCCCCACCTCGAGGGACAACGCTGACTGTCGGCAGGCGGTTGCCACGACTGGGGGTGGACCGCAGTTCCTGCAACAGCGAACGCCAATGCGATGGTGGTGCGCCTTACATAGCCGGTAAACGGTCGCATAATTCCTCACTTTGCTCGGGTCATCCTTAGGGCTCGCGCAGAAATAAATTCCCATTTTGGCGCGAGCGCCGGGCGGGCAGATGCGAGGCGCCGCGACGAAGGCGATGTCGGACATCGTCGAAGAGCGGCAACAAAGCCGATACGCGCCCTTCGCCGCCGCGCCCCTCTGGGCTGCGGCCCGCAGGCCCGCTGGCTTTGTTGCTCGCTCCTCACATACCGCCCCGGGTATAGCTCGTCGCTCGCGCCTCGCCAGCGGGCCTGGGGGCCTGCAGCAAAATGGGAAGTTATTTCTGCGCGAGCCCTTAGCACTTAACTTCCTTTTCATGAATCAGGCGACTCCGCCGGGAATTCATCAGCCTCACGAACCAATGAAAAACCTGTTCCTTTCGGCAGAGTCGAGGAGGATACTCGAAATCGACGGCCGCCGAAGTGCCATACGGTACAGCCTTACGACGCTTGAAAGAAAGCCCGATGGCGCCTGGGTTGTTGCCTGCGACGCGAACATGTTGACGGCGAAAACCTGGACTTTACCATGAATCGGCTGCCGCCCGACACGGCGATGCAACCGGCGATTAAAAGTTGACTCGATTTCTACCGCGGATACGCGCAAGACACGGACAAATAACGCGTCCGACATGGAGTGCGGCGACTCTGTCGCCGCTTTCCTTTTGGCGCCGAGGCCATAGCGGCGACAAGTCGCCGCACTCAAAAAAGCCGTGATTGCTCATCTGCATCGCATCAAAGTGGCACCTGAAGCGAATAGCACTTCTAATTACACCCGCAACCGGCGGGTGCAATTTAGAAGTGGGAGTCAATTCATGCCGCCGTTAACTCTCTCAGAACCTGTGGAGAATTTAATTCGTGTTAATTCGTGGAATTCGTGGCCATTAAAACCGCCGCGAATTCCAAGCACTTCACGAAAACGATCACTGCCACTTGGATGTCATTGGTTTGAAATACAGTTTTTCGCAGTCTCTCCGGCCGCGCTGCTTGACTCCCACTCTTAATTACACCCGCAACCGCAAGTGCGCCCACAAGCTCCATACTTGGCGTCGCGCGGCCGGCGCGCGGGGTAGCGGCGCCCAGGTGGTCCGTGTCGATGGTCATGAAATCAGGATCCTCGGTGGCCGGCGCGAAGGAGCCGGACGATGACTTCCCTTCTGGTGAGGAACGCAGCCTTGCTCGTCGCGATGGACGATGCGGGCAGCCGCTGGGAAGACGGCGGCATTTATGTAATCGAGAACGTGATACAGCAGCTCGGGCCGTCCGGCACGCTGCCTTCGGAGGCCGACCAGGTCATCGACGCGCGCGGCATGCTGATCATGCCGGGCATGGTCAATACGCACCACCATTTTTCCCAGACTCTGACACGCAGTCTCCCCGCGGCGCAGGATGCGAATCTGTTCCGGTGGCTCCGGACACACTATCCCGTCTGGGCCGGGTTGACGCCGGAGGCCATCTACACGAGCGGCAAGATCGCGATAGCCGAGCTGATGCTTTCGGGTTGCACAACGTCCAGCGATCACACATACGTCTGGCCCAACGGCGCCCGCATCGACAACGAAATCCAGGCTGCTGCCGAGATGGGATTCCGCTTTCACGCGGCTCGGGGCTCTATGTCCTTGGGCGAGTCGCAGGGGGGCCTGCCGCCGGACGCGCTGGTTGAAAATGAGGCCGCAATTCTCCGCGACTCCCGGCGCGTCATCGAGACGTATCATGACAACGGCCGCTATGCCATGGTCCGCGTTGTCCTGGCTCCGTGCTCCCCATTTTCCGTGTCGCCTTCGCTCATGAGAGAGAGTGTGCAGCTCGCGCGCGCGTATGGAGCGCATGCGCATACTCACCTGGCTGAAACGCGGGACGAAGCGGCCTACTGCGCGCAGAAGTTTGGCAGGACTCCGGTCGAATTCGCCGAAGAGCTTGGTTGGGTTGGGCCGGATGTGTGGCACGCGCACATGGTCCACCCTTCTCCAGATGAGATTGCGCGCCTGGGACGTACGCGCACCGGCGTGGCCCATTGCCCCACTTCGAACATGCGGCTGGGGTCGGGCATCGCGCCCGTGCGCTTGCTTGAAAAGGCCGGCGCGCGGATCGGCCTCGGGGTCGATGGCTCGGCCTCCAACGACGGCTCGCACATGCTGGCGGAAGCGCGGCAGGCCATGCTCTTGCAACGGGTGACAGGGGGCCCGGGAGCGCTGAGCGCCGAGCGGGCGCTGTACCTGGCGACGCGGGGCGGCGCCGAGGTGCTCGGCCGGAACGATATCGGATGCCTCGCGCCCGCCATGGCCGCCGATTTCATCGGCTACCGGCTCGACACCCTCGCTCTTGCCGGAGGCGCGGTGCATGATGCGCTCGCCGCGCTTGTTTTTTGCGAGCCGGCAAGCGTTGAGTTGAGTGTGATCAACGGGCGGGTGCGCATACAAGAGGGCAAATTGCTCGATATCGACCTTGCCGCGCTGATCGAGCGGCACAACGCGATCGCTCGCGCCCTGGTCCGCGGGTGACGGGGTCAGGTCTTGAAAATTTAATTTTGTCTACAAAGCAATCAAGAACCCTGTTGATTCTTGAGAGCAAAATTAAATTTTCAAGACCTGACCCCGTCAAAATTCGCTTGCCCGTTCAGGGTCATCTGGATAGAAATAATTCATGAGCTACTTTGTCAGTGCGTTCCTGTTCAATAAGACAGGAGTGCCCCGCGCTTTTCTGATACTGGTCTTGGGTTTGACTGGACTTGTTCTGCTGCCTGCGCTCTGCTTTCGACCGGGCTTCGGACAACATCCCCCGGGCCTGCCGAGGGCGTTCGTGGACGGCACGGAGCCCGGCTGGCGGCCGCTGGTGCAGGAGGACTTCACCAACGTCAACTGCGATCCTGAGACCTGGACCTGCGTGGAATGGCGGCATTTGCGTTCCGGCGGCAACTCGGGTGTCTTCGTGTGGGTGTCGGAAGAGGCGCTCAAGGAGATAAAACCCAACGAGCTGCCGAAGTACGGCATCGAGGTGCAGATCCTCGACCATGGCTTTGCCCAGCAGTATGAGCAGCGGACGGGGAAAAAAGGGGACTTTTTCACAACTAACGGTGATATTTTCGCCGTTGGCAAATCAAAGCTGAAGCCCTTCCCACCGACATCGCCCAACGGCTCGCGCAGCTTCCCACGCAAGCAGCTCAGCAAGGGTGTCGGCGAGTGGAACCACTACTACGTCCGGGCGATCAACGGCGAGGTGCGTCTGTGGGTCAACGGCGAGGAGGTCTCGGGCGGCACCGGCGCCGAACCGCGTACGGGCTACCTGTGCCTGGAATCGGAAGGCTCGCCGATCGACTTCAGGAATCTCCGCATCCGTGAGCTGCCGTGATGGCTCGCACCAGGAAGCCTGTGACTTCCGAGGATGCCTTTTCTCGTGCGTTGAAGGACCGCCGGCAGATTTCCATAAGCGTAATTGGCCGCCGCAGCGGACGGACCATCACGTTGCCGGTCTGGTTTGTCCTTGCAGAGGACGCGCTGTGGCTGCTGCCGGTCTACGGTTCGCAGACCCAGTGGTATCGCAACCTCTTGATGAACCCGGCAATCACGATCAAAACGGGAGGCGAGCGGCTGACACTTCGGTCCCGCACGCTCAAAGGAGCACAAGCCGTTCGCAAAGTCATTCGATGGTTCCGCGAGAAATACACGCCGGAGATCATTGCGCGGTTGTACCCCGGCCCCCTGAATGTTGCCGTCAAAGTAAGCCTACGTCACCGCGCCGGCGAGACAACATGACAGGATTTATCGGACAGGATTACGGGGTTTACCTGGAAGAGGATTTTTTCTTTCCAAGTAGTGCGGTTGATGGCTGTTCTGCGGGCAGGCAGGAGATTTTCAAGCAGTCGGGTTATGGCTTTGGGCGGGCTAATGCTGATTGTCGATCCGTAAAATCCGTGTGAATCCGTGTCCCATAACGGATTGCACGTCAACCGATTCGTTCCCGTATTTACGGGATTTAGTCAATCCTTGACCTGCTTTTCCAGGGGCGTGGTCGGATCGAGAAACCACCAGCAAATCGCACCGAACAAATACAGCACCGCCGTCACATAAAACGTGAGGTTCCAATCGCCGGTGCGCCCGACAATGTAGCCGAGTACTATGGGCGAGACAAAGCCTCCGAAATTTCCCATCATATTCATTGTCCCTGCGACTGTGCCGACGTATTTGTCGCCAACATCCATGCATGTGGTCCAGGAGGCAGGCATCGTGATGTCGTTAAAAAAACTGGCAGATGCGATGGCAACAACCGCAAGAATTGGCTCATGTAATCGAGTGGCCATCGTCATGCAACAAGCCGCGCCAGTGAAACCGATCACTCCGGTGAGACGGCGAGTGAGGCTCACGCCGCCGATCCAGTGTTGCACCCGCGGCGTCATCCAGCCTGCAAAAATTGAGCCGAACCCGCCGAGGAGCAAAGGCAGTCCGGCCAGCAGTGCGCTCCTTTTCACATCGAATCTGTGCACTTCGAGCAAATAAGTGGGAAACCAGGTGATGAAAAAATACCAGGAGTAGCTGCAGGCGAAATATTGGCTGCAGAGCAGCCAGATCGATTTCGACCGGGCCAGTTTCGACCAAGGCATCTTGAAGTGGCCCGAGTGGCCCGCGTCCACCGAAGACAGTAAGGCCAATTCCGCCTCGTTGACCCCCTTGTGGTCGCGCGGATGGTCGCGAAACCAATGGTAGAAAAGGACTGCCCACCCTACGCCGAGCGCGCCGAACAACAGGAAGGCCGTCCGCCAATGGACAAATCCAAGCACGAGGAACACCAGATACGGAGTGGCTGCGCCACCCCAGCGCGCGCTCATCCACATGATGCCCTGGGCGCGAATTCGCTCGCGGAGCGGCAGCCAGCTGTCGAAAGCCCTGGTCAGATTGGGAAAGCATCCGGCTTCGCCGGCGCCGAACAGGAAGCGCGTGATGACCAGCGAAAGCCAATTCCAGACCCAGCCCGTGGCTGCTGTGAAGAACGACCACCAGAGCACGACTCGCATGAGAACGCTTCGTGGCCCAATCTTGTCGCCCAGATAACCTGTGGGAATTTCAAACAAGGCATAGGCGAACGTGAATGCCCCGAACACCCAGCCCATCTCCTCCTTGGGCAAACGGAGGTCCCTCTGGATGTTGGGTGCCGCCTGCGAGATGCACACTCGGTCAATATACTGAATCACCGCCAACGTGATCGCGAACACGACGACCCAATATCTCGTTCTTGTTGGGCGTGCGCCCATGAAGGTTTTATCCGTAGGCTTGGCCAAGAGTTCTGTCAATGATTTCTGGCATGGCGTAGTTTACCCGGAATCCTGAGTGAGTTGAAAGAGAGTTCTTGAAAGCGGGAGCAATTAGAGGTCGGAGTCAATTCACGCCGCCGTGAACTCCTCAGAAGCTGTGGAGAATTTACTTCGTGTTAATTCGTGGAATTCGTGGCCAATAAAACCGACCACGAATTCCACAGCGCAGCGGAGCCGCAACCAAAAGTATGAATGAAACCACAGATGAACACGGATCGGTGTTCATCTGTGGTTGCATTTCGTGCAGTTTATGGAGACGAAACTCCGTGCATCTCCGTGCCCTCCATGTCTCCGTGGTGAAAAAAGGGTCAGACTACACCACAATTTCAACCGTACAGGCCCGGTTGCTGTCTGAGGACACCTGAATTTTCGTTGATGAGAACCGCCCGATGGTGTGGATGCCGGTGAGCGTGTGCCGTGACGGGGGAAGGGTGGTGCTTCATCGAAGACCTCCTCAGTATAGGGCGTGGAAGGAACAAACAAACGAAAAGGATGTTGAAAGGCGTTTTCGACGTGTGTCCGGAGCAGAGTGCGTTACAGCAGCTTCGTGCCGCGAACCCCGGGGACTTTCGAGGTAGCCCGGCCCGCGCAGTGGCGTAATGACTCACTGTCTCAATCATTCGACGGCGATACACTGACGGCCTGATCAGGCCCCTACTTCCGCTCGAGCACCTGGGGAGCGTCTGTGAGCCGGCCTAGCATTTCGTAAATCTTGGCGACGGCGTGGTCCACCATACGCTCGCCCGCCCCGACCTCGACCCACGTGGAAGAATTCGCGGCGCCATACCCGCCCTGCGCCGCAGCGCGAATAGTGGGGAAGTAACCAAAGTAGCCATTCGTGTAGCCCAGGAAGAAATTGTCCGGCACAGGACAGCGGTCGCGCCAGTTCGTCTGAAAATCTACAAAGGGTTCGCCCGGCATCGTCATCAACGCGATGCGTTTGTTGAGGAGAACGGTGACGGCGGGAAGCTGCAGCTCGGGCGTAACGCGGGCAGCGTAGTTCCTGAGCACGGCAGAGCCGAAATCGGCAAGCAAAGCCTTGCGGAATTTTTCCGGATCCCAGCGGCGCCGGAAGGTAAGCAGGTCCTCGGCGACAGCGAGCGTGGCATTGGGCTCGGCTTCAGTTCGGACGGAGCGCGCGATCCGCGCCGCCTCCGCCCCTAAGCTTCGGCCCGCTGCCTCCAACTGCAGCGCCCCGTCGTCCTTGGCCGCGCGGGCGTACGGATTGATATCGCCCGGCGCCCCCTGGATGAAGAAACACATCGGTCGGCCGCCCAGGGCCTCCTCCACAACTCGAGTCATGACGCCGGGAAAATCAGCCGAGTACTGGAGATTTTGCCCGAGCACGACGGGGTGGCAGGCGTGATTCACCAGAATCGCCAGCGGGCGGCCGTCCACGGCGTCGATACGGAGGACAGCTACCCTGGGATCGAGCGGCGAGGTTGGAATCCGCGTCGGGTTGCGCCATAGCATAGTGACGGTGCCGTCAGGATTGATCCGGCGCCGGTTGTAGCCGATGCCGGCCTCGCCGTAACCAGCGCCGATGCGGACCTCCGCGAGTTGCCCTGCGGCCTCATCAATGGCCTTTTCGATCTTCGCGATGGCCGCTGCTTCCCAGGCGGGGGCCTCGTTCTGATAAGCGTCCATCACGACCGGTCCGGAGTGAGTGTGGGTGGCTTGCACCAGGAGGTGGGTAATCTGGTTCGACTTGCGAGCCGTCTCGCGGAGGCGCCGGAGGGGTTCCGGTCCGAACGGCCGTCCAAGGTCAAGATCGACCCAGGCGAGCCTTTCGTCGGCAGCTTCCAGCACCAAAACACGGGCGTACAGCGGGTCAAGCGTTCCCTGGGCCGGCGTCTGCCGCTCAGCATAGCCCCACATGTGCTCACCGGCCGGAGGTGTGACGTCTGCCTTGGCGACGCCGGCACGGAGCGGCTTGCCTTCCAGCGTACACGCAGCAGCCAGAACAGCAAGCAACCAACCAACACCCAACTGCGGCCTGCACGACATGGCAGATGTCAGGAGCAATAAACCGTTTAAGCGGCGGAAAGCTAAACATACGCGTAGAAGCCGTGTCAAGAAGGAAATCCTGCCGGGTGGAATTGGAAGTGCGAGTTAATTCATGCGGCCGCAACCAAACTAAAGCCGTTCGCGTTTTCTTCGCGTGCTTCGCGCCTTCGCGGTGAAAGTCCAGCCCAGGATTCACCGCGAAGCCGCGCAGAGCGCCAAGAGCGCGAAAATTTCGCGAAGAAAAATCCTTTCCTGCCGGCAAAGGATTTTCGCGTATTACGGATCCGTTTTCATCTGCGGTTTCTCTTGCGCCGCTTCAATCAACAAAGTTAAGCTCGAGCGAATGAAAATCGGTGAACCGGTCGTTCTGGATGGAAGGTTCGTCCGCTTGGAGCCGTTGACGATGGGGCATGTGCCCGCATTGGCCGAAGTGGGGCTCGACCCGGAGCTGTGGCGATGGACCACTGGACACCTCGCGACTGCCGAAGATATGAGGAAGTACGTGGAGACGGCTTTGGAAGCCCAAGCCAGAGGAACCGTTGTGCCATTTGCTACGGTCGAAAAGGCTTCGCGCCGTGTAGTTGGCTCAACGCGATTCGGGAATATCGAGGCGAAAGACCGTCGTGTTGAAATCGGCTGGACCTGGGTCGCGCGGCCTTGGCAGCGGACGGTGGTGAACACCGAAGCGAAGTACATGATGCTGCGGCACGCGTTCGAGGCGTGGGGATGCCTGCGGGTCGAGCTGAAAACCGACGTGCTGAACGTGCGCTCCCGTGAAGCGATCGAGCGAATCGGCGCGAAGCAGGAAGGGATCTTCCGCAAGCACATGATTGCGGAGACGGGGCGCGTTCGCGACACGGTTTACTTCAGCATCATCGATTCCGAGTGGCCGGGTGTGAAGCGCCGCCTGGAAGAAAAGCTGGGCCTTTAGGTCCACTTGGTGGACACAAGGTTCACAGAGCAATCCGGCCGCAACCAAAAAAATCTCACCACGAAGACGCGAAGAAATCCTTTGCGATTCTTCGCGTCTTTGTTGTGAACAGTATGCCTGCGCTCCCAGGGGAACGCAGAAAAATCCTTTCCAGTCTGCGGGGGATTTCCGGATTAGTAGTACAGGGGATTCAATGTGCTTCGTCTATTCCGTCGGCCCGAAAAACGTGTAATACGGTTCGCCCGTAATTTCCCGCCACAGCAGCAGCGCCAGTTCTCGGGCGTGATAGTCCCCCCACATGGAGGATTCCCCGCACGGCACTTTGGCGGCTTTCGGGATGTAATCCCAGCCGTTGGGACGATGATAGACCGAGTGGAGGATCAATCCCTGGTGCCTCGCATCGGTGCTGAGATAAGGTTCGTCGAACAAGGTGTTCGCGATTGTGAGGCCGGCCTGATAGTATTTCTTCGCAGCTGCCGCGCGGTTTTTCTTCTTGAGGTAATTGCCCAAACGGATCAATCCCTGCGCCGCAATGGCGGCCGCGGAGCTGTCAACAGGTTCCCAGGCATTGCAGGGATCGGCTGGCTGTTGCAGGTAATTCGGGCCGAGCTTATGCAGCATCGGAGCTCCCGTGTCCCAATAGGGGATACCATCTGACGCGCTATTCTGGATGTAGAAATCGCAGGTTGCCTCGGCCGCCTTGAGAAACAGCGCTTCGACGTTCTTCCTGCCGCCAAACAGTTCGAGCTCGGCGTCTCTCAGTGTGCGCAGAAACTCCAGCTCCTCGGCGTAACCCGTCATGATCCAGGCCAGACCCCGCGTCCACGTGGTGAAGGGCGAGAACCCTTGCTGCGAATTGGGGCAGCGGTAATTGCCGTCGTTCATGTTGAAGACCGACTCGTGCGCGACACGGCCGCGCACGTCGTAGGTATCGCGCCCGTCGCCATAGTACACATTGTGCCGGGCGGTCGTCTCGGCATGCTCCGCGTATCGTTGCAACAACGAGATCTTCCTGTCGGCTTCACCCATCAGCATGTGCCCGAGCCGATGCGCCAGAGCCAGCGCGCGCAACGAGCGGATCGTATCGGCGAACAGCGAGTGGGGTCCGTTGAAGGAGTAAATGTATCCCTTGCCGTTGTGGATCTTGCTCCACCGCGCGGCCTGGACGGCTCCCGATACCTTGATTGCCATTTCGTAAAAGTTCAGTTCGTCCGAGTTGAACGGGATTTTGCCCTCCAACAGCAACCGGCGCAGGTTGCCGTACGTGCTGATGTTGTTGAAGCCGTGGTCGTGCACGCCGACGTGGGATACGTGGGGGGCCATCACTCTGACGGTCTGTTCGCGGCCGATTTCGAGGAATTCCTTGTCTCCCGTGGCATCAAATTGGAGGAGCGCGGAGCCGAATTGAAATCCCTGCGTCCACTCTGTCCAGCCGCGGGTGGTATATTTGCCCGCCCGCGTGAACACTGGCGCGCCCCTGGCTGGATTCCACGTCCTTTCGATGGATCGGATCTTTACCGCGGACACGTCGAACAGATGGACGAGCTTGGGCTTTAGGCTGGGAAGACGGAGTTGCGTGTTGATTTTCATGGCGGATCTTGTCGCGCCGGGGACTACAACCTTCGCATGTGAAACCCGCCGTCGACGTTGAGGACGTCGCCGGTCGAAAACGGAAAATAATTCAAAGCAACGGCGACCACCGCCTTGCCGATGTCTCCGGGATTGCCCCAGCGCCGGATCGGGGTGAGCCCTTCGGCAATGAGTTTGTCGTATTTTTCCTTCACGGATTCCGTCATGTCGGTGGCGATCACGCCAGGCCGTATCTCGTATACCAGGATGCCGTGCTCGGCCAGGCGGGCCGCGTAAAGCCGCGTGAGCATGGCCAGACCCGCCTTGGATACGCAATAGTCGCCACGGTTGGTCGATGCCGTGTAGGCGCTGATCGAGCCAACGGTGACGATCTTCGGCGGCGCCCCTTTGTAGACGCCTTGACGGGTCTGTTCGATCATCCAGTTGGCCACCGCCTGAGTCAGGAAATACGGGCCTTTGAGGTTGACGTTGATCAGCAGATCGAAGCTCTCCTCGCTCGCTTCAAGGATGTCGGCTCGCACCGTCGGGGCAAGACCGGCGTTGTTGACTAGCAGATCCAACCGCTTGAACGTGTCGCGTGTGAATTGCACCAACCGCTGGCGGTCGGTCGTGTTGCTGATGTCTGCCTGACAAATTTCGGCGCGGATGTTCTTGGCGTTTTCCCGCGCAGCCTCGACGCAGTCACGCCTGGTCTGTTCCGCCGCTTCGCGATTGCCCGCGTAGTTGAGCGCCAGGTCGAAGCCTGCCTGCGCCAGTTCCAACGCGATGCCGCGTCCGATTCCTCGCGACGCGCCTGTTACCAATGCCGCTGGATTCATGCTTCACTCGAATGTATCTGGTTCAAATTGAGACTGAAACTCGACTCGAGCTCTAAGACTCGCACATCTCGCCTTTCCGCGACAAGTCTTGAAAGACCTTTGCCGTAATCAAGCGCCAGAGGGGAAGTCCAATGAGAATGCTGTTGTGCGTGGACGGAAAACGCTGGACGCCCAGGCGCTCCTGGCAACCGTTGACGGGGACAAGGAATTCCTGCGCAGGCTTGTAGATCTGTTCTTCGAGAGCTGTCCGGGCTATTTGTCGGAGATGCGCGACTCGATAGCACGAGGGCACAGAGAAGGGTTCTGCAAAGCCGCGCACGCACTCAAAGGCGGGCTGGGAGCGCTGCACGCCGATGCTTCTTTCGACCCGGCGCTCCAAATGGAGCGGATCGGGCGCGAAGGAAACCTGGCTGAAGCAGGTCAACTGCAGACCGTCTTGGAACAGGAGCTCGAGCTGCTCAGGCCTGCGCTGACGGACCTTGCTGAACGTGGCGCGGGATAGCCGCAACCAAAAAAAATCTCACCACAAAGACACGAAGCCACGAAGACTCACACGGGCAAGAACGGGGTGCATCTTTTGTCTTCTTCGTGTCTTTGTGGTGAAGACAGGATGCGTGCGCCCCAGGGATGACCTCCGCGTCTCCGCAGTGAGATTTTTGGGTTGGGGCTATGCCCCACCAGATTTATCGGTGTTCATCTGTGTTCATCTGTGGTTTCATCTTGTGCAGTTTACGCCGTCTGGGACAGAGTAGATTTACGATTGCGATTTCAGCGAAAATCGCCGGTCGTCAATTCTCGCTGGCGGGGGAGCTTAATTATGGGGTTACTGTGGCTATTCGTCGCTTGTATGGTCGCGCAAGAAGTGGACGCGCCGCGCTTTGAAGGAAAAGACGCGTTGCTGCGCCCGGTCGGATACCGCGAGTGGGTCTTTATAGGGAGCTCTCTCGGACTACGGTACGACCCGGAGGCAGCGGAGAAATCGAGACCTGGTTCCGAGCGCTATCACAACGTTTATATCAATCCTTCCAGCTATCGGGAATTTTCCAGAACCGGAAGGTTTCCGGACGGCACGATTCTTGTCCTCGAGCTCGCTAGCGCGGCTCAAAAGAACGAGCCGGGCCTGCAGGGATCTTATCAGGACAAATTCGTCGCACTTGAAGCTTCGGTGAAAGACAGCCGGCGCTTCGAAGACGTCTGGGCTTATTTCAGCTTTGACGAGAAGGACGGAACAGTGAAGGACAAAGCGCAGCCGTTTCCGAAGAAGGCGTGCTGGTCCTGTCACAATCAGAAAGCCGAAACGGATCACGTCTTCACGCAGTTTTACCCGATCCTGAGGCAAGCCAGGCCAAGTAAATAACTTCCCCGAACCCGATGGCGGAATGGGTGGCTCGCTTCACTCGGACTGTCTAATTGCTACGCTTTGCCCCATTCCTCTTTCTGCAGCCGGTGCCGCCGGCATAGACAGGCGCGACCGCCGGGGACACGGCGCCGCCGTTCGGTTTCGCGCGTGTCCCGGCGGAGGCGGTCGAGGTTATCGGCCGCTTCACGCGCCTGAGACCGCCGCGGCTTCTGGGCCCGAGGCCGCCGCGCTTTCCGGTGGTTTCATGGCGGCCATCTGCTCCTTCATCATCTTGGCCATCTCGCGCGGTGTGGGTTCGGCGATGTGGGTGGCTACCGACCAGGAGTACCCGTCCGGGTCGATGAGGGAACCGCACCGGTCGCCCCAGAACATGTCCGTCACCGGCATTTTCTGGGTGGCTCCCAGCTTCAGCGCCTTGGCAAACACCTTGTCCGCGTTTTCAACATACAGATAGAGCGTGGCGGGTGAGCCTCCCATCGTCTTGGCGCTCTTGTTCCCCCAGTCGGGCATCTCCGGCGACAGCATCACGGTGGTGCCGCGCAGGGTCATTTCGGCGTGCATGGGCTTGCGGTCCGGCCCGTTGCTGACGTTTCGCTTCTTGAAACCGAAGGCTTTCTGGTAAAAGCTCAGCGCGGCCTTCA
>QHZE01000466.1:0-2867 GCA_003225335.1 Acidobacteriota bacterium
CAGACTCCCGCAAGAGTGTATCGGAATCGCGGCGCACGGCACAACCCCCGATGTCCTGTTTGGAGTTCGGCCTTTAGGCTGCCCAAACACAACCTAAAGCCAAACGCAGGCTAAAACCGAAACTCCCAACGCAAGCTAAAGCTTGAACTCCGAACGAATCAGATTCTTGGCGAGCCCTTCGCGTCTTCGCGTCTTCGCGGTTAAAGTTTGGCTCAGTTTTACCGCGAAGGCGCTAAGTGCGCGAAGGGACGCGAAGGTCACTGCTTGCGGCTCCGCTGCGGCGTGTCCTCCGTGGAGAGGCCGGGGATGAGGCGGCGGGCATTGTCCGTGTAGAGCTTGCGCAGGACTTGAGGCGGCAGGTTGATCCCGTTCACCTTCCAGTTTCCCTGGATCGGCGACGGGTGCTCGAGGTTGCGTCCCGCCGTCTCAAAGAATTTCCAGTGCCGTTCAAAAAACTCCCTGGCGTCCGCATTTGTCCTCTTTTCCGGCACCGGCACTCCCAGGTCCATGTTCTCCGGGCTGAAGACGGTATCGCTGCCGAACAGGATGCGGTCTTGATACTTGATAAAGAACTCGCGCAACGTCGCAGGATCACGCCGGCCGATCTCCCCGACACGCGCGGCCGTGTCGATGTTGAAGTTCGGGCAACGGTCCAGCACGGCGGCCACATGGCGGTAGTTTTCCGGATTATTTCCGAAGTGCACTCCGACGAAGGTTGTCTCCGGGTGGCGCAGCACGACGTTTACCATTTGGGTAAGCAGCTCTTCGCGCGCGGGAAACTGGCCGCCATAAAAGCTCCATTCCGGGTGCACCGACAGCTCCGCATAACGCTCGTTGTCCGCGGTGGGAGGTCGGAAAAACGCCGCCGGATCGCCCACATGGAACCAGACGGGAATCCCCAGGCCCAGGGACTTGAAGCTCTTCAGCCCGCGCGCGCCCAGCCGGTACGCCTCTTCCAGGTCCGCCATTGCCTTCTTGGAAAACTGGGGATCGTTGACTTTGGAAAAGTCCATGTTGGTAAAGACCGCAAAGCGCCCCGGCGCGATTTTGTTGTACAACTCTATCTTGCTCTTCAACTGCTCTCCGAATCCGCCGCTCAGATCGACCATCTTCACGATGCCGTTCTCATCCATGATCTGCACCGCCCGTCTCACGGCAGCTTCTGAAAGCGTCACGTGGGCGTGGGCGTCGATCACCTGACGTTGCGCCCGCGCCATACTTGCCGCGCAAGCAACGAAAATGAAAAGAGCCAGCGCGTTTTTCGTCATGTCGCCTCCTTCCCAGTCATTTCAAGTATACTAGGGTCTTGTAGCCACAGAGACACAGAGACACTGAGAAAATGAACCGGTTTTGTTTTGGCGGTTTGTGCACGCTCGTATTATTTGCACCGATTGGACGGTCTCAAAGCGCGGCGCATTCGTCAATCGTCATTCGTCAATCGAAATGTTCCTGCCCGCACTTACGAAGGATTGAAGAATGAGTACAAGCGATCTTTCCAGACGCGAGTTTCTCGAGATGTCGGGGCTTGCGGCGTTCAGCGGGCTCGCTCCTGGCGGTTCCGCTACACTTGAGGCGGAAGCCGGGTGGTTCGATCGCCCGATGCGCTGGGCACAGCTCACGCTGGTAGAGGATGATCCCGCGCGATACGATCCGCAATTCTGGCTCGATTATTTCAAACGCATCCACGCCGATGCGGCCTGCCTGAGCGCCGGCGGCTGCGTGGCCTATTACCCCACCAAGATCCGCCTGCACTATCCACCGATCCGCACGCGGCGCATCAGGATGTCTACGATGCCCACCCGGATTGGATCGCCGTCGATGCGGAAGGGCGCAAGAGGCGGCACTGGGCCTCCCCGGAGCTCTGGGTCACCTGCGCGCTGGGTCCGTACAACTTTGAATTCATGACCGAAGTCCACAAAGAGATCATGTCTCTCTACAAGGTGGACGGGATCTTCTCCAACCGCTGGTCCGGTTCGGGCATGTGCTATTGCGAGCACTGCCGGCACAACTTCCGGGAGACGTGCGGCCTCGAGCTTCCGCGAACCGGCGACCCGCAGGACACGCGGCGCCGCAACTACATACTCTGGCAGCAGCAACGCCTTTTCGAGCTCTGGCGCCTCTGGGACTCGGAGATCCGCAAGATCAATCCCGGCGCGCGTTTCATCCCGAACACGGGCGGCGGGGCCCTGAGTCCGCTCGACATGAAAATCGTCGGACAGAAGGCGGACATTCTGTTTGCAGACCGCCAGGGCCGCCGCGGTCTGATGGCGCCCTGGGCCAACGGCAAGAACGGAAAGGAGTATCGCGCTGCAATGGGGCGCAAACCGATTGGCGGGATTTTCAGCGTCGGCCTGGAAGAGCCTTATCGCTGGAAAGACTCCGTCCAGGGGGAGGCGGAAATCCGGATCTGGGTGGCCGACGGAGTAGCCAATGGTCTAAGGCCGTGGTTCACGAAGTTCTCCGGAACGCTCTACGACCGGCGCTGGCTGAAGGTCGTCGAAGACATCTACAAGTGGCATTACCGGGCGGAGCGCTACCTGCGTAACGAGCAGCCATTGGCGCGGGTCGCGCTGGTGTACTCCCAGCAGACTGCCTCTTTCTACGGCGGCGAGCGAGCGCAGCAAAAACTGGAAGATCATACGCTGGGCTTCTACCAGGCGTTGATCGAAGCGCGTGTCCCTTTCGAGATGGTTCACGACCGGTTTCTCGATCCGGCACACGTCGACCGGTTCAAGCTGCTGATCTTGCCGAACATCGCCGCGTTGTCGGACGTCCAGTGTGAGCAGCTGCGCCACTATGTCAGCAGCGGCGGGGGTCTTCTGGCGACATTCGAAACGTCGCTCTACGACGAGTGGGGAGTGAGGAGG
>QHZE01000466.1:2969-11554 GCA_003225335.1 Acidobacteriota bacterium
GAGTTCGGCCATCCACCGCTCACTCTGGTGCCCTCGTATCCGGATCTTCCCATGGAAATGGTCTATCCACGCGTGCCGAAGACGGATATCCCTGGAGTTTTTGCGCTCCAGCGCGGCCCGTCCCGTATCGTGTACTTTCCTTGGGATATCGATCGGGCTTTCTGGGAAGTGATGGCGGTCGATCACGGCAAGCTGATCCATAACGCGGTCGAGTGGGCCACGAACGAAGAGAAACCTGTCACCGTCAAGGGCCCGGGTATGCTGGATGTCACGGCGTGGCGGCAGAAGAATTCGATGACCGTTCATCTGGTGAACCTGACAAATCCGATGATGATGAAAGGGCCGTTTCGTGAATTGATCCCGGTCGCCGAGCAGTCGGTGCGCGTGCGGCTGCCTCAAGGGGCAAGAGCCGGGAAGGTCCAGTTACTTGTCTCCGGTCATTCGCCGCGCGTCGAAGCCTCGGCAGGATACGTATCGCTTGCAGTGCCGTCGATTCTGGACCATGAAGTCGTCGCCATCGATTTGATTTAAGGGGTTTGCCTCTACGGTCAACACGGATCGCGCAGTGCCCGCGCGACGCCGGCGCTGCGCAGGTACGCCGGCTTCCAGCCGGCACCAGTTATGGTTTGTCACGCAGCGTTGGTCGAACCGCAGTGCTGCATCCCGACCACGGCCATTCATCCCAAGCTTTACAGAATCCCGCCTTTACGGGGTTGTTTAGCGTGTAACCAATGTAAAACGAATGCTCTTCTCCGTCCCGGATGAGGTGATCATAATACTCTCGGCACCAGAATTCCCCTGTGCGTCGGAGAATTCTATTAGCTTCCTTTGCAGTGTACGATTTCCACGAGTGAAGAATAGAACCCAATTGTCCTTTAGCGTTTTCGAATTCCCGAACCGGTGTGACGACCACATGAACATGGTTTGGCATGACGCACCAGGCGTGCAGCGCGTAGCGTTGTCCATCCATGAACTTGAGCGCGCTTACAACCAGAGCGGCGATATCGGGCATTACCAGCCAACGTCTTCCAGCACCGAGATCCAAGTATTTGTCCACTCGCTCTGAGAACAGCGCCGCAAGCCGCTCGCATTCGTATTTCGTCAATTCCCGATTCTGCGCCCGTGAACGCGCCTCGATATCTTTCCGTTCGAATGCCCATTGCCGAAGAATGAAACCAGGCAAACTGTCCGCAAGGCGGAAGGTAACAAAGTACGTTGACCCAGACTTTTCCCAGTGAGGGAGATACCCGCGCGAACGCGATTGAACGATCATAGCCTTCCCGGCAATGCCGCTCAGAGTGCTGTTTCAGGTGCCAGGGGCAGGGTCCAGCCGGCCTAAGTGATTGTGCCGGCGAGACGCCGGCGCTACGTTCCAACGGCCCTCTTGTGACGCACGCAGTTGAAGAGATGCCCGCGCTACCTTGCTCAATGAATAAACGCTCTCCACTAACAATGATCCAAGATTTTTTGATTAGGGTAAGATTGAGAGCGTAAATGTGAGAGGTGTATGAGTCTCTACTGGATACTGCTGGCTCTGGGAGGAGCCGGATTGGCGCTTTCGATCTATATAACCCGGATCTTCGTTCGCGTGCGGCGCGGCGAGGAGGTCGAGTGCTTCGACGAAGTGTGCCCGATCGTGATGAAGACGTCTTACGCGCTGGCGTTCGGGTTCCCGAACTCCTATCTGGCCGTGCCCTTCTATACGGGGCTGGCCGTCTTCGCACTGCTGCGCCTCGCCGGGTACGCAGCCTGGCTGCTCCCTGAGGTCGCGCTCGCTTCCTTCAGCGCGCTGGCGATGAGCGTCTATCTCGCCGTCGTGCTCCTGGTCAAGCTGAAGCGGAATTGACTCCTTTGAATGACGGGCCACGCGCTCAATGCGGCGGTCGCCGCAGTCGCAGCTGTGATCTGGTGGACAGCGTAAGATTGCGGATTGTAGATTGCGGATTGCGGATTTAAATAAGAGTCAGCTTTTCAATCCGCAATCCGCAATCTGAAATCTTAACTACTCGCAGGTAAAGGCCGATATGTACACCTTGGGATTCGCTATCGTCCGGGCGGACGAGAGCGTGTCCGGAGCCGAGAGGATTTACCTGTGCAGTTAGCGAACCATCTCGGTCTGGATCCCGAAACGACGGCGCGCCTCGAGCAGGAAGCGAGCGCTCGTATCGACCGGGCCGGCCGGGAATAGCCGGACAAACTATCCTGTCCCCCGCATGCAAGCTCGACGTTCTCAGTCTGCACCTCTCTCCCGCGTGCGGGGGATAGAGTAGTCTGCCTCACAGAATCAAAGATGAGCGCATTCGACCTGTTCAAAATCGTCCTCAAGAAGGCGATCGACGTCAACGCCTCCGATGTCCACGCTTCTCCGGGAAACCCGTACCGCCTGCGCATCCAGGGTAACGTAGTGCCGCTGAAGGGGGATCACCTCCTGCATGCGGACGACACGGAGATCATCGCGGCGGAGATCCTCATCGCATGCAAAAAGGCAACTCGGGACAACGCGAAGTCCATTATCGACGGGCTCAAGGATTTTGACTGCTCCTACGCTTTAGGCGATATCAGCCGGTTTCGCGTCAACATCTGCAGCCAGCGAGGCTCGCTCGCGCTGGTGCTGCGGGCGATCCCTTTCAAGATTCCCGACTTCGAAAAGCTGGGACTGCCGCCGGTCTTGAAAGAGATCGCCATGGAGGAGCGCGGGCTCGTGCTGCTGACAGGGATCACCGGCAGCGGCAAATCCTCCACGCTGGCGGCGATGATCAGCCACATCAACCAAAGCAAGCCCCGGAAAATCGTCACGATCGAGGACCCGATCGAATTTCTCTTTCGCGACGCAAAGTCTTCCGTGATCCAGCGGGAAGTCGGCGCGGACACGGAGAGTTTCGCCAAGGCGCTCCGGGCCGCTCTGCGCCAGGACCCCGACGTGATCATGGTGGGCGAGATGCGTGACCGGGAGACGATCGACATCGCGCTGAAGGCCGCGGAAACCGGCCACCTGGTTTTCAGCACGGTCCATACCACCGACACGCCCAAGACCATCTCTCGACTCATCAGCGTATTCGAGGCCACGGAGCAATACCCGACGCGGATGCGCCTGGCCGAAACGCTGCGGGCCATCGTCTCGCAAAGGCTCCTGCTGCGCAAAGACAGCCAGGGCCGTGTTGTCGCCTGCGAAGTAATGCGGAACACAAAAACCATTCAGGATTGCATCGAGAACCCCGAGAAAACCGCCGCCATCAAGGACTATCTGGAAAAGGGCCGGGAACAGTACGGCATGCAGACCTTCGACCAGCACATCACCGAGCTGTACCGGAAGGATTTCATCGCGCTGGAAACCGCCAAGGCCGCGGCCACAAGCCCCGCCGACTTCGAACGTAACCTCCAGTTCATTTAGAACGCCGCTTCACCGCTAAGACGCAAAGACGCGAAAAAGGAAATATTTCCTTCTTCGCGTCTTTGCGTCTTTGTGGTGAAAAGAGGGCGGGCGCTATGTGAGTTTGGGGGTGAGGATCACGCCACCGTTGGAGAGTTTGACGGGACGCCCGATGTCGGTTTTGTATTCCTTCGCCGGATCGATCCCCACACGCTCGTAGATCGTGGCCGTCAGATCCTCCACGCGCACCGGGTCGTCCTTGACCTCCGATCCGGTCTCGTCCGTCGAGCCGACGACCCGGCCACCCTGAAGGCCGGCGCCAGCCAGCACCACCGAGAACGCTTTGGCCCAGTGGTCGCGTCCCGCGTCGGAATTGATCTTCGGCGTCCGGCCGAATTCGCCCATCAAGATGACCAGCGTGGATTCAAGCAATCCCCGCTGCGAAAGGTCCTCGAGCAGCGCCGAGTAGGCCATGTCCAGCTCCGGGAGCAGCGTCTTCTCCAGCGTCGTGAAGTTCTTGCCGTGCGTGTCCCAGTTCAGCCACCCTTTGGCCACAGTGACGAAGCGCACACCCGCTTCAATCAGGCGCCGCGCAAGCAGGCATCCCTGTCCCACCGGGGTCCGCCCGTAGCGGTTGCGGATCGTTTCCTCTTCCTGCTCGATATCGAAAGCCTTATTTGCAGCCGGCGAGCGGATCAGGTCGTAGGCTTTCTCGTAGAAGGCATCCATCGACTGGAACTCGGTGCTCGTGTCGATCCCGCGGAACGTGCGGTCCACCTGGTCGAGCATCCAGCGACGGTTGTTGATCCTCTGCCAGTCCACATCCACGGGCAGATTCAGATCCCTTACCCGATAGCCTTTGACATTCGGATCGCCGGCGATGAAAGGTCCGTACTCCCCGCCGAGAAATCCGGCGCCGAAAGACGGGAAAATGTTCGGGATCGTTACGTACGGAGGAAGCCCGTTGCGGGGCCCTTTCTCCCTGGCGATGACCGAGCCCATCGAGGGAAATTCGATCGTTTGCAGCGGCAGATATCCCGTCAAGAGATAGTTGATGGCCGGCTCGTGGTTGTTTTCCCGCGAAGTCATGGAGCGGATGATGGCGAACTTGTCAGCCTGGCGGGCGGTGCGCGGAAGGTGTTCGCAAACCTGGATTCCCGGGACGTTTGTTGGGATCGGCTTAAAGGTCCCCCGAATTTCAGCCGGGGCGTCCGGCTTCATGTCAAAGGTATCGTGATGCGGCGGGCCTCCGCTCAGCCAGACCAGAATCACCGAGCGATCGACCCGGGCCGTGTTGGCAGAGGCGGACCTGAGGAAAAAGTAGTCGCGCAGATTCAGCCCGAGAATGCCCAGTGATCCGACCTTGATGAAATCCCGGCGGCCCCAAATATGCCTCGGGACGCTGCCGCAATCACATTTCGCCATGGCTCATCCTTTTACCACAAAGTCGCTAAGACCGCAAAGAAAACACAGCGCAGGCGCAACCAAAGTATGAAACCACAGATGAACAAGGATCTATGCTAAGCCGAAAATCCTGCGTAACCTGGCAAGGATTCTCCTTCAAATGACAAATGGCAAATGAACAATGACAAATAGAAGTCAGAAATCCGGACGACGAACTGCGATTTGTCATTGGTCATTGGTCATTTGTTATTTTGCCAAATCTCTTTTGCCGCGCCAGGTTCATCGGTGGTTTCAAAGTCAATGGTTGTACAGGAACTCCTTGGAATTGAGAAGGGCCCACAGGGCGTCCTCCAGGCCTTCCTTCCGGCTCCTCGCTTTCGTCACTCCTTCAAGGACCGCCGCCGTCTCCTCCGGCGTTGGATGCCGGCTGAGCGCGGCCAGATACAGGTGCTCCACGATCTCTTCGTTCGTCCGGCCCGCCTGCAAGAGCCGTCCCAGCACGCCGCGCTCGTTGCGAATCTTGGCATTCAGGGTCTCTCCCCCGACCAGGTCAAGCAATTGGGTCAGGCTGGTCGACTGCTTGCGCGTGCAGGTGGCATTCTCCCGGCTGGGCCGGTCGAAGATAGTGAGGAAATACGAATCCACGATCGGATCCGCAAGCTCTATCGCGCGCTTCCCCGGATAGAAATACGGAAAGCTCTCAGGCACCTCCGTCACCTGGGAAACTGCGTCCAGTAATTGCTCTGCCGTCAACCGGCGCGCGTAACGGCGCGAGAATCCGATTTTGTCGTCCCTGTTGGTCTGGTTCGGGCGCGCAGAAAGCTGGTACGCGCTGGAGATCAGGATCTGGCGCATGAGGTGGCGCAAGTCGAACCCGTGGGCGGCAAAGTCGGCCGCCAGGCGGTCCAGCAGCTCCGGATTTGTGGGAGGATTGGTCGCGCGAAAATCGTCCGGCGGATCCACGATGCCCCGGCCCATCAACTCCCTCCAGATGCGGTTCACGGCGGCGCGTGCAAAGTAAGGATTCGACGGAGACGTAAGCCACTCGGCCAGACGCGCGCGGCGGTCTTCTCCCGGCCTGAACTCGACCCAGCTCCCGCCTAGGAATTTCGCGCGCACCGGCTGCTTGCTGTCCGGATGTTTGAACTCCAGTTCCGGATCGACGTACAGATAGCGCTCATTGTTCCGCGGCCCCCCTTTGAACTTTACCTGAGAGAAGAACGCCGCCAGGCCCAGAAAGTCGTCCCGTTTCCAGTTTTCGCTCGGGTGGTCGTGGCAGCGCGCGCATTCCAGGCTGACGCCGAGAAATACCTGGCTCGTGAAAGTCGCCATGTCTTCGGGTTTCTTTTGGACCGTATAGAAATTTGTCGGCAGCGCCTCGTACGTGCCTCCGCTCGCCGTCAGCAATTCGCGGGCGAACCTGTCAAAGGGCATGTTGCCGGCAAGCGCGTCGCGCAGCCACGCCTGGAAGTACGTGGTGCCGTTGTAGAGGAACTGCGGGGTGTTGGTCAGGAGATCCCCCAGCTTCATCGACCAGAAATCGGCATACTCCGGCCGTTGCAGCAGATCTTCCACCAGCCGCGAGCGCTTGTCGGACGCGCGGTCCGCGAGGAAACGCTTCACTTCGTCCGCGCGCGGCAGCGTCCCGGTTAGGTCGAGCGATGCGCGCCGGAGGAAGTCGGCGTCGGTGCACAGGGGTGAAGGAACGATGTGGAGCCGCGCGAGTTTTCCGAAGACCAGGTCGTCGATGAAATTGTTGGCGCGGAGGCGCGGGTAATCGGGCGCCGGCGGCCGCAAGACCACACCGATCCGGGCCACGCCGACCGCTCCCAGCGAGCGCACCATGATGGCAGTCTCCCCATCCCGTCCCGGCGTGACGATTCCTTCCACGTTGACCGCGGCGACTGAAGGGTCGTTCGACACGTACTTCACCTCGCGTGTCATGTCCACTTCCGTCCCGTCGCTGAAACGGCCCACCACCACCAGGCGTTGCGTCCGGCCTGGCCGCGTGAGAACACGCTGTTCCCGCGGATAGACATCCAGCCGGACGAGACGGGCCGCGTTCGCCTCGCCTTTGGGCGCACCCTGCGCGATCCAATTCTTCAAAACGTTGTACTCGCGCGAACCCTTCTCCAGAACGTAGCCCCCTCCATGCTTGACGGCAAAGGTGGGCTTCAGGAGGACCAGGCTTTTTTCCGGGTCGGACCGGTCGATCCGGCGTCCGCCGGCGTTGACGGCAATCGCCTCGTAGTCGGCGTCGGGATCGTAGCCGAAGAGGGACAGTTTGAACCCGTTCTGCCCGCGGAGCGCGCCATGGCAACTGCTCGCGTTGCAGCCGATGTGCGAGAAGATCGGAGCGACGTCGTTGGCGAAGCTGAAGGGGCGCGGCTTTTCCCCCGCGTCACGGACGACGATGAAGGCCTTTCCGTCCAGTCCCGCCGCCCGGGCGCGAACATACGTGGCTCCTTTTCCCACCGCCCGCACGCCGGCCGCCTGTTCCGCAGCGGCGATGCGCGGATCGTCGGAAGAAAACCGCGCGCCGGAAGTGAGATCCACCACCGAACCGTCACTTCGCTCTCCGCTCACGATCAGGCTCTGGCGCGTCGAGGCTCCGGAAAGGAACACCGAGCTCGGCTCCACGACAATGCGGACCACCCGGCCCTCGGGCGCAGAAGTCGTGAGGTGTGCCTTCGTGCGAGTGTCCCCTGCCATGCAGGTCCCCGCCAGCAGCAAGACCAACGCCAGCAAGCTACTCATCTTCATAAACGGTATTCCGTCAGCTCCGATTTCGGATTGCGGATTGGCGATTGCGGATTGCGGATTTGGAATTAAATGACAGCTTCGATTATGACAATCCGCAATCCGCAATCCGCAATCCGCAATCATTAGGGGCGATGTATCTCGGAGAAAAGCGCTGCCGGTTCCGTGTGTGGGCGCCGCTGGTCCGGAAGATCGAGTTGCATCTCGTGCATCCTCAGGACCGGCTCGAGCGGCTGCAGAAAACCGAAAGCGGTTATCACGAGGCGATCCTCGACGGGGTGGAGCCGGGAAGTTTGTATCTTTACCGCCTGGACGACCGGAATGAACGCCCGGATCCTGCGTCTCGCTACCAGCCTCAGGGAGTCCACAGGCCTTCCGAGGTATGCGACCGCGCGTTCCCCTGGGAAGACGCGTGCTGGTTCGGCCTGCCCTTGCCGGAATATGTCCTGTACGAAATCCACGTGGGGGCTTACACGGAGGAAGGAACATTTGACGCGATTATTCCTCAGCTGGGTTATCTGGAGGACCTTGGAATAACTGCCATCGAGTTGATGCCCGTAGCGCAGTTCCCGGGAGAGCGCAACTGGGGATACGATGGTGTCCATCCCTTTGCCGTGCAGAGCTCCTACGGCGGCCCCGCCGGGCTCAAACGGCTGGTGAATGCATGCCACCGTCACCACCTCGCGGTTGTGCTCGACGTTGTGTACAATCACCTCGGTCCCGAGGGGAATTATCTCGGAGAGTTCGGCCCGTACTTCACGGACTGCTACAAGACGCCCTGGGGACCGGCGATAAACTTTGACGGGCCCCACAGCGATGACGTCCGGCATTACTTCATCCAGAACGCGCTCTACTGGTTTACCGATCTCCACGTGGATGCCTTGCGGCTCGACGCCGTCCACGCCATCAAGGACTTTTCCGCCACGCCTTTTCTCGAAGAATTAGGCCAGGCGGCGCAGGAGAAGGCAGACGAGATCAACCGCCGGCTCTACCTCATCGCGGAAAGCGACCTGAACGACGCCCGGATCATCCGCCCGCGAAACATGGGCGG
>QHZE01000467.1 GCA_003225335.1 Acidobacteriota bacterium
CTTGACAGTTCCAGAAACTCTCGTCGAGTCCTCGCCGGCATGCGCCGGTTGCATGAAAACGGATTCATGATTCCTCCAAATGTATTCCGCCCCAGCGGGGCGAAAGGAGCTTAGCCGGTGGAGAGGAACAACGATACGCACCCCGGCAGGGGTTGCAGGAACTCCCCGCGCCCCTGCCGGGGCGCGTTCATTTATCGCAATATTCCGGGGGTTCACTTCGCTCACCCCCGGCTAAGCTCCGAGCGCCCTTCCAGGGCGCACGAGCCGGACGCGAAAATCAATCGATGAAGATGAATTCGTTCAGATTAAAGGCCGTCAGACACAACTCAATGAGAGCCGTTGCCCGCGCCGGTTCCAGCGCAGCCATTTCGGGAGGCAGCGATTCTTTCCGAGTTTTCTGCCTGGCCTGCTGCGCCAACTTCTCCAGCAGCGCCAATGCTTCTTCGCTCTCCTTCGGGGAAGGGCGCCGCGCAAGCGCAATTCTCCATAGAGCATTCACCCATGCCGCAGGTTTGTCCGAATATTCCTTCACCAGTCGCACCGCAAAATGCCGGGCCTGCTCGTAGGAAACCTGATTGTTCAAGGTCCAGAGCGCCTGAGTAGCTACGGTCGTCATATCACGCCGGGGACAGCTCGTTGCCGGATCTGGCCGATCGAACTTATCGAACATGGGAAATGAAAAATTGCGCCTGGAAAGAATATACACGGCTCGCCGATCGGCTTCCGAGGGATCTCCCGGAGGGACCCACCAGGGCTTCACCCGCAGAGCGGCCCTTTCCACACTGGTAAGGGGCGGCATGACCGGACGTCCGCTCATCTTGAGGTTGAGCGTTCCTGCAACGGCATGAATCGAGTCCCAAATAGCCTCTGCTTCCAGACGTCTTCGATTCATGCGCCAGAGATAGAGATTCTCGGCATCGATGCGGCTGTTGCCGGCATCTGTAAAGCGACTCGACATTTGATAGGTGTTCGAGAGCATGATGAGCCGCTGCATCGATTTGATGCTCCAGCCGCGCGCTATGAAGTCCGTAGCCAGCCAGTCCAGCAGTTCCTGATGGGTCGGAAGCTGGCCCTGTCTTCCAAAGTCGTTCGTGGTTCCGACGATGCCGCGGCCGAAGTGAGCCTGCCAGATCCGATTGACCATGACGCGCGCCGTCAGAGGATGGTCTGGACGCGTTAACCAAAGAGCCAGGCGTTTGCGATAGCGGGCTCCTCCAGGTTCCAAAGGCATGTCTTCGGGCTCACTTCCGTCGTTCAAGATCGCAGGGACGCCGGGAGCAACCTTGGTCTTGTTTTTCCCGAAGTCCCCTCGATTGAGGACATGCGTTTCCGGAATCAGTTCCAAATCGAGATGTCCGAGCACTGTGGCCGTCGGCAAATCAAAAAAACCGTCGAACCGCACTCGATGTGACCCGTCCTCGCGAGGAACATCGAGAACCGTTTTCGCCATGCGTTGGTTCAGTTCGCGATGAAGCTCTCGCTCGTTTTCCGTGAAGTGCTGTTCAATCTTGATGTCGTTGTAAAACTTGACCAGCGGGTTGGCCAGCTCCGCCTGGCGCGCGGTTCGCTTCTCGGGTGGGACCTCGTAAGCATGTACCACCTCAGGGGCATAGTGCTTTTTCTCGTCTGCGATCACCCTGTCTTTGACTGTTCTCTCGAGCCTGCCGAACGCCAACCGTGCTTCATCCAGGGCAATCATCCAATGATAGGCCTCATCGCGATGGGTTGCCGACAAGCTGGTGACTACTGGAATCTGCACAGGGTGGCTGGCGGCAAAAATGGCCTGCAGACGAAAGTAGTCCTTCTGCGGGAACGGATCAAACTTGTGATCGTGGCAGCGCGCACACCCCAAGCTCAGACCCAGGAATGCTGAGGCCGTCATGTCGACCGCATCCGTAAGCCTTTCATAGCGCAACTTCCCACCGTCCAGGTGCGACTCTTGAATCTCGGGGCCGAAGGTGTAGACCGCGGTGCCTATCTGTGCTTCCAAGTGTTCCAACTTTTCATAAGGTACGTCGTAGAAGCCGGCCAGTTCCAGGTTATCCGGCCATAGCTCGTCGCCGGCAATCTGCTCCTGAACAAAACGGTCATAAGGTTTGTCTTCATTGAATGACTTGATCACGTAGTCTCGATACCGCCAGGCGTTGGGGTAATAAACGTCACCCTCGAAGCCGGCGCTGTCCGCATACCTGACAACGTCGAGCCAGTGTCGTGCCCACCGTTCTCCGTAGCGAGGAGATGCGAGCAACTCGTCGATGATCTTTTGGTAAGCTTCCGGTGAGGAGTCGGCCAGAAACCTGTCCGTCTGCTCCGGCGTCGGCGGTAGACCGGTCAGGTCAAAGTATGCTCGTCGCAAGAGTGTCTGCTTGTCAGCCCTCGGAGCAGGTCTTAGCCCTTTCTCCTGCAGTTTGGCAAGAATGAACGCATCTATGGGGTTGGCAATCGACTGTGGATCCGCAGCCCGGGGTACCGAAGGGCGGCGCAACTTTTTGAAAGACCACCAGGAAGGCTCCGGGCTTGTCTTTAACGTCGTCTGCCCCACAGGCCAACCCGCGCCTTCGTTGATCCACTGCTTCAGTATTTCGAGCTCTTCGGCGGGCAATGAGGCCGAACTTCCGGGAGGCATCTTCAGTTCACCTTGATGACTGGCGGCCCTGTAGAGGAGACTCTCCTCTGCTTTTCCCGGCACGATTGCCGGACCCCGTGAGCCGCCCTTGAGGAGAGTTTCGCGTTGCCGGACGTCCAAGCCCGACGTCTGAGCGGCTCCGTGGCAGACGGCACACTTGCCAACCAGAAGGTTGACCGCAGACTCCCGGATCGCAGGCTCTTGCGCTCTTCCAGCGAGACAAAAAAATAGAACGAGCAAGCCCGCAGATGTTCCGATCCAAACCCGCTTGGTGGGCGCAGGTGTCATAGCTGTTCAATGCCCGAAGAATTCAGTTCGATAAATTCTTGCTCTTTCAGCAAAGTTTTACTGGCGGACCCTTCGCGCTCTTCGGTCTTCGTGGTTAACTCCGGCTCAGTTCTACCGCGAAGGCGCTAAGTACGCGAAGGATCGCGAAGGCAGCTTGGCTGCTCAATTCGACCTTTGGCGCCCACCACGTTCCGGAGCTGTCGTAGCCAATGGTCTTCTCTTTAGCAGGGCCGACCAGGCCAATGGTCCAATTGCCGTGGGTCGAGCTATTTCGAATCGGCTTTCCCGCAGCCACTCAAAATCGAACAGAGCGGAGAAGTCGTTCCGAAGCTCCTCCTCAGTCACTCGCGGAGGACCATAATCAACGAGTGACTCGTTGGCGTTGCCGGCCAAGAGAAGGAATCGGCTGCCAGGCCGGGACAGGCGCCCGACAGTCTCGAGGTAACCTTTCAGATTGTGAGTTCGCAATTCATGGTAGCAGCCTCGATCGTAGATAAAGTCAAACGGCTTCAGGGCCGGGGGCGCCAGAACATCCGCAAGGAGCCAGCGCGCACTCACACCGGCCTTGCGGGCCTTTTCTTGTGCGAGACTCAATGCGGTCGGAGCGATGTCGATTGCCGTGACATCAAAGCCTCGGCCCGCCAGATAGACTGCGTCTGTTCCGGAACCGCAGCCCAATTCCACAACGCGGCAGGGACGAATGGTTCCGCCCTCGACCGCTTTGATGAGTTCACTGGATGGCCGTCCCGCGTCCCAAAGAGGGGGCTGGCGTCCCCTGTAGGGCGTGTCCCATTGTTCCAGTAGAGCCATTCCCTTCACTCCGTGCGGCAGATTGCCTGAGGGGAAGAGCCTGCGATTCAGGAGAACCCTGCCGTCAGTGCCTGAGATCTCGATATCCCCGGCGCCCATTTGAGCCGGAGGCAAGGTCAGACGGAAAGTGTGTCCATCCGTTTCGACCGTCAAGCGCAACTGGCCGTCCTGGGTAACCAACTCGGCCTGTGCTGACGATCCCTTGTCCCCGCGGCTTCGCGCATCGAGAACATGCACGAAACGAACACGTCCGGAAGGCCTTTCTGGCTGGACAAGCACAACGTATCGGCCTGTCGATTCCGCGCCGTTCCGCTGCTGCTTAACCTGGATGGCAGACTTCTGCGGAAGCAAGGTTTTACAGACTAATTCACCCTCGTCTTCAGCGATGGTGAAAGCCCGAGCGGAGGGCGCCGGCTTGGATCGCGAAGAGAGTAACCATTGAGTGAGTCCCCTTGCGTCGACTTCATCATCCACAACGAAGGTTGACGGCTTCAAGAAAATCAGACGGCGAGTCGACCGTGGGGCAGGCTCGCGGCCACTTGGACGGCGCTCGGGAAGCTTTCCGTGCAATTCGGAGGGATGCCCAAAGGCGTAAATGAACAGGGGGTTTTCTTCATAAGCCGTCAGACCGTTTGGCTCCAAGCCAGGCGCTTGGTAGCCAACCGTGATAATCCTTTCCCAAGTGCCATCGGACGCGTCCGGCGAGCCCAAGGCGCGCGACAGCTTCAGAAGTTCGGGGGCGCTAAGGTAAAAGCCCGGAGATTCTGGACCGATCCGAGGCTCGCTCATGGCCAGGCAGGAGCTCAGCAGGATCGGCATTAGAATCGCTGGAATAAATAGCAGTATACAAGCACCCCTTGCTGCGATTCGATTCCCAGGTTCGGGGACAGAGTTAAGTACACGATTCCACAAATACGGTAACATATTTTCCAGATAAGCCCGGGCTTATCTGGAAAATACGTTACAAGATCATGCTCACGACCGGGAGGCCCCAGGAACTGGAGACTCCTTGTGAAAGCCGGTCCCGCGGCGATTCATTTCGCAGGAGAAGTGTCATGCTCAGACCATCCGCCTTGCGGTTCCGTGTTATCGGCGCCTTCGCCCTGTTCCTGGCGCTCGCCGTTCCCCCGACGGCTTCGCCCGCCGATTTCCCGAAAGAACAGGCGCGCAGCAAGGGTGAGGATCCCTTCTTTCCGTTCGCTGTGTGGTATGGCGGCGGCAAGGCTCGTGCGCCGATGCTCGAGCCCGATCCCGAGAGGCACCGTGAGGTCTGGCGGGAGGATCTGAAAAAGATCAAGGACCTTGGGTTCAACACCGTGAAGACCTGGGTGGACTGGTCCACGGCCGAGCCATCCCCCAATAAGTATGATCTGCGGCAGCTCCGCCAGATGCTCGAGCTGGCGGATGAAGCCGGCCTGAGGACAATCATCCAGGTCTACGTCGATTCGGCTCCCGACTGGGTCGGCGTGCGGTATCCGGACGGCAAATTCGTCGCCAACAGCGGCTATGTAGTGGAGTCGCAGGCTTCGCCCGGCTTCTGCTTCGATCACCCGAAGGTGCGGCAGAGCGTCCTGAATTTCTTCGCGGCGCTGGCGCGGGAGGCGCGAGGCCACCGTTCGTTTTACGGCTGGGACCTCTGGAGCGAGCCGCACATCATCAACTGGGCCTCGATGCGGTTCCTGAACGCGCCGGAGTTCTGTTTCTGCCGCCACACGACGGCTCGGTTTCAGAACTGGATGAAGACGAAATATCGGACTCTGGACGCCGTCAACCTCGGCTGGTATCGACGCTTCACATCCTGGGAGCAGATCGAGCCGCCCCGCTTCAGCACGATTCTTTCCTATTCCGATTACATCGACTGGCGCTACTTCGTGATGGACAAGATCGCCGAGGACCTGAAGATGAAGGCGGACGAGGTGCTGAAAGAAGCGCCGCGCGGGGTGGTGACCAGCCACTCGGCCTCTCCTTCGCTGGTGACGAGCCCGCTCGCCGGCAGCGGAACGCCGGACGACTGGAAAATGGCGCGTGTCATCCAACTCTGGGGTTTGTCGTCGTATCCCAAGCACTCGACGCCGGCCGGCTTGGATCCGGTCGAGCACGGGGCGCGCCTCGATTTCGCGCGCTCGGCCGGGTACCGCTACTCCGACGGCTTCCAGCTTGGAGAATTTCAGGCCGGTTTTGGAACCGTCGGGCTGCGGGTGAGTGCTCCCGTCACGTCGGGCGACCTCACGCATTGGACCTGGAGCGCGATCGCCCGCGGCGCCAAGATGCTGAACTTTTACGCCTTCTACCCGATGAATTCCGGGTATGAGTCGGGCGGTTTCGGTCTTATCAACCTCGATGGGCGGCTGACCGAGCGAAGCAAAGTGCTGGGGGCGATCGGCAAAGTGGTGGGTAGCCACGGCGAGCTGTTCCTCAAGGCGCGCCCGCCGAAGAGCCAGGTCGCCATCATGTACAACCCTTTGGCATACATGGTGGGCGGGCCGCGCCCGGTGCCGCAGCCCGGCTCGCAGGACGAATACGCCAGCATCGAGCGCGATTCCTGGATGGGGCCGTACCGCGCGCTCTTTGGGCAGAATATTCCCATTGACTACGTACATGCCGACGATGTCGGCGAAAGCGGCATCAGCGGATACAAGCTGCTCTATGTTCCCTACCCGATCATGATGGGCGAGCGGACGGCTCAGGCGGTCGCCCGGTTCGTGGAGCAAGGCGGCTACGTGGTGGCCGAGGCTCGCGCCGGCTGGAACGACGCGCGCGGCTATGCCACGCCCACTATTCCCGGGTTCGGTCTCGACCAGGTGTTCGGCGCGCGGGAGACCGTCGTCACGCCGGTGCAGCGCACGGCGCTGGTTGTCAAATCGAAGAACGCGGCCATTCCCCTGCTGGACGAGGGCACGCGGCTGCCAGGCATGATCTATCAAGAAGCGGTGGAGCCGCTCGGCGGCGGGCAGGTAATTGCGTCCTTCGAGGACGGCTCGCCGGCCATGGTGGTCTCCAGCCACGGCAAAGGCAAGACGCTCTATGTGGGGTCGTACCTGAGCCTGGCTTATGAGCGGACCAAGGATTCCCAATCACAAGGTTTCTTCCAGGGCCTGCTCGACTGGGCGGGCGTGGAGCGTCCGGTATCGGCATCGCCAGGGATTGAAGTGCGGAGCCTCGAAGGCTCCAATTACAAGCTCGAGTTCGTGCTGAATGGGGCGGAGAAAGAAGTTCCCGCGGAGGTGCGGCTGCGGCCGCCGTTCGCGGCGCCGTCCGTCCGCGATCTCGTCACCGGTCAAACCGTGTCTTACCGCCGGGATGGCGACCGTATCGTGCTCTCGAAATCGCTGCAGGCGCAAAGCGCCTGGGTCCTGGAGATCCGGGAAGGGGGTCGGTAATGACATTCCCAGCGTTCTCGCGGCGCCGCGTGGTGCTCGCGGCCGCCCTATTCTGCATTCCGATTTTCCACGCCGCCGCTCAGGTAAATACCGCCTCGATCCGGGGCACGGTTTCCGATCCGTCCGGGGCCGTGGTTGACGGGGCATCCATTACGGCCACGAATGACCTCACGGGCGTGAGCCTGACGACCGTCAGCAACGCGCAAGGCATCTATGTTTTTCCGGTGCTAAACCTCGGCGCTTACACGCTCGCCGCCGAGAAGCAAGGCTTCAAGAAGGCCGTCCGCAAAGGGATCGAGCTGCAAGTGAACCAGACCGCGCGAATTGATCTCGCGCTGGAGGTGGGCGCGGTCTCCGAGCAGGTGGTCGTGCAGGAGCAGATCCCGCTGGTGGAAGCGGAAACGTCCTCCCTGGGCCACGTGGTGACCCAGCGGGACGTGCTGGATCTTCCTTTGAACAAGCGGAACTTCTCCCAGTTGGCCGTCCTCGTGCCGGGCGCGAATTTTGGAGCGGCGGGGACGATCGGGGGCGGCGACCGTCCCGACGATCCGCGGCCGCGGTCGGCGTTTTTCGTCAACGGCACGCGGGATTCCAGCAACACGTATCTCATTGACGGCATCGACAACTACGACCGCCTGCACACCACGGTGGCGATCAAGCCGTCGATCGACGCCGTGCAGGAGTTCAAGGTGCAGACCAGCCTCTATTCCGCCGAATTCGGCCGGAATGCCGGCGGCGTGGTGAACGTCTCGGTCAAGTCGGGCACGAACGAGTTCCGGGGGAGCGCGTACGAGTTTCTGCGCAACCAGGCGCTCGACGCCAGAAATTTCTTCGCGCCGCTGACGCAGCCCAAGCCGCATTACATTCTCAACCAGTTCGGCGGCACTCTCGGCGGGCCCGTCGTGCACGACAAGGCTTTCTTTTTCCTCAGCTATGAAGCATTCCGCGAGCGGAAAGGCCAGACGCTCACCAGCACGATCCCCACCCTCGCCATGCGGAACGGCGATTTCTCCGGGCTGGGGACGATTTACGATCCTCTGACCACTACGCCGAGCGGAAGCACGTTCACGCGACAGGCGTTTCCGAACAACCAGATTCCGGCCACCCGCATGGACGCGCCCGCCGCGCGGCTGATCCAGTTGTACCCGCAGCCCACCGGCGCGGGCCTGAGCAACAACTTCATCTGGAGTCCGGTGCGCGAGCAGAACACGCACCAGGTGGATACGCGCATCGACCGGCAGATCGGCAGCCGCGGCAGCCTGTTCGGACGCTATTCCTTCGGCGACAC
>QHZE01000468.1 GCA_003225335.1 Acidobacteriota bacterium
CGTTCCGCTGCGGGTGCGACAGTTTCGCGGCCACAGCCAGCGGGAGCGCGCTGCCGATCCCACCCGAGAGACCGTTGATCAGACGGCAACCCGCTTCCAGACCGGCCTGCGCCCACTGCCCGAACTCTCCGCCGTCGCATACCAGCGCTGCGCCGTCGTCCAGAAACGGCTGCACAGCCGCGCAAACGCGCAGCGGGTGGATAGGTCGCCGCGATGAGCGGCGCAGTTGTTCCCACTCGGCGGGAGTCGTGTTTCGGGCCGCCGCCACATCTGCCCCCCAAGAGCGATGCTGCCACGGCCACTCTTGCGCCGCTTCGGTCAACCGCGACACCACAGCCGGCGGATCACCCCGCACCGTCAGCGCAACGCGCGTCTCGTCGCCAATTTGATCAGCATCGTCGCCGACCTGGATGAAGCGGCACTGAGGGGAAAAAGCGGGCGGCCGTCCGAAACGGAGCGAGAAGTCAAGCTTCTTCCCAAGGAGCAGCACCAGGTCCGCATCGGAAGGGCAGGAACGGTTGTGGCTTCTGACAGGCGTTCCACTTTTCTCCATGGGATCGTTCGTCCCATCGCCGGCCCCGTCAAGATCAGAGGACGCTTGGCCTCTGCTAGGAGACGAAGCACGCCGCCTATCAATGCATCTGCAGCTGGAGCTGGTCTCGGACGTTCTGGCAGGGTGGCGTCTGTAGCTGCATCCGGCACGACCGATTCCAGCAAGTCCGAGGGGAGGCTGAGGTGGACAGGACCCGGGCGTCCGGCGCTGGCAAGATACAACGCGGTAGCGATGTCCTCACCCAGATGTTTGGGGTCCTCTGCCAGCCAGGCGGCTTTCGTCACTGGCCTGGCAGCGGCAACCTGATCTATTTCCTGAAATGCGCCTCTGCCTATTTGCGAACGCGGGCAATGGCCGCTTAACAGCACGACCGGCGATTCCGCCATCAGGGCCACGTAAAGCGCGGAGAGAGCGTTGCAGTGGCCGGGTCCTGCGGTCACCAGCGCGACACCCGGCTGTTCGGTCAAGCGCCCCCAGCCGTCGGCCATATGCACCGCTGCCGCTTCGTGCCGCGTGTGGATAAGCCTGATGGCGCGCCCGTTAGTAGCGTCATAGACTGAAAGAATCTGGTTGCCGGAGAGCGTAAACAAGTTCTTGACTCCCGCGGCCGTCAACGCTTCAACCACAAGATCCGCGCCGGTGCGTGCCATGAGGATTGATCCCCGTCTACGGTCCGGGTTTTATACAGCACGCTGTGTGAATTCACAAGGCCCGCTCAGACCGCTTCGCGGCCGAACGCTCCAAAGAGTTCGCTGTAGAGAGCCTCCACGCGAGTTGTCTCTTCATTGGTCAGCGCACGAAACTCGTTTTCACGTGCGCGTTTTGACAGATGTCCACCTCCATGTGCGAGAAACCCGCGGAGCCGCTCAATCTCTCGATCTGGCATCTCGACGATCTCTTTTATTGCGGCCGAGAACTTGTCGAACGCTTCCAAGAACCGAACTTCTTCTGGTAAATCCTGTTCAACTGTCTGTTCGACGCACGAATACAGAAACTCGGCATGCGCCGTTGCGTCAAAGTACCGGTAGTAGTCGGCCGTGTCGTTCCGGACATCCACGTTGCCGTCGGCAGTGGGGCGCCATTCGACCAACGGCAGCATGGCAGCAGAGTACGACTCAAGCACAGCTCGATACTCATCGATCCGCCGAAGAATAGCCGCGCTAATCGGAAACACGATGCCAGGCGGGTTATACCCCGCGGTGGCGAGCACCTGATGAATCAGCCACCGATGCAGCCGGCCGTTGCCATCGACGAACGGATGGATGTACACGAATCCGAACGCGATGGCGGCAGCGGCCGCAACAGGATCCACACCCCCAGTGACTGAACGGCCATCGTATTCAATGATGCCGCCGAGGAGGCCTCTGAGATCCTGCGGCCGCGCGCTGATGTGGTCGGGGATGGGTTCCTGTGAGTCCCTGTCGTGCGTCCCCACGAATCCGCCGTCTTCTCGGAGCCCAAGTTTCACGAAGCGTGTATCGCCAATGACCAGACGCTGAAGCCGTTCCAATTCGTCAATCGTGACCGGATGAACGCCTGCCTCGCCAATCACGCGGGCCCACCGCGCAGCTCGGGCGCTCGACGGGCGTTCGCCCTCAATCGCGAACGACGACTTCGAGTCGCTGAGCAGAAGAAATGCCGCGGCGCGCGTGACGAGGTCCTTTCGTGTGCGCCCGATGATTTCACGGGCGCGCAGGTCGAGTCCTTTCGCGACGGCTGCTCGAAGCTCTGGAGTCCACCGGATCATGGGACAAAAGCCGCGCGTTCCCGGTAGATTGTCGACGACCTTGTGGCGAGGCGATGGTGTGCCCTTCTGGAGACCGACCTGCTGTTCTGGATCGACGATTGTTACAACTCGAACCTTCCCGGGATCGGGGACATCGAGCTCACGTCCCGTAAGCCACTCGTAGAGAAACCATATCCTACGTGCGAAGGCGCCCGTTGGCGTTGCCCGTACAATCGCGGCGATTTCATGGGGCTCCACAGCTTTGAAGAGAGCGGCCAGGACACCGAGATCAAGGCCTTCCCACTTCAATGCGAAAACGAGTTGACCCTCGAGCGTATCGGGCGGACGATGACGAGGCGTCAGCAGGAGCCAGGACGGGTTCGGTGCCGGGTGGTGACGCTCGGCAATGACGGTTAGCCGAGCAGGTAGAGGTACAGCCAGATCGAAACGTTCGATAAGCGCGGCATAACCTGCGGGGACCGCGGGTTCAGGCAGTGCTCGTCCGTGAAAATCGTTCACTGAACGCGAAATCCAATCACGCATGATTGTTCCCGTGAAAACGTATCACCACGGAATCTGAGGCACCTCGGCAACGCGAAATCCTATCACCGGTCGCGATATTCTATCACTAGATGCGTTCAGATGCGAAAATAGTTCACTGCAGTACCGCTCAGAGCTATCGTCGCTCAAGGACCTTTGGCCGTCATCCCGCGACCCCGCCGACCGAATCATCGGCGCCACAGCACGCGCACACGGCCTGCCGATTATGCGAAAGACGAGCGGTTGCAGAAGAGTTCTCTGCTGCGGACGATCTGGTAGGTCCCGGCTCATGCGTACCCCGGGGCGCGAGCTTCCCGATTACAGTTTTTTGCCGCCCTTTCAATTGGTCGGGCCCTCCTGGTTCGCTACCAGGCCGAGACAGTGAAGGCTAGGACCGACCTTGCCGAACTGGAAAAGAGTGTTGCGCGCGTCGCTAAAGGCGCAGAGAATCTAGAGGAAATCCTCACGTGGGCCGGCACTATCAAGAATAACAGCCAAAAGATTCTGGATAAGGCCGAGCGAATTCGCGACGATCTGGACAAGCAGGTCGGGGTCCTGCGCGAGCCAGGAGCAACAGATTACGGTTTGTTTACTCCAGACCATGATCGGACGCTATCAGGAATTCACAAGCGGTTATTACGACGTCGTCATCGCTGACGAATGCCACCGCTCCATTTATGGCGCCTGGCAAACCGCGCGTCGATCTTATCGAGCTCGGACTTCAAGATGAGTGGTTGCATGCGGTGACGTATGTAGAGGCGGGGCCTCAGGGTGAAAGGGTTGACAAGCGGGACTACGTGAGCCATTGGGAGGAGACCATCCGCTCCGCCGCCATGGAAGACCCAATTATTCGGAAAGTCAGAGACGGGGATCTGCTGACGCCAGAGGAAGAGACCTCGCTCGCCGAGCGGCTCAACAGGCCGGAGAACTACTTCAATGAAGACAGCCTTCGGCGGGCGTACAGGCAGCCCTGGGGAAACCTGATCGATTTTGTCAAGGCAGCGCTAGGCACCATCCACTTGAAGACCCGTGAGGAAGTCCTGACCGAGAACTTCCAGGCATGGTTGGTCGCGAAGAGCCTCACTCCTCAGCAAGCGCAGTATCTGTCTCTGCTCAAGAACCGCGGCATCGCAAGCGGCAAGATTGAAGTCGAGGACCTTTTCAAGCCCCCTCTGTCGATACTAAACGCGGCCGGTCTGGGTGTGGAGCTTTTTGGAGAAAAAGGGATCCAAAACATTATTGAAGATTTGAACGATTCGGTTTTTAGCCGAAAGTTGGCGTAGGGGAGAGAGCCATGAAAATCAAGGCAACATTTGCCAAAGACGGAAAGTGGTGGGTCGCCTGGACAGAGGATGTCCCGGGTGCGCTCACTCAGGGAAGCACTCTGGAGGAGGCAAGGGAGAATCTCATCGACGCGGTGCGCGAAATGCGAAAGCCCGTAGATCTTTCTAGTCTTCCCGGGCGTGAAGTGGTTGTCGAGGAACTGGAGGTATGAAGCGAACGGCGCTGATTCGTCATCTTGAGCGCCATGGATGCGTGCTTCTTCGTGAAGGCGCAAAGCACAGTCGATACATAAACCTGGCGGACACGAGTCGAATCAGTACCGTACCCCGGCACACTGAAATCGCCGATCTGCTGGCGCGAAAGATCTGCCGGCAACTGGGAGTACCCGATCCAAAATGAATCAGGAGATCCGCAGAAAGCTGGACCGCATTCACCGACATCCTGTGGGCCGGTGGAGTGACAAATCCGGTCACCTATATCGAGCAGATTTCATACCTCATCTATCTGAAACTTCTCGACGAGGAAGAATCCAATCGCGAACTCCAGACGCGCTTGACGGGTCTGAAGGGTGGCGGCAACGGAAAGCTCCTTTTCCCAAAGCAGGCCGAGCGCTACCGGTGGACGAAATGGCGCTTCAAGAGCGGCACAGAGCTGCGAGACTTCGTTCGGGACGAGGCTTTCCCTTACATGGCAAGCCAAATCAATCTGGATGCGGAAGCAGTGCATGTCCACCCAGAGGTGGAACTTACAACCTTCCCTTGGCTTAAAACGCCTGGCCGATGCTGAAGAAGAGCCCTGTGAGACTCTCGCCGGGTTTGCGATCGAGTTTCACGCCGAGGTCGAGGCGGAGCAGCAAGAAACCGGTGCGCACCCGGATTCCGAAGCCGGCGGCTTTGCGGATGGAGAACGGGTTGAAATCGGAAATCGTTGCGTAGACGTTGCCGAGATCGACGAAACCGACGCCATCGAAGATACTGAAGAGAGGGAACCGGACCTCGTTGTTGACGAGGAACACAGCCTCGCCCCCCGCTGGGACCCCGATGTCATCCTTGGGGCCGACGCCATTCTGTTTGAAACCGCGGAGAGTCGTGCCGCCGCCGGCAAAGAAGCGTTCCGAACGGATCACGTCCTGCCCCCCGAGGGCTTTGATGAGCCCCAGGCGCAAGCCTCCCGCATAAACAAAGCGCGATTCCTGCCCGCGCGGCAATTCCTTGGGGTCGCTCAGCGGCCGGTAGTGAAAGTACTGGCCGTAGTATTTCAAGAACGCCAGGTCCGACCCGAGCTTTTTTGAGGCAAATTCAAAACCGTGCGAAGTGAAGGACCCGCGCGTGGCATCCAGCACGTGGTCGCGAGTGTCGCGCGTCAACGTCCCGACCAGGCGGGCGACAGGGAGAGTGATATCGAAGGGAATCAGATCATCCGGATTCGGTTCTTTGTCGAAGGTGTGAGCGCGCTCGAACCGGTAGCCATAGTTAAAGAGAAAGCTGTTCTTGAGGCGTTTCTCCTGCTGGATCGAGAAGCCCGCTCTGTCGGTGATGAAGGTTTTCGGGAATCCAAGGTCATCGGTGAAGGTTGATATCTCACGGCGCAGGAAGGCTGTGGCGTCGGTCTTGAAAGGTATGCCGCGAATGCCGGGCTGGCTGAAATAAAGGCGGGCTTCCCTGAGATCCATGTCATACCGTGTCCTGAGACCGAGGATGGCGGCCCTTCCCAGCAGGTTCCGATGCGCGGCGTCCGCGATGAACCCGGGGCCGCGTTCCGTGTCGAAGAAACCGCCGTAACGGAAGCGATAGGGTTCGACCTCTTTCAGCTTCACGCGGATCCGTACCGGCTTGATGCCGGGCGCCGCGGGACTCCCCTGGATCTCCTCAGTCTCCAGATCCGCGAGCGAGTAGACGCCCGTTTCGTAGAGGTTCTTGCGCGCTCGACTGATCTTTTCAAGATCGAGCGCCTCTCCCGGCTCGATGTTGACCTGCCGGCGCACGAAGCCATCGCCGGTCTTGGTGTTCCCCTCCAGGACAATCTCCTGGACCACGGCTTTCCTGTTCTCAGCGATCTCGAAAGAAAGGTTCGCCAGGCCGGCGGCCGGGTCCTGGGCAGTGCGGTAGCTGATTTCCACATCGTGGTAACCGTTGCTCCAGTAGAACCGCTGGAGCGCCGCGACAGAGTTGCTCACAAGTTCCGGTTTGTAAGCTTCTCCTGCCGAAACAGGGACGGCGCCTTTGAGCTTCTCATCCGGGAAGGCTTGGTTTCCCGTGAAATCCAGGCTGCCGATTTTGAAAAGACGCCCCTCCTGGATCGGGATAGAGACTTTTCCAGACCCCGTGGCTGCATCGAGCTCCAGACGGGGCGAATTAATCTTGGCCTGAAGATAGCCGTTTCGCTGGTAGAAGCGGGTCAGGAAGCCGATGACCTTGCGGGGTTCGGTGTAGACGGCGAGTTTCAGATCGGCCCGGACGAGCTCCTTCTCCAATTCGTCGGGGTTGATTCCAGAAGCGCCTTCGAATGCGAGCTCGACTTCCCGAAAGCGTGTTCCGGGCGAAATGGAAAAACGCACCTGCTCCCGGTCTTCTTGACCACTGATCGCGTACTCGACCGTCCCTCGCAGATACCCCTCCTTGACCAGCGATCTTCGTATTGCCTGGATGGCCTCGTCGCCTCGCTGCGCATCGAACACACCGTCCCTCCAGACCCGTCGAACTTCTTCCCTGACGTCCTTCGAAACGTCGAACCCCTCAAACGTAAACTCGAGCTCGGGACCGGCTTTGATGTTGAACTTCAGGTCGACGGTGTCGTTTTTGGTTTGTCTGTCGAGGCGTATCTTCGCCTCCAATCGCCCTTGGCCGGCGTAAAACTCCTGCAAACGATCGATCCTCTTCTGCAGCTTGAAGAAGTCGTACCGGTCTCCCGCCTTGTAGCCCAGCTTGTGGGACAGGACCTTTTCTGAAAAGACGGGTGAGCCCGCGAAATCGATCGAACCGATCTCCTTCCTCCTGCGCGCAGGGCGCTCGGATTTTCCCAGGGCCGAGGGGCCGCCGAAACGGAGGTCGTGCTGGAACTCGAGCCTGTAGCTGTTGTCCTCTTGCTTTATTCCCCGCGTGTTGAATCTCCGCGAGAGATCGTATTCCGCGATCCAGATTTGATCGCTGCTGTCGGTCAGGTTCATGGAGTAGACAAAGTGCAACTTGTTCGTGATGTCCTGGCCGACCGTGAGCCGGGCTGACGGGTCCGACTCCGCGGAAATCAGGTGCGGCTCAATACGGACACTGCTGAGACCCAGCGCCCTCTGCGCCCCGCCCGAGATCTTTTGACCGGCTGCACCCGCAAGATAGGAAAGGGCCTGCTCTTTGGCAACCGTCAGCTCCTCGCCTCGAAACTCTTCAAGAGGTCTGCCCGTAAGCAACAGCGAGATTATGTCCGGTTCCGGGAGGGCAGGGTCCGAGGTCAGGGTGGACTTGATGGTCTTCGGGGATCCGCTGACGCGCAATGTGACATCATATTCCTTGACCTTGGTGGTCGCCTGTATGTCCAGGTTTGGCTCAATCTGAGTCTGGTTGGTGAAGTCGATTATCCCTCTTTCGATCAGGTAACTCCTCTCGTTCAGGCGGATCTCGCCCCCCTCTTCCATCGCGATCCGCCCGGTCACCGAGGGGTGATAATAGGAGCCGACGAGCCTGAGGTTGGCATCGGCAACGAGTTTCGCCAGGTTGTTGTCCACGACGATGGGCCCCTGGCTGACAACGGCAATGTTGTACCGGATCCGCGAGAGCAGCGGGTTGGGTTCCTGGCCGAGATCGGCAGTTTGTTCGGAGCGAAGGTAGTTGAGAAGTTCCCCTTCGATCTTCAGAGGGTCTTTGTAGGAGCCTTCCTGAATGCGAACTTCGCCTCCGATCTCTATAAAGCGGCCGGCCGAGCGCACTTTCAGACCGGCATCGGCCCGAGTCTTCAGGCCTTCGGGGAAGTTCAGAAAGACATTTTCGAGCGAGGCGTCTATGTTGATTTCCTGTGGTTCTCCCCCCGCGTAGCCGGCCGAGCCAGTGGCCTGGAGGGAGCCCCCGTTTACATTTCCGCTGAACTTTTCAATTGTCATGCGATCGCGAGTGAGGTTCAGCCGGATATCGAGGTTGTCGGCGGCGATCTTGGGCGCCGTGAGACTTGCCTGACCGTCAGCGAGTTGAACGAATCCGGAGACCTCGGGAGCGGTCAGCGTCCCTCCCACGTTGACCCTCACCTGCGTTGCGCCGGCCGCTCTCAGATCCTTTGTCATGAAGGTGAGGATCCCCGCATCCATATCCCCTTCCAGGCGAAGGTCGAGGGGCGCGCCCGGTTCCAAACCCGCGGTGCCGCTCAATTCAATTTTGGTCTCCGGGCCGGTCAGTCGAAAATTTTCTATGCGCGCCAGCCCATCGCGCACAACGACGCTCGCCGGCTGCGCCTGCTGCACGACGTAGTCTTCCAGTTGCAGTTTGAGCTGGTCGGAGGTGACATTCGCTGTCAGCGCTGCGAGATCCATGCGAGGCGCCTCCACCGTCGCATGGAGGCCCAGGACGCCGGTGACGCCTGCCGGAAGCTCTCCCGTCGATTGAAGCTGAAGTCCCTCGAGGCTGGCCGAAAGGCGCCCGGGCGCATTCTTGCGCTCGAATTGAACGGGGAGAGCCTCGGGCAGCAATCCCAAAGGGAGCTCTCCGGAGAGAGCGAGCTTGGCGGAGGACCATTCCGCGGTCGCCTGAGTGACAACTAACGAGCCGTTCTCAAGACTTGCCGTCAGCGTGATGCCCGCAAGGGGCATGCGAAGGGCCGGGTAATGCAAGAATCCATTAGCGAGAGAGATGGGACCGGAAGCCTTCAACCGGCTCGGTGTCCCCGCGAGCCGCGCTCGTCGATCGGCATTGTTCCGGAGATCTGGACCTCCGAGTTTTGGGAAACGAAAGTCGCCGGCTGGATGCGGAGCAAGCCGCCCTGATAATCAACCGCAACGGCTCCGCGGTTGCGAATCTCGCGATCTCGAAGGGTAACCCGCAGGTCGCGAACCTGAGCAGTCGCTGTTCCGTCTTTCCACTCGCTCAAGTTCCCGGAAGCGGTGATGGCAGCCTCGAGATTTCCACCGAGCGGCCGCTCGCCACCCACCTGGATCCCCAGCAACGAAAGGTCCGTCTTTTCGGCTTGCACTTTCAACTGGGCGGGATAGGGAGGCTCGATGCCGATCCGCGCGGTCGAAGTCAGAGCCAGGCGCGGGGCGCGGGCCTCGACTGTAGCTTCACGCCCTCGGAGTGTGGCGCTGGCTTTCACAGGCCTGGCCGTCTGGTTGCGCACCTCGAGATCCGCGACATCCAGCTTCAAGTCCAGAAGCGGATTTTCGATAGTTCCCTGTCCGGAAGCTGCGAACGAGACCTTGCCCCGCAAGGGAATCTCCCCCGGCAGCTTCAGCTGTTCCAAGGTCAGGTCCTTCCCGTCAGCCCGCAACGAGTACTGACCGGACTGGAAATCGTAAGCGAGCTTCGCCTCGACGAAGTCCTGCACGGAGTCGCCGGGCGTCTTGTCCAGGAAAAAGCGGGTGGTCTCGAGCCTGTTCCCGGCGAGCCGCGCTTCTACTCCGAGGGCTCCCAGCGGCTCGTCGTAGAGTTTCAGATTCGAGGCCGAGACTCGCAATTCTCCGGCGAGAGCGTTCACCTGCCCGCTCAAATGAGCCGAAGCCTGGAAGATCCCTTCCGCGGGGATCTGCATTTTGAGTGCGGAGAGAATTGGGGCAATAGATCCTTGATCCACCCACGCCTCGATGTCCAATGGCGCCGCGTCCGTCTCCAGACCGACGACCCCTCTGGCGTGCAGCGTCTGGCCTGCGACAGTTGCCATCACTTCCTTGAGGCGGATGGACGACCGGTCGATCTCGGCGGCGACCTTCACGCTCGCATCAGTCAGCTCTCCGATCCGGAGACGCGGCGCTTCCACGGAAGCGATGACCATCGGTCGCTCCAGCGTTCCCTGGAGCGTGGCCGAGAAATCAGCGGCTCCCACCAGGTCCACATTGATGAGACGTTCTTCTCTGCCCAGGAAGAGAGATATCTGGGAGAGGAGGCCCTCGATGCTTTCAACCGACCCCTCGATTTGCCCCTCGATCTTATCCATCGATTTCACGGAGACCTGTCCCCGCGCTTTCGCTTCCAGCAGGCTGGCCGATTCAACCAGGGCCTGTATTCGATCGTCCTGAAACTTGAAGGAAAGCGAGGCCGAAACCGGAAGGACATCCCGGGCGGGGCCAGGCCGGCTGGCGGTCAGGCGAAGTCGAGAATCGCCATTCAGCCGGGAGTAATCCACTCCCTGCCATTTCGCTCTGACGTCTCCGGTGACGCGACTGGCCAGTCGAACGGGGAGATGGAAGAGACGCATGATGCGCTGAAGCTCAAACTCGTTAACCCTGGCTTGAATCGAGCTGATGCCCGCTTCCCGGTCGAGCGCCAGATCGGCCGCACCTTGTGCCGAGCCATCCGGGGAGCGAGCGTCGAAGCGCTCCAGGCGCAGGCGCCGGGCGCTGCTGTCCCATCCTACCGAAGTATCGATCCCAATCTGGTCGTATCCTGCCACCGTCAGGCCGCTGCCTCCGACCTGGCCTGAAACTCTGATTTCCTTCAATGATCCGGTGAGAGACACTCGCGCGCGAATGGCTCCTCGGAGTTTTTCTTCCAGCCCCGCGAGCCGGTCGATCTCTGACAGGTCGAGGTTGGTCTGCACGTTGAAATCAAGAACCGGGTCCGCAAAGTTCTTGATCGAGCCCGATCCGCTGACCTGAGAATTCGAAGAGCTGAACCCAAGGCTTTCGAGAATCAGTTCTCTCTTCCTGGCTTGGGCCGCCAGGTCCAGTCGATCGACGGCGAGAGAACGATTTTGATAGATCGCAAAGCCCTGCTTCGTGGCGCGCAGCAGCAGATCGTGGTTGAGGGTCAGCGGGTTTCCGTCGATCTGCGCGTGCAAACCGGGGAGCTCTACTCGAAGACCGTGCCGGCGGTCCTCGAACGAAAATGACGCTTCAGCGCTTTCCAGAGAATCGATCAGGAAATCCGGCAGCTCTTCGAAAGGCTTGGGGCTCGGGCTTGACGGGATGTTGCTGCGCCCGTTCTTTTCGGTCAGAACGGTGATCTTAACCCCGTCGAGACGCGCGGCCTGAACGGCCACAGGGCCTCGAAGGAGCCCCATCAACCCCATTCGAAGGTTGGCTCTTTCGATCTCGATCAGAGGGGGCAGGTCAGGCGTGGCGACAGAGCTCAGGCTCGCCTTTTCCACCAGAAGGGAGAGCCGGAAGAGATTGGGCCGCACCCGGCCTGCCTTCAGCTCGATCCCGTATTCCGTGCGCAGGTAGGCCTGCAGTCTTTCGAGCGCGTACCTGTTCACGGCCGGCGTGTGCGCGACGGCCACGATAATGACCGCTGCAATGAGGATCGCTGCCCCCGTGAGCGCGAGGGCCCTGCGTTTCGCCCGGACCATATAGCGACGCTTTCCAGAAGCCGTAACCGGGAATCTTACTGATTCTTCGCGTCTTTGCGTCTTAGCGGTGAATGCGGCCAAACTGCTTTCACCACAAAGACGCGAAGACGCGAAGAACCTCCATCTAGCGTATGCTTCTCAGGAGCGCCCGCACTTTCGGAGCCTCGGGTGCATTCGGGGCCAGAGTGAGGAAGGTCTCGAAATGCTTGACCATCTTGTCCGGTTTCTTCAGCTGGTTATACGCAAGCCCGGCGTAGTAACGGGAGTACGCGTGATTCGGGTCGAGCTCGGCGCACTTCTCAAAATCGCGCACGGCCGCGGCGTAGTCCTTTCGCGCCGCCTCGATCTGGCCGCGGTAATAGTAGACCTCGGCGTTGCCGGCATTTGCCTTCTGGGCTTCATTCAAAGCTTGTTGAGCCTTGTCCCAATCTTTCAGCCCCATATAGGCGCGCGCCAAACCCACTTGCGCCCTGTCGGCTGCGCCGGAAAGCTCAAAGGCTTTCTTGAAGTTGTTGATCGCCGGCTCAAATTTCTGCAACTCGAGCCGGGTTAGCCCCAGGAAGATATGCGCCTCTGGATTCCGCTGTTCCTCCAGCGCTGCGGCCTGCAGGACAGTTTCCGCCTCCGCGTATTTCTTTGCTTGATAGAGCTGTTTCCCCCTTTCAAGTTTCTCTCCTGCGGCGGCAGGGAGCGCGCGCAGGCCCGACAAAAGCAGGAGCAGGCCCGCCACGGCGGCACACCGCTTCAGTAACGCAGATTCCTTCGCTTGTTGCGAGCTGACAGTTGAGGTCATGTGTCCTTCTCTCTTCCTGGGGGGGACCTACGGGCACTCGGGGACAAAGCGCTAAGCAAAAACACTCTAAGAGTGTAAAGGATGGCTCGCCGCTCGGCAATTCGTAAAACTCGGTGGGGTGTAATAAGTGGGAGTCAAGCAGCGCGCCCGGAGAGACTGTGAAAAATTGTGTTTCAAACCAATGACATCCAAATTGTCGTGGAATTCGTGGCTGCTTTATTGGCCACGAATTCCACGAATTAACACGAATTAAATTCTCCCACTTTGAGGAGTTCGCGGCAGCGTGAATTGAATTGCACTTCCCGGCCGTGAGGCCGGGATTGGGCGTCCGTCAAGATCGAGCGCCGAAGGTGCGACACAACCGGAGTGCCGGGCCTTCGGCCCTCGCTAAAACCGGCTTCAATACCGTAATTGCGAACAGGAGCCCTAAGCTCCTTCGCCCCGTTGGGGCAGAACACATTACATATGGCTCATCGAAGAGCTGGGGCGCTTCAGAAACACTATTGCATATTGGAAGATGATCTTCCAATATGCAAGGCATGTGGAGGAGAATCGCCGGCAAACAACTTCGGGCTCTGTGGAAACAGTTCCCCGCGGTCCTGATCCTGGGCGCGCGCCAGGTGGGCAAGACGACACTGGCGAGAGCGACTTTCCCGAATGCCGATTACTGTGACTTGCAAGCGCCTGAGCTGCGCGAACTGTTCACCTCCGAGCCCGCCTTTCAGATCGAGCAACGCGGCGGCAAGGTGTTGATCTTGGATGAGGCGCAGGTCGTGCCGCCGTTGTGCGCCGCATTGCGAGGCATCATTGACCGTCAACGCAAGGTCAACGGGCGGTTCCTTCTGCTGGGCTCAGCCAATCCGAGGTTGGTCCGGCAGATCTCAGAGTCGCTGGCAGGGCGGGTAGGCATTCTTGACTTGGACCCACTTACCGTGCTCGAAGTGAGACGAGGCCGGCCGGTGTTGGGAATTGAAACGCTCTGGCTCAAGGGAGGATTCCCGGACGCCCTGAAAGGGGACTTCCGCATCTGGTGGGAGTCCTATCTGCGCACCTACGGCGAACGGGATTTGCCGCAACTCGGATTGAGCCCGGAGCCACTGCTGTTGCGCCGGCTCATCACCATGCTGGCGCATCAACAGGGCGGCTTGCTGAACGCCTCGCATCTGGCGAACTCCCTCGGCGTTTCTCACCACACGGTCCGGCGCTACGTCGAGGTTCTGGAACAGACGTACCTTGTGCGAGTGCTGCCGCCGTATTTTCGAAACGTGGGCAAGCGGCTGACCAGGTCACCGAAGGTATATTTGCGGGACACCGGGCTCCTGCACCACCTGCTGAACATTTCGACCTCGGAGGAGCTCAATATGCATCCGGTGCGCGGGTCCAGCTGGGAAACCTTCGTGCTGGAGGATCTGGTCCGGCGGGAAAAACTGAGCCACCCGCATACGCAGTTTTTCTTCTGGCGCACAGCCGCTGGTCTGGAGGCGGACCTGGTGTTCGACCGCGGGTCGGAGCGAGTAGTTTTTGAAATCAAGGCCGGCGAAGGGGAACCGCTTCGCACGATGCGCCGCCTGCAAAGTGCCATGACGGACGTCGATGCCCGGCGCGCGTACTTGGTCACACAGGCAGATGGTATCGTCGCTCTGGCGCCAAAGGTCGAGCGACGGGGATTCGCCCGTTGCGTGGACTGGCTGCCGTAGAGCGTCGGGGCGCCGTGCCTGGAGTATCTTG
>QHZE01000469.1 GCA_003225335.1 Acidobacteriota bacterium
ACGCCGATCCACGCCGATGAGCGGCGCCGAACATCGGCGTGCATCCGCGTTCATCGGCGGTTTCAAACAACTGCGCTTGTTCCATTTCTCTTTTATCATTCTCGGACGAAATTTGACCATTTTGTGAACTTTGTGTCCACCAAGTGGACCTAGTATTGGTTTGAAACCACCGATGACACCGATGCGTTGGAGTCTACCAGGCTGCCGTCAGCTTCGTCCTCTGGGCAGGCTAGAGGCTGAACTCCAAACCTACCGTATTCTCCGGTAAATGTTGAAGCCGAGCGCCCAATCGCCGTCCGCGTTGACCGCATAGCGGGCCGGGGTAAAGTCCCTGCTGCGGGAAACCATGACCGTGAAAACATGGCGCCAGGTTTGGAGGTTGACGCCTGCCGCCACCGTCGGGCGTTTCCTGCCAAAGCCTCCAAAACCAGCCAACTGCGGCACGTACTCGGCTGCCAGGGACAAGCGCGAAAGGAGAGCCAGATCCATTCCGACTCCGAGCGAGAAGGTGTTGTCGTCTTCGGGATGGATCGCGACTGCGCGTAGCGTCTCGAGATTCTTGTCGTCCCTGCTGTTGAAGACCATGGTCGGAACGATGAACGTGCGAAGACGCTTGTAATCGAATGAACCGGAGAGCTGAAGGAAGGGGGAATACTGTTGCCGAAAGTTTTGCTGACCCTCGATTCCTGCCAAAGCGCCCAACTTCCAGAAACTCTTCTCCACATCATGAATGGTGTAGGCTCCCGTGTACGTAATGATGGCGGGGGCGTAACTTCTGCTTGCCAGAGCGAACCGGGCGCGGGAGACGCCAAGACTCAGTCGCCTGGTTGGCGCGTAGAGCAACTCGAGATTGATGTTGGCACCCAGGTCGATGCCGAAGGCGTTTCCCGGGCGGGAGTCGACTATTGCCCCAAGAAAACGATGCTGAACCGTGAAGATTAAAGAGCCTTTGGGCAGACCCTTGGGAGAGGGAAGGTGCAAGAGCCTTGTGGCCGTGTTGACGCGTTCCAGCGGCTTTTTGGCTTCCTTGGGCGTTGACACCGGTTGCGCCGTAAGGCTCTCGACGCCGCTGTAGGCCCCGGCAGTGTAAATATAATCTCCGGCAGGATCGCCACTGGAATTGGCCGCGTTACCAACGGCATTGAAGAACACGGAACCGTCCTTTGGGTCAGGGGCAATCCATTTGAAACGAAACTCGACAGGGCCATCTGCGACACCCTTTCGAGTTCCGGCAGAGGTGTGCTCGACGTACTGAATGCCGCCGGCCTCCTTAACCTGTGTCATGTCATCCGCTGGAACGATCTGGCCCGCTTGAACCCCTGTGGAGGCGTGACGGACGGATAGTTCGAACCCCCATCTTGACTGGCCGGGGTGGGCAATGATGACGCTGATGAGATACGTCTCTCCTGCGCTGAACGCCTTCGGGACCCCGGCCAGGTGCAAATCGCCGCCCCGCAGTCGTCCTTCATTCAGAGAGAAGCTGCTGTGACATCGGACGCAGGTTTGCTCGTTGAATCCACCGGTCAACTGCGGCAAAGGGCCCGAGGAATATGCCTGGAGCGCAAGGGGAAACATCAAAATCGAAAAAGACGAGAACACTACACGGTACACCGATCGCATCGCATCCTCCTTTTGGGGTCTGACCCTGAAAATTTAATTTTCCTGTGAAAATTAAACTTTCAGGGTCAGACCCTCATCCAGGAGGAGTTTGGCGATGGTCTGCAGCTGCATGTTCGACGTGCCCTCGTAGATCTTTCCGATCTTGCAGTCGCGGAAGTATTTCTCTGCGGGATATTCCTTCGTGTAACCGTAACCTCCGAAAATCTCCAGGCTCTGGCTTGCCACGCGCTCGGCTACGCGAGAGGCGAAGTATTTGGCCATAGCGGCCTCCTTCACGTAGGGTCGCCCGGCCATTCTGAGGCGGGCGGCGTTGTAAACCATCAGCCGAGCGGCTTCCAGCTCGGTCGCCATTTCTGCGATCTGGAACTGCACTGCCTGGAACTTTGAAATCGGGCGCCCGAACTGGCTCCGAACTTTCGAGTACTGAAGCGCCTGCTCCAGAGCGCCTCGAGCAACGCCGACCATCTGCGCGCCGATCCCGATCCGGCCTTCATTCAGGGTCTCAATAGCAACTTTATATCCCTTGCCAACCTCGCCCAGGACGCTACCGGCAGGGACAAAACACTCCTCCAGAACCAGCTCGCAAGTGGAGCTGGCGCGGATTCCCAGCTTGTCCTCCTTCTTTCCCACTGTAAAACCGGGAGTATCACGCTCCACGAGAAAAGCAGTGATCCCCTTGTATCCGCTATCCGGATTGGCGTTAGCAAACAGAATAAACAGTCCTGCCTCCGCCGCGTTCGTGATCCATAGTTTTCTTCCTGAGAGAACAAAGCCTCCATCGCGTGACGCTGCGCGCGTGGATAACGCGAAGGCATCGCTTCCGGCACCGGCTTCCGAGAGGGCGTAGGCGCCCACGGTGTCCTTGCAAAGGCGCGGCAGGAATGTCTTCAACTGTTCCTCCGTGCCCCACCGAAGGAGAGCGCAATGGACGAGGGTGTTCTGCACGTCCACGAGAACGCCGACGGAGGCGTCCACCCGAGAGAGCTCCTCGACAGCATGGACGGCCATAATGAAGCTGCCTCCGGAACCCCCGTAGACCTCGGGAACTCCCACGCCCATCAGTCCGAGCTCGAAGAGTTGCCGGACCAGCTCGAGGTCCATCTTTGCCTCTCGGTCCATTTTCATTGCCAGCGGTCGAATCCGCTCGTCGGCAAACTGCCGAATGCTGGCGCGAAACAATTCTTCCTCTTCTGAGAAGACGGTGAGAGGCAACGCTCCGCCCGCCACACTCAACAAATTGGAGGTCATTCTGGTCCCTCCTCCCTCGGAGACTCCGCGCGCCCTGGGAGGACGCTGGGAGCTTAGCCGTAGCTTAGCCGGGGGTGAGCGAAGCGAACCCCCCGAAATGTTGCGATAAACGAATGCGCCCCGGCAGGGGCCGGGGAGCTTCCCGCGCCCCCGGAGGGGCGCGGGAGGTGCGTATCGTTGTTCCGTTCTACCCGGGGGGTTCGCTTCGCTCACCCCCGGCTAAAGGCTCGCACAGAAATAAATTCACATTTTGGCGCGAGCGCCGGGCGGGCAGGTGCGAGGCGCCGCGACGCGGGCGATGCCAGACATTGTCGAGGATCCCGAGCTTCGCTCGGGACGCGCCCCTCCCCCGCATAGCGGACAGGCCCGCTGGCTTTGTTGCGCGCTCCTCACATACCGCCCCGGGTATTCCTCGTCGCTCGCGCCTCGCCAGCGGGCCCTGGGGCCTGCAACAAAATGCGAATCTATTTCTGTGCGAGCCCTAAGCTCCTGTCGCCCCGCTGGGGGCGGAATACGTTACCGTATTTATGAAATCACGTACTTAGCAAGGAATTTAGTTAAGGTGCCGGCGTAAGAACTCAAGAGTTCGCTTCCAGGCGTCTTCAGCCGCCTCCCTGTCATGGACTTCAAGGCGGTCGTTGTTGAAGAAAGCGTGATCCACTCCCGGATAGATGTGGAACTCGTAGTCCTTTCCGAGCCCCACCAGTTTCCGCTCGAGATCCCTGACGGAGGCAATGGTCACAAAACCATCCCTTTCGGCATACAGCCCCAGCACAGCACATTCCAAGGCGGGCAGATCCGGCTGAACTTTAGGGTGCCCGCCGTAAAAATTCACGCAGGCGGAAATGTTCCCGTTCTTGGTAGCCGCATAGAGAGATAGCGCACCGCCCATGCAGAATCCTACCGTACCCACTTTCCCCGTGGAATTGTTGGGATGAGATTTGAGGTAAGAAACGGCTCCCGCCAGGTCCCGCTCTGTCTTATCGATGTTCATAGCCATCATGAGCTTGCCGGCCTCGTCCGGCGACTGGGTTGCCTTACCGTGGTACAGATCCGGAGCCAGAGCCAGGAAACCAGCGCCGGCAAACCGGTCTGTGACGTTCTTGATATGAGGGACCAACCCCCACCATTCCTGGATGACTACTACTCCCGGACCCTTGCCTGCTGCGGGTATTGACAGGTAACCAGCTGCGGTCGCTCCGTTACTCGAAAAGTTGACCATTTCTCCGGGCATCGACCTTCCCTCCTGTTTGATTCAAACCGCATTCAGCTGCACGCCTTCGGTTCTATGAGGAAATAAATCGAACAAATATGCAGAGTCATTTATACCACCCCCGCACAAACCATATCCAGCCTCTCTGGTTCGGAGTGGTTTCGGGTTCAGCCTTTAGGCTGCCCGTCGGAGTCGGACTGTTCAGACGCTTCTGGACAGGCTGAAGCCTGAACTCCATGCGCACTTCCGGTATGGAGTTCGGTCTTCAGGCCGACGCCGGGGGAGGCTACCTCCGAACCTTGAGATATTGCGTAATAGGGACCTGGCTGCTACGTATTTAAGGATGTCCTTGGGAAGCATTTGGTCCGGGCCGAATTCTGGCTGGCATCATCGCCGCAAAATCATCAGGAGCAGATTCGTATGGCGCGTCAAGGCTGGTATCGAAGCAAATTTCTCTGGCTGGCTCTGATTACGACGATATCTGTAAGCGGATTCGGAGCTTACAAGTTTTTTATCGTCAAGGCCGACAAGCCTAATTACATTTTTGGCACTGTGGAACGCGGCGACATCGTGGTGCAGGTGGGCGCCACAGGGACGCTGGCTGCCGTCACGACCGTACAGGTAGGCACGCAAGTGTCCGGGACTGTCGCAGAGCTGCGCGCTGATTTCAACTCCGAGGTCAAGAAAGGACAGGTTTTAGCCAAGCTGGATCCAGCGCTTTCTCAGGCCCAGGTGGAGCAGCAGGAAGCGAACGTGCGCACCGCGGAAGCCACCCTCAATGACGATACAGCCAACATCGCAAGCATCAAGGCCAATGTCGAGAAAGCAAAGGTCGATGTCCTTGACAAGCAGCGGAAGTTTAAAAGGCAGCAGGAACTCTTCGAGGCCAACCTTGTGCCCCGTGACGACCTGGATACAGCGCAGGCTGCGCTGGATGCGGCGGTGGCGACGCTGAAAGCCACGGAGGCGCAGCTTGTTTCCGCCGAGGCCAAATACGAGGCCGACGAAGCGCGCCTGTATCAAGCCCGGGCCAGCCTGGAGCAGGCTAAAGTCAATCTGGAACATACCATCATTACGAGTCCCATCTCGGGAACCATTATCTCGAGGAGCGTCGACGTGGGGCAGACTGTGGCGGCCAGTTTCTCCTCTCCCACACTGTTCACGATTGCGGCGGATCTTACCAAGATGCAGGTGAATACCAATATCGACGAGGCGGACGTGGGCACGATCAAGCCGGGAATGGACGCCACGTTTACTGTGGATGCCTATCCCGGAGAAGTTTTTCGAGGAACCATCAGCCAGGTTCGGCTTGCACCTACCACCATTCAAAATGTGGTCACTTATAACGCCATTATTGACGTACCGAACCCGCAACTCAAACTCAAGCCAGGGATGACCTCCAACGTCAAGATAGTGATCGAGTCCGTCGAGGACGTGCTCAAGGTACCCAACGCCGCCCTCCGGTTCCGCCCCGATTTTTCCGACGCCGAGATGGAAGAGGCCTTCAAGAGGGGAGGCGAAGAGAAATACTGGAATTTTTCCAAGGCCTTTGCCGAGCCGAAGGCGTCTGCGGCCTCGGGCGCAATGGGCATGGCTCGATCTTCCGGCCCTGCTACGCGAGCTGGGCGACCCAATGGCAGCGGCGCCAGACGCGACACGTCGTCCCTGACGAGCCGAGGAAGGCGCGGACAGCGCGTGCCTTTATGGGTTCTCGGACCGGACAAGCTCCTCCGGCCTGTCGTTGTCAAGTTGGGTCTCAGTGACGGTGTGAGCACGCAAATAGAAGAAGGGAAGCTCAAGGAAGGCGATAAGATCGTTATGGGCTTCGAATTCGATGCGAGCCGTCCCGCAACCACGAGCACTCGTCCTCCAGGATTTGGCGCTCCCGGCATTCCGGGCATGGGGGGCTTCCGGCGCTAGGTTTTCTTGGTGCGCACAAAGTTCACAAATCGGTCAAATTTGCATCAAGTCGTGGCACGGGCGTCCCGCCCGTGAGAAGTGGGAATCCAACCAGTCATGGCCGAGATAGCCATGCCACGAATAGAGAAAGAAATGACAAATGAAAAATGACAAAGCACGTCGTTGTCCGGACTTCTAAATTAAATGCTATTTGTCATTTTTCATCGGTCATGGGTTATCGGTCATGGGTTATCGGTCATTGGTCATTTGACCGAAGATCCTTGCAAGGACTACCGAGTCATGAAAGCAGATCTTAAAGAAGCGCTGGAACGTCCTGCGAGTCCGGGCGATCTCCAGCCGGTCATCCAGGCCTCAAACCTGCACAAGTACTACGACACAGGGACGGTGAGGGTCCATGCTTTGCGCGGGATCTCTATCGAAATTCGCAAGGGGGAGTTTGTGGCCATCATGGGGGCCTCCGGGTCGGGCAAATCCACCTTCATGAACATTGTAGGCTGCCTGGACAAGCCCTCCGAAGGCACGTATTTCCTGGAAGGCACCGATGTCTCGCGACTTTCCAGGATTGAGCTCGCGCGGCTCCGAAACGAGAGACTCGGTTTCGTTTTCCAGGCATTCAACCTTCTGAACCGCACGACTGCCATGGAGAATGTCGAGCTCCCTTTGATTTACGCAGGGGTGCGGGCAAAGGAGCGTCACCGCAGGTCACTGGAAGCACTGGCGAGAGTAGGCCTGTCGGAAAGGGCGGACCACATTCCGTCGCAACTGTCCGGAGGCCAGCAGCAAAGAGTCGCCATCGCGCGCTCTCTGGTGAACCACCCTTCAATCCTTTTGGCCGATGAGCCTACAGGAAATCTGGACAGCCGGACCAGCGTGGAGATCATGCAGGTGTTTCAAGAGCTGAACGAAAAGGAAAAACTCACCATCATCCTGGTAACTCACGAGTACGACATTGCAGAGTATGCCAGGCGCACTATCACGTTTCGCGACGGCCGGATCGTCAAGGACCAGCCTGTCGCGAAGCGGAGGGTGGCGTCCGAGGTCATCGCCAGCCTGCCCCTGTTGGAGGATTGATGATTATTTTCTTTACGATCATTCGCGTAGCCTTCCAGGCCCTCGGGCGTAATAAGCTCCGCTCCACTCTGACGATGCTGGGGATTATTATCGGCGTGAGCGCTGTCATTGCAATGGTCAGCATCGGTCAGGGAGCGCAGGCCACGATTTCACAGCAGATCGCCAATGCCGGAAGCAACATGCTTTTCGTATCCGCTGGATCCTGGAACCAGGGAGGCTTCCGGTCCGGAGCCGGCACCTTGAGCACCTTAACCGTCGAAGACGCTCTGGCCATACAGCGCGAATGTTCCGCCGTGCGGCTTGTGTCCCCCTTGGTCCGGACGAGCGTGCCGGTGGTCTTTGGTAACCAGAACTGGATGACGAGCATTCAGGGCGTCAATACCAACTTTCCGGCCATTAGGCTCTGGGAGCTCGAAGGCGGATCTTTCTTTACCGAACAGGATGAGGCCTCGGCGCAGCGAGTGTGTGTCTTGGGAAAGACGGTCGTCGAGAACCTCTTTGGCGGCCAGGACCCTGTTGGTCAGGAGATCCGGATCCGCAACTCTCCGTGGCGCGTCATCGGGGTGCTCAAAGCGAAGGGGCAGAGTGGGATGGGCCAGGACCAGGACGACACCATCGTCGCTCCCTATACGACAGTGCAAAAGAAGGTGCTGGGCATCACCTACATCCACAGCATTATGGTGTCGGCCATCTCCCAGGCAGCGTCTTCCGTCGCCGAGCAACAGATCACGGGTCTGCTGAGGCAACGCCACCGCATTCCCGCCAGCGAGGATAACGACTTCATGGTGCGCAATCTTTCCGATCTGGCCGAGCTCGCCAACAGCGCCAACCGGGTCATGACGATGCTGCTGGGAAGCATCGCCTTTGTCAGCCTTATCGTAGGCGGCATAGGCGTGATGAACATCATGCTCGTATCGGTGACAGAGCGCACGCGCGAAATCGGCATTCGAATGTCCGTCGGTGCGACAGGCGGCGATATCCAGTTCCAGTTTCTGACAGAAGCCGTGGTGCTTGCCGTTTTCGGAGGTGTCTTCGGGATTGGCATCGGCGTGTTGAGCTCCCATGGCATCTCCACTTCACTGGGCTGGCCGACGCTCGTGTCCACTTCTGCTATTGGGATGGCCTTCTCTTTCGCGGGCGCGATCGGAATTGCCGCAGGGTGGTATCCGGCGCTCAAAGCTTCACGATTGGACCCCATCGAAGCCCTCCGGTACGAGTAAACCGATTGCGGATTGCGGAGATCCGCAATAACCTGCCCTCAGGAACGTGTGAAAAAATCCACATCGCGTAGGGGCGGCCCCTGCGTGGCCGCCCGCGAGTCCCCGCCATTATAGGCTGTGCGGTCGACCACATAGGGTCGCCCCTACGCTTGTGCCGGCTTTTTCGTCGGGAGGATCCGAAATGATCCGAAATACGGTGAATTGACACGCGGTGGGAGCAGCACCTATAATTGCTGCGTTAATCTCAAAACTGCGGGGTCTAACCATGCATACCAGAAAAGCGCTTCTTCAAGTGGCTCTCCTAGTAGTCTTCGCCGGCGGCGTTGGCTTCGCTGCGCCTCCCCAGAAAAAGCAGAAGCGGAAAAGCGAAGAGGGCAGCAGGGCGATGTACTACAAGAAGTGGCTCCAGGAGGACGTCACGTATATCATCAGCGAAGAAGAGAAGAAAGTCTTCAAAGACCTGCAGACGGACGAAGAGAAGGAAAACTTCATCGAGCAGTTCTGGGTGCGGAGAGATCCAGACCCGCGCACATCGGAGAACGAGTTCAAGGAAGAACATTACCGGCGTGTCGCCTACGCAAACGAGCGATTTGCCTCCGGCATTCCGGGGTGGAAAACGGACCGCGGCCGGATTTACATAACTTTTGGGCCTCCTGCCGAAATCGAGTCGCATCCCTCCGGAGGCAGTTACAACCGGGAGATATGGGAGGGCGGTGGAACCACCTCTACCTTCCCCTTCGAGAGGTGGCGTTACCGGCACATCGATGGGATAGGAGATGATATCGAAATAGAGTTCGTCGACAAGTCGATGAGCGGCGAATACAGAATGGCCATGAGCCCCGACGAGAAGGACGCTCTGATGTTCGTTCCCAATGCGGGCCTGACCTGGAACGAAGAAATGGGGCTTTCAAAGAAAGAAGACCGGCCCTACTTCAACCCGTCCGCCGCCAACAATCCCTCGACGGGTTACATGCGCGCCAAAGACATGCCCTTTGCGCGCATGGAGCAGTACTTCAATCTGCAGCGCCCGCCCCAGATCAAATTCGAGGATCTGAAGAGCATCGTTACGACGAACATCACATACAACCAGCTGCCTTATCAGCTGCGGGCGGACTTCATCCGCCTCTCGCCGGACAAGGTGCTTGTACCCATTACGGTGGAATTGGAGAACAAGAACCTGCAGTTCAAGAAGGAGCTGGATTTCAATCGGGCCGCGGTGAACGTCTACGGCATCATTACAGGCCTAACCGGCCGCATTATGGCCGAATTCGAGCACGTCATCAGCACCGAATACACCGATCAATATTTCGAGCAGGGCACGAAGAACCGGTCCATCTATCAGAAGATCGTGAGCCTGCCCCCGGGGCAGAGATTCAAGCTCGACCTCGTCCTCAAGGACATAAACAGTGGGAATGTCGGCGTCATAAGCCGCGGCCTCGTGGTGCCGAAGTATGACAACGCCGCTCTTCAGGCCAGCAGCGTCATTCTCGCCAATTCGGTTCAGCCGGTGCCGACGGCTACGGACGCTCTCGAGCAGTTCGTCATCGGCGATCTGAAGATCCAGCCCAATGTGAAATCGGAGTATGTCCGGGGCCAGAATCTCATTCCGTACCTTCAGGTCTATAACGCCACGCTGGATCAGACGAGCCTGAAGCCTTCCATTGAGGTTCGGTACGCACTGAAGTCGGGCGGAAAGGTGCTGGAAGAGCTCACCGATCTTGCCGGCGACTCAGTGCAGTTCTTCTCCGGCCAGCGCGTCGTGGTGCTCGGGAAGATCCCGTTGAAGGAAATCCAGCCAGGCAAGTACACACTTGAGGTGGCGGTCGTCGACAAAGTCTCCAACCGTTCGGTTCTCGCCAGCACCGATTTCAAGGTGAATTAGAACGGGGCGCCGCCTGCGTCAGAAACACCTGCCACGGATTTCACGAATTCTTTTCAGGTGAAGCACGGCCACAAAGCCCAAAGCAACGATCGAAGACCTCTACGGAGTGGACGGCAAGGCCGAACTCGTCGACGGCGAGCTCCTCATTATGGAGCCCACCGGCTCCTTTCCAAACCGCGCCGCTGGGACAATCTATGTGAAACTTCGAGACTACGAGGAGCGGACTGGGAGAGGACTGGCGTATACCGACAACGCCGCTTTCATAGTGAATCTGCCGAGACGCAAATCGTTCAGCCCTGACGCGGCCTTTTATACAGGATCGCCTTCAGGGATGAAGTTCCTGGAAGGGTCCCCGGTTTTCGCCGTCGAAGTGAGAAGCGAGGGAGACTACGGCCCGGCTGCCGAGAAGAAGATGGCCGCGAAGCGCGCGGACTATTTTGCTGCCGGAACCCTTGTCGTGTGGGACGTGGACCTGTTGGCCAATGATGTCGTCCGGGTGTATCGTTCCTCAGATCCAGAGAACCCGGCCGTATACAGTCGAGGTGAAACTGCCGAGGCCGAGCCGGCAGTTCCAAGGTGGAGAATGCCAGTGGACGAGCTGCTTTCCTGACATGTCCCCCTAGAGAAACCCCGGGCCCATTGCCCACTCTAGGCCGCAGAGAAGGAAACCATCAAACAGACCCCGCGCCGCACATGTGAGAGTGCCGTGAAAAGAATGTGCGGAAAATCCTTCCCACCCAGCTAAGAATTTTCACCCTAGAAGACCCTTGGCTCACAAAGAGTTCACAAAACGATCAAAATTCAGGCGGCGATCAAACGTCTGTCAATGTACACCTCGAGAGCCTGCTCGAATTGGCGCCAAGCTATGGCGAGTGAACTACGTCGAGATACTTCATCTGGCAGACGCAGATCGAGCATAGTAAGCCCCGGAGCGAGCGTCCGACCATAGGTCTTGGTGAAGAGTACGGCGACGCGTCGACCGAGACTCGTGAGCTGGTATCGATGCGCGTGAGGGATCCTGCTGATGAGCCCCTTGCGCTTGAGTCGGCGCAGATCATAAGTCGCCTGACGACGGCGGTAGGGTTGTTGCATGAACGAGCCGACTCGCTCGACGAGTTGACGATTCGTGAATCCTGCGACTAGGTGACAGAAACTGACCAGACTCGCCAGAATTGCCATCACGCGGGGATCTCCAAAGCGAAGACCTGGAGCATACAGACCGTCTTCAGTGACGGACGGTCGGGTCACCTGATCGAAGGTGGCCACATCGGGGGCCGGCTGAGCGTCTGCTAATTCGGCATCACAAAGACGCCGGTTGGCTGACTCGCCAACTGCCCTAAGGGCATTCCAGTTCTGAGCGCAGACCCTGCGCCCGATTCCAAAGTCGCGAGTATTACAGATAACGGTCTCGGTGCGCAGTGCTTTCCCCTCTTTGAAGTACTGTTTGATAAGCGAAGATTTGTAGTAACAGGTCAGGGCGGGATTAGTGCCTTTGGTTATCACACGGGTCTGAAAGATCCCTGGGGTAGTGCCCCTGATATTTCGATCGAAAACCAGAGACACTTGATGCGGCCGGCCAACATCGAGGTGATCCCGGATCACTCCTTCAAACCACATCCGACCCGCCTGAGGTCGATCGAACACACACGTGTCGGAGACTTCCATGTGCCGGAAGGCCAAGTCGTAGACGTAGCCAGCCTTCAGATCCTCCTCGGTCAATGGAGAAGGCAAACGGCCCAGCCACCGCCAGAAGAAGCTCTTGGCTGCACCTGGACCCAATCGGTCGCAGATCTTCTGCAAAGCCAACGCATCGTCACAGCTACGGAAGCCGTTATCAAGCTCTTCATAGCCAATTCCAGCTTTTTTCAATTGCTGCTTCGCCCACTCGTGCCCGTTAAGCCAGAGCCATACCGGATAGGGAGCGTACGCGTTGGTTTTCCAGAAAGTCTTTCCCCACTCCGAATCCCAAATGTAGAAGTAGAAGTGGTTTATATAGGCCATCTGCCGCCCCCACTCCATGTGCGGATGCGCGACCTTATCCTGGCCTTTTGCTTTCCACGATCGCCACACCCTCGCCTTTTCCTGCGCGACCCCGATGAGGACGACTCGATCCTTCTTACCTTCTCGCGCAGCCGCTTCGAAATAGGGGCGAGCCAGCTTTTCCTTGTTTTGCCCCTTCTCGAAACGAACCACCGGTATGTTGTTGGCTTTGGCGAAGTCGCGGATCCTCTTTACATACTCCTCACCGATCTTGCCAAACGCGGCTGATGAAGGGATCTTAAATCCCCGCTGCCACCGCAAGAATCTACATACGTATCCAGCCGTTTGCAGCTTTGGTACGAACGCCTGCAAAAGAATTCGGTCGATCGATCGGCACTTGAGCGTCACGTGATCCCGAAGTAGAGTTGCGTAGTCGGCCATGACAACCTCCGTGGTTTGCAACCGAAGGTTATCAACTGGCCGCCGCGGAGGCCAACTACAGTTGGCCTCCGCGCCTTACCGTCAATCCATTTCCTGCCATTTCCTCGGCGGTATGAGGTGGCTCGCTACGTCCTCTTGGTGGACACAAAGTTCACAAACTGGTCAAATTCCGTCCGAGAGGCATGGTTGATTGACAAAAGAAAAATGGAACAAGTGCAGTTGTTTGAAACCGCCGATGAACGCGGATGCACGCCGATGTTCGGTGCCGCTCATCGGCGTGAATCGGCGCGCATCGGCGGTTCCCTACTGCTTGGCGGTATGAGGTCCCTCGCTATCGATAGCGAGTGAGCCTCACCATGCGGGGCTGGCATGGCTTTCACCACAAGGACGCGAAGGCGCAAAGAGTCGCAAAGAATTATGGCGTTTCGGCCCGACAAAAAATCTTCTTCGCGATCCTTCGCGTCTTTGCGTCTTAGCGGTGAGTGCGTCGTATTACTCAGGATTTGTATAAGTAAGGCCTTTCTAATTGCGTGCTGCTGGATGACGTGTGCGCTCTGTGCTCCGGCTCAAAGACCGGAAAGGCAGAATGGGCCGGACCCTGCGAACCTCCCGGAGACAAACCCGTATTCCTCCGCGGCGGACGTGGAAACCGGTCGCAGACTGTATGCCGGCCGGTGCGGCCACTGTCACGGCCAGAACGGTGAGGGAGGGCGCGGCGCGACACTGAACACCGGCCGGTTTCGCCATGGCGGCTCCGGCCGCGAGTTGTTCCTGGTTGTCCGCGACGGCATTCCCAACACGGAAATGCCGGGCGCTTTCAGGCTTCCCGATGCCGAGATCTGGCGGATGGTGGCTTACGTGCAGCAACTGTCCCGGCACGGAGCGTCGGACCCCGTCACGGGTGACGCCGCGGCCGGCGCGATCGTCTATCAGAAGAACGGGTGCGCCCAGTGCCACAGCATCGACGGGAAAGGCGGCTTCCTGGGGCCGGACCTGACGGACATCGGAGCAAGGCGCGCGCTGCGTCATTTGCGCGAATCCGTCTTGGATCCGGACGCCGATATTCCGCTCGAATACCGCACGGTGGTGGTGACAACCTTGACAGGGAAGAGCACCCGCGGGATTCATCTTAACGAAGACGAGTACTCGGTCCACCTGCTCGACATGAGCGGCAATCTGCGGTCTTTCATGAAGAGCGAGCTCGAGGACGTGAAGCTGCCCGGGCGATCGCTGATGCCGGCCTACACGTCGCTTTCGAAAACCGATCTGGAAGACCTGGTCGCGTATCTCGGTTCTCTGCGACCGAAGCGGTAAGTAAAGTAGCCATGAACGAAACCACCAATGAACACAGAGCAGCTCAGCCGCAACCAAGAAATCCGTTCGCGACCCTTCGCGTCTTTGCGTCTTAGCGGTGAAGCCAGTGTATGCTTTTCACCACAAAGACGCGAAGGCGCAAAGAATCACAAAGAATTTTGGGGCAGAGAGCAAAAATTGTCGCGTTACTAGTACAGGGCGGGTGTTCATCTGTGGTTTGATTTTGTGGAGTCTACGCAGGCAGTGACCTCAGAAACTGTTGTCCTCGGCTCGGTCATAGCGTTGGCCACACTGACTCTGTTGCATGCCGGTTCCGGCAACAGCGGCCCGCTCGAAGGCGCGCCGCCCGAAACTGTCGTGTGGACGTTTGACCGGCTCGAGAATATCGGCGGCCATCGGACTACAGTTCTGGGACAACCCAGGGTCATCGATTCGCCCGTGGGCAAGGCTGTCGAGTTCGATGGGGTGGATGATGCGCTGTTCATTGACAACCACCCTCTGGCGGGGGCCGAGACGTTTACATGGGAAGCCGTCTTCCGGCCCGATGGCGGCCAAACGGAGCAGCGGTGGTTTCATCTGAGCGAGCAGGATCCCACGGGCGCGGACACGGCAAACCGGATGCTGTTTGAGCTCCGGGTCGCCGGTGATCAGTGGTGCCTCGACAGCTATCACCAGTCGGGAACAGAGAGCAAGGCTCTCCTGAACCGGAAATCGCTGCATCCGCTTGGTGTCTGGTACCACGTGGCCACCGTATATGACGCCAAGGAGCTCAGGAACTATGTCGACGGCGTTCAGGAGGGCGCGGCCCAAGTGCACCTTGCTCCTCACGGGCCGGGCCGCAGCTCGGTCGGAGTGCGGATCAACAAAGTGTTCTATTTCAAGGGAGCCGTTCACCTGGCGAGGTTCACACGCAAGGCCCTCTCGCCTTCGGAGTTCTTGACGCCCCCTGTCTTTCACCGCAAGGGCTGAGAATCTCTTCGCAAATGACCAATGACCAACGACAAATGACCAATGACAAATGATAAGTGACCAACGATAGACGACGACTCCCGCAGCAGACCGCCGCCCCGGTCCAGTTGTCAT
>QHZE01000470.1 GCA_003225335.1 Acidobacteriota bacterium
CAGAAACACGACATTCGAAGTCAACTACATCGGCAACAAGGGGACCCATTTGCTCATGAGGAGGAACATCGCGCAGTCTCTGCCTCCTTCCAATCCGGCTCTCTGTGCAGCCACCCCCACGGCCGGGGACTGCCCGGTACTGGCCCGAAGGCCCTACCCCAACTTCGCCGTTTACATCGACAGCGATTGGTCTGGGAACTCCAGTTATAACGCATTTAACGCCAGACTCGAGCGTCGCACCAGCGCGATGGTTTTCACAACGGTCTACACCTGGGCGAAGAGCCTGGACAACAAATCTGCCGCTGCCGGTATCGGCAACGATGTCGCCGGCTGGCAGGGATTTTTGAACAACCACGATGTGAGGCGCGATCGCGGGCGCTCGGAGTTCGATGTGGACCACCGTCTGGTGAGCAGCTTCGTTTACGAGCTCCCCTTCGGGCGCGGCAGGAAGTACCTCAGCAGCGGTCCCGGCCTGGCGAATCAGTTCATCGGCGGCTGGCAGGTGAACGGCATCGTCACGTTCCAAAGTGGATTCCCCATGACCATCACGGCCGCCGACATCGGAGGCCTCAACGACACCTTTGGCACAAACCGGGCCGATCTTGCCGGGGACCCAAACCCGAGCGGCTTCGAACCCACTATCGCCAAGTGGTTCAACACTGAGGCTTTTAAGCAGCCCGCTGCGGGGTTCCTCGGCACTTCCGGCCGCAGCATTCTGCGGGCGCCCGGCATTAACAACTGGGACACGGGAGTGTTCAAGAACTTCAGGATTTCCGAGCAGGCGAGCTTTCAATTCCGATTCGAGTCGTTCAATGCCTGGAACCACACCCAGTGGGGCGTCCCGGTCCGTAACGTGGCTAACCCACAATACGGGCAACTCACGGGCACCCGGTCGGCTCGCATCAACCAGTTCGGGCTGAAGGTGCTTTGGTGACACGACCACGGAGGGCGCGGAGAATGTTTGACAATGACAAATGACAAATGACAAATAATGACAAATGACAAATTAAGCATGGGGGACTTGCAGATTCGTTACTCGCCTGAGCAATTTGTCATTTTTCATTTGTCATCGGTCATTTGTCATTTACTTAAAGAGGAACCGTGCCGGTGAAACTGCTGCTGTTCTTGTGTCTGTCCGTTTCGTACCTCCCGGCTCAGCAGTCTGACGCCAGCCTGCTTCAACGATACTTCCAAGAGGGGGAAAGAGCGCTGGCTGAGAAGCGTTATGCCGACGCCGAAACGGCTTACGAAAAGGTGCGTCAGCTGGACCCCGGAACCGCCGAAGTGCACGCGAAGCTCGGCCTGATTTACTTTCAGCAGCGGAAATTCGCGCAGGCTGTTCCCGCCCTGCGTCAGGCCTTGAAGCTCAGACCCAATTTACCGAACGCCGGCGTTCTCTTGGCTATGTCTCTCTCGGAGCTCGGCCGCTTTGGTGAGGCGCTGCCCGGTTTGGAGAAGGGGTTCCGGCAGTCGGCGGATTCTGCGTTAAGGCGTTTGGCGGGCCTTCAGCTGCAAAGGGCTTACACTGGATTGCAGCGCGACAGCAAGGCGGTTGAGGTGGCCCTGGAACTGACCCGGCTCTATCCGGAAGATCCGGAGGTCCTCTATCACACCGGCCGGTTGTACGCGAACTTTGCCTACCTGGCAGTAATGAAGCTTTCACAGGTGGCGCCAGGTTCGGTTTGGATGCATCAGGCCGCGGGGGAAGCTCACGAAAGTCAGGGACACCATGACCTTGCAATCGGAGAATACCGGGAGGTGCTCGCGCTGGACCCGGGCCGCCCGGGTATCCATTTCCGCCTGGGCCGAGCGCTTCTGTCGCGTTCGCGGCAAACCAATTCCCAGGCGGACGCATCGAAGGAATTCGAGCAGGAGCTTCAGCTCGATCCCACCAATGCGAATGCGGCTTACGAGCTGGGAGAAATTCATCGCAAGTCGGGGCAGCTCGACAAAGCGCGCGAGTTTTTTGAAATTGCCCTGAAACACTATCCTGATTTTGAGGAAGCTCAGGTGGGACTGGGCCGCGCGCTGCTCGCCCTGGGGAAGCCTGACCTGGCGCTGCCCCATCTGCGAAAGGCCGTCTCACTGAACCCCGAGAACGAGGTTTCCTATTATCAGCTTTCGCAAGTCCACAGGGCGCTTGGCAACCTGGCGGAGCAGCAGGAGGCCCTGACGAAGTTCCAGCGCTTGCGAAGCCAAAAGTCACGCCGGGAGGAATCAGTGACCTTGTTACCTCGAGAGGTGACGAAACAAGAGCTCGATTCAAATACTCCGCCGTAGGTCTTGGCACACGGATAAACATAGAGCCGCCCGGCCGCAACAAAAAAAGATCTCCACAAAAGACACGAAGATTCATACGGGCAAGAACGTGGTGGATCTTTGGGTTCTTCGTGTCTTTGTGGTGAAGACAGGATGCGTGCGCTCCCACGAGGACGCAGAAACCCTGTGGTAAAGTGAGGCGCGTATGAATTCCACTCGGGCAGTGCAGGCGATCAACATTTTACTGCTGATGCTGGTGATAGGTGTTCCGCTCATTTTCGTGCAGGAGACCATGTTCCCATTCATCCTTGTGAAGACCGCCCTTTTTCAAGCGCTTGCCGAAATCATTATCTTTCTCTGGGTCAGCCTCGCGCTCGATCACCCCGAGTGTAGACCCAGACGCACTCCCTTTGCGGTGTGTATTGCGGCGTTTTTGGCAGTTGTGACCCTCACCGCTTTCCTGGGGGAAGATCTTGCGGTGAGTCTTTGGTCTAATCCCGCGCGCGCATTGGGAGCCGTTGCGCTCTGGCACTTCGGGCTTCTCTCACTTGCGCTCTCCTCGCTTGGGGAGAGAGTTTGGTGGGATAAGGTGTTTGGCGCGAGTATCGCGACAAGCGCGCTTGCGGCATCGGGCGCTCTCCTGACCGCTCCTGGAAATGCGTTCGCGCTCTTTTTTCTCTTCGGCGGGAGTATAGTTCGTCCCGGCGCCACGTTTGGCTACCCTTCCTTCTTGGCCGGCTACCTTCTCTTCAATGTCTTTCTTGGAACGCTGCTCGCTTTGCGGTGGAAGGGCCAAGGGCGAGGCAAATTTGTTCTGGCTGCGGTGCTGATCGATGTGCTCGCGATATTTGCGACTCAGACACGAGGGGACATCATCGGCACAATGCTTGGACTTTTTATCTTTCTGTTCTGGTTGGGGTTTTTTTTTGCCACCCGTGAGTTGCCATTTTGGAAGCATGTTCCCGGTTTCGCGCGCCTCACGGATGTCCGGGAAGTTTTAGGTTCCGCAGGGCTGCGGAATCGATTTCTGGTCTGGGAGCTCTCGCGGAAGGCTTTTCGAGATCATCCGTCGCTGGGGCGCGGCATCGAGAATTTCAATCTGGCGTTCCAGCGTTACTACGACCCGAAGCTGTTAGGGGTTACGTTCGATGAAACGTCTTGGGATAAGCCCCACAATGTGTTTATCGAGCATGCCCTCGCGGGGGGCGTGGCCGGTTTCCTCGCATACCTTGGCCTCTTGGGCGGATTTTTCTATAGCGCGGTCGCGCATCGGGATTGGCAAGCCAGGGCCGTGATGCTTGTGCTCCTGGTAGCGTATGCGGTGCGGAGCCTTGTGGTTTTTGACACTATCGGCACCTATCTCATGTTTTTTCTCATTGCCGCGTGGCTTGACAGGCGTGCGGCGGCCGATGGTTCGCCGTTGACGCCTCGAATGCAACCTGTGTGGCGGTATTCGTTCGTCGCCGCTGCCATTGTCGTTGCGTATGTGTTGAATTGGCAGACGGTGCGCGCGTCACACCTGGAGCATCAAGCTACTTCTTATTTCGTCCTTGGAGATGCCGCGAGCTCGGTCGGAGCCTTTCGGCGAGCGCTAGGCATCTGGACGCCCTATCGGGAGTACACCTTTGAGAATTTGGCAAGCGTCGTGAAACAAGGCGACGAGCAAGCCGTCGCATTCCCAAATCTTGAGACATTACAAGGGGAATTGGCGCGCGGGATTGAAGGAGTCATTCACGCTCACCCGAAAAACTATCGTCACTACATACTCCTCGCTGAGTTCAAGAATCAGTTCCGCCGGTTTGATCCTCGTTACCTTGATGAAGCGGAAGGATTGATTGGGAAAGCGCTCGCGCTGTCTCCCAAGCATCAGGAGATATACTATGTGCTCGCGCGCAACAGACTGCTTCGCGGGAAATATGACGAGGCCGCCTCGGTCTTTGAAAAAGCCGTAGCGCTGAATCCTGAAGCCGGGGACCCGCATTTTTATTTTGGGATTGTGGCCTACAGGAATGGCGATGTGGCCAGAGGCGACGCGGAAATCGCTCTCGCCGAGCGCCTGGGGCGGGGGCCATTCAGCGCCCAAGAAGCCATAGTGTTGGCGACCCTCGTCGGCAATGTGAAACACGACTACCAGGCCGCGGTGCGATACTACCGTCACGCGCTTGAATTTCCTCTCGATCCTATGCAGGCGCGCGAGGTGATGTTGAGGATTGCCACGGCATACTATCTTGGCGGCGACACTCAAAACGCCAAGCGGGCATTCGAAGGGCTCGTTACGCAGGGCGGTAATTTGACACAGTCCCCGGGGTTTTCGGACTTGAAGCCGGTCCTTGACGAATTGGGAGTCAGGTATTAAGCCGGATCACAGGATTTACCGGCGCAGCTTTTACCACCAAGACGCGAAGAACCGCGAAGTTTTGGTTGCGGCTGGGGGAAGGGATTTTTCCCTGACGGAGACGCTTCGTGATTCTTTGCGTCTTCGTGCCTTCGCGGTGGTTTGCCCGGTGTATCGGCTTCTCGATCGGAGCACCCAGGCCGTGTGCTATGATGGCGGCGTGCCTCGCTGGGTTTCACCCGCGGCGGCATTGGAGGCCGCCCATGAAAAGGAAACTTCGCTATGTTCTGATCGGGCTCGGTGTCGTTCTCCTCGTCCTGATTGCGATTCCGTTCTTCGTCAACGCCAACGCGTTCCGCCCGGCCATAGAGGAGAAGCTGAGCGCCGTGCTGGACCGCCAGGTTCATGTCGGCAACCTTGATTTCTCGCTGCTCTCCGGCTCTCTCTCCGCCGACGATCTTTCGATTGCCGACGACCCCGCCTTCAGCAAGTCTCCCTTCCTGACGGCAAAATCAGTCAAGATCGGCATCGAGGTGCTCACCCTGGTTTTCTCGCGCGCGGTGCGCATAACGGGGCTGACGATCGAGAAGCCGGAGGTGATACTCCTGCGCGATGCCGCGGGGCGTTGGAACTTGTCTTCCCTGGCCGGGGACTCCACCGGCTCTTCAAACGGCGGATCATCGGGGCCGGGGCCGGACTTGGTGATCAAGAAGCTCCGGTTGAAAAACGGCCGCCTCACCGTCGGGCGGACCGCGTCGTCGAAGCGCAGCGTCTATGACAACGTCGATCTCGAGGCGAGCGACGTTTCCACGACTTCGCAATTTCCAATGACTCTTGCCGCGACGCTGCCCGGAGGCGGCAGCCTGAAGCTCGATGGAAAAGTCGGTCCGATCAAAGGCGGCGGCTCGGCCCTGCCGCCTCTCGACACCAGACTGACGATCCATGGCCTCGATCTCGGATCGACGGGCTTTGTGGACCCCGGCTCGGGTCTCGGCGGCTTGATGGACTTGGACAGCACGCTTGCCTCCGGCGGAAACGAAGCGCGCGCCCAAGGCAACATCAAGCTCACCAGATTGCAGTTGGTAACGGGCGGCGCACCCGCGGAGCAGCCGGTGCAAGTGAGCTTCGGATCCGCTTATAACCCGCGCCGCAGCGCCGGGGTCCTGAATCAAGGCAAGGTCGCAATTGGCCGGGCAGTTGCGCGCCTTTCAGGAACATACGATCTGAAAGGCGACACGCCGGTCGTGAACCTCAAAATCGTCGGACAAGACATGCCGGTCCAGGATCTTCAAGCCGTCTTGCCCGCTCTCGCTATTGTCCTGCCCAAGGGGGCGTCGCTCTTGGCCGGAACGCTAAACGCGGCTCTTAGTGCTGCGGGTCCGACCAACAAGCTCGTCACGACCGGGACCGTTGGCTTGTTCAACGCGAAGCTGGCTGGATTCGACATGGGATCGAAGATGTCCGCGCTCGCAGCGTTTGCGGGTATCCGGAAAGGACCGGACACTACGATCGAGAAACTGACTTCGAATCTGCGCGTGACACCCGAGGGTATTCGCGCCGATCGTCTTGATCTGTTGGTGCCTTCGATCGGGCAGCTCACGGGCGACGGCACCATCGGCGCGAATAGCGCGATCGACTTCAAGATGCTCGGGTTGCTTAACTCATCGGGCGTCGTTGGCAGCGCTCTCGGAAGACTTACCGGTGCTGCCCCGGGGTCTGCGGCCAGCCTGCCATTCCGGATAGCAGGAACGACATCGGACCCAAAATTCCTTCCCGACGTGAGAGGCATCGTGGGAGCCCAGCTCGACTCCGGTCTGGAAAATAAGCCTCAGACCAAGGGACTGGCGGAGAGACTCGGCGATTTCTTCGGCAAGAAAAAAAAGGCCCCTTGATCTTCGCGTGCTCGTGTCTTCGTGGTGAATTGGGGGCGGGCTTTACCACGAAGGCGCGAAGGACGCGAAGAAGATCCGTACTATACTACTAGGCCGAAAATCCTTCGCAACCTGGCAAGGATTTTTCCGATATTCTTGGGGCTCTTCTTTGGAGTGCGCAAGCTTGCTTGCGCCTTAACGGACTCGGAACAAACTCCACTCGAAGAAAGGCGGCAGCAAGCTGCCGCACTCCAAAGAGCGGACCATCGTTTTGGTTGCGCTTGGGCTGCTCTGTTTAAATCCGCCGACAGTTAGTCACCGGTCTCGGAAAGGGACGGTGAGGTCCGGCGTGGCCGGAGTTGCGTTTGTGGGCGGCGAAGCCAGGCATGAAGCCGCTCCATGTAAAGGTAGAGTACCGGCGTGATGTAGAGGGTCAGGAATTGGGAAACGAGGAGACCCCCGACGACAGCGAGGCCGAGCGGCTGGCGCGCATCAGCGCCCTCGCCGTATTTCAGCGCTATCGGCAGCGTACCCAGGAGCGCCGCCATCGTTGTCATCATGATGGGGCGAAAGCGCAGGATGCAACCCTGATAAATGGCCTCCCGCGGGCTCTTTCCCTCGAGCCGCTGCGCATCCAGGGCAAAGTCGATCATCATGATGGCGTTTTTCTTTACGACTCCGAAAAGCATGATCAACCCGACAAATGCGTACAGGTCCAGCTCTTTGTGAAAGAGCTGAAGCGTGAACAGGGCGCCGAAGACTGCCGAGGGCAGACCGGAAAGAATCGTGATGGGATGGATCAAGCTCTCATACAAGATGCCGAGTACGATGTAGATGACCAGGATTGCCACTACCAGCAGGATCGTCATCCCCTGAAAGGACTGCTGAAATTCTTTCACGGTTCCTTGAAAGTTCACGGTCACGCTGGCGGGAATGCGCAGCTCCCTCAGGGCGTCATTGACGCGCTGCGCCGCCTCGCCGAGCGAGAAACCCTGCTGCAGGTTGAACGAAACCGTGGCTGCGGGGAGCTGCCCGTAGTGATTCACGCTGAGCGGGCCAACGGTGCGCGCGATGCGGGAGACCTCGTCGATTGGCACGAGCCGTCCCTGCGCCGACCGGATAAAGAGTCTGGAGAGCGCATCGGGACTTCGCTGGTACTGCGGTTCGACTTCCAGGATCACCGCGTACTGATTCGCAGGGGCGTAAATATTGGATATCTGCCGGTCGCCATACGAGGCGTACAGCGCGTTTTGAATCTGTTCCGGCGTGACGCCGAGCGCCAATGCGCGCTCGCGGTCGATGTCCACGGTCAATTGCGGGCTGGCGATCTGCAGGTCGCTGTTGACGTCCAGGAATCCCGGCAGAGTGCGTAGTTTGTCTGTCAGTTTCGGCACCCACTCGTAGATCTCATTCAGATTTACGCTCTGGACGGTCATCTGATAGATGCTGGTCGTAAACTGCCCGTTGATTGTGATCGGCGGCGGATTCTGCAGAAACGTCATCATGCCCGGCACGACCGAAAGCTTCGGACGCAAGGAGGCGATCGTCTCGTCCACCGACAGCTTCCGCTGCGCACGGGGCTTCAGGTTCGCGAACAAGAATCCCTGGTTGCTCTGCGACGCGAATGCGACGGCATTCTCGACGTTCGGGTCGGCTTGAATGATGTCGGCTACCTGCCGTTGCCGCTTCGCCATCGACTCGAAGGAAATGTCCTGGCCGGCGAGCGTCACACCGAATATGAACCCGCTGTCCTGGCTTGGGATGAAGCCGGTCGGCATGGTGCGGAATAGATACACCGTGCCGGCCAGCAACAGAAGGGCGGCCGCCATGGTCGTCAAACCGTGACGCAGGACCATCTTCAGACTGTAGTCGTATGCGCCCGCCAAAGCATTGAAGCCCGCTTCCAGCGCGCGGTAGAGCCGCCCATGTTTCTGCGTGTGCGGCGGCAAGAGACGGCTCCCGATCATCGGCGTAAAGCTCAGCGACACGAAACCGGAAATCAGGATCGCGACGCTGATCGTGATTGAGAACTCGTGCAGCAGCCTGCCGACCATGCCGCCCATGAAGAGCACCGGGATAAACACGGCGATCAGCGACAGCGTCATCGATACGATCGTGAAACCGATCTCTCTCGAGGCCAGCAGCGCGGCTTCATAGCGCGGCTTGCCCATTTCCATGTACCGGATGATGTTCTCGAGCATCACGATCGCGTCATCCACGACGAAACCGACCGAAAGCGTCAATGCCATCAAGGAAAGGTTGTTGAGGCTGTAGCCCAGCAGGTACATGACGGCGAAGGTGCCGATGATGGACAGCACGACGGCCGATCCTGGAATGAGCGTGGCGTACAGATTTCGCAGGAACAGGAAGATGACCATCACGACCAGGCAGACGGTCAGCACCAGTGTGAACTCCACGTCGTGTATCGAGCCGCGGATCGATTGCGACGCGTCAAATGCCACGACCAGCCCGATGGCGGGAGGCAGCGCCGCCTCAAGTTCCGGCAGGACCTTTCGAATGTTGTCGACGACCTCAACCGTATTGGTTCCGGGCTGCCGGCTGATGGCAAGGATCATTCCTCGAGTGCCGTTAAACCATGCGATCTGCTTGTCGGTTTCCACGCCGTCGATCACCCTGCCCAACTGCTCGAGCCGGATCGGCATGCCGTTGCGGTACTCGACAATCAGAGGCCGGTACGCCGCGGCGCTGGTGAGCTGACCGCTCGACTGAATCGTGAACGCCTGCTTCTCTCCCTGCAGCCGGCCCGTCGGAAGATTCACGTTGCTCTGCTGCACGGCCCGCTGCACTTCGTCAATGCCGACACCGTGGGCGGCGAGCGCATCCGGCTTTACCTGGATCCGGACGGCGTATTTCTGAGCCCCAAATACCTGCACACGGGAAATCCCGCTGACCATTGAGATCCGCTGTGCGAGCAGAGTCTCGGCGTATTCATCCACCGTGTACAGCGGCAGCGTCGCCGAGTTCAGCGAGAGGTAGAGAACCGGGTACTCGGAAGGGTTTGCTTTCTGATACGAAGGCGGCCGCGGCATATTCGCCGGCAACAACGCCTTGGCAATGGCGGCTTGCACGTCCTGCGCGGCGGCGTCGATGTTGCGTGTGAGGTCGAACTGAATGGTGATCGTCGTAAAGCCCTGCGTGTTCGAAGAGCTCATAGACTGCACGCCGGCAATCGTGGAGAATTCGCGTTCCAGCGGCGTCGCGACCGAAGAAGCCATCGTTTCCGGACTGGCGCCCGGCAACGCAGCAATCACCTGTATGGTCGGATAGTCGACGCTGGGGAGCGCCGCCACCGGCAACGCGCGAAACCCCACCAATCCGAACAGGAAAATGGCGAACGTCACCAGACCCGTCATGACCGGGCGTTCAATGAAAATGCGCGAAACGTGCATCTTTTTACCTTGCCTGTCCCCCGGCTTTGGGAGCGGATGCCGCCTGGATGTGGGCGCCCGGGTAGAGGCGAGATTGGCCGTCGGTAACCACGGTTTCGCCGGGAGCGACGCCTTTTTCGATGATGACTTTTGACCCGGCGCCCCGTCCGGCCGTAACCGGCCGCGGTTCAACCGACTGATCCTGCTTGACGATGTAAACAAAGGGCCCTTGCTGTCCTGCCTGGATCGCTTCGGCCGGCACAACCGTCGCCTTTTGTGTATCGAGCGTGAGCACGACATTCACAAATCGACCCGGCCACAGCAATCGTTCATCATTGTTGAAAGCCGCTTTCAGGCGGATCATTCCGGTGGCAGGATCAACCTTGTTGTCGATCACGGTTAGTGTTCCGTGGACAATTTTGTCGGCGTCCTCGAACGATGCCCGCACCGGAAGCCGGCGCGCCGCGTTTTTCGCAGCAATAATGTCGAGCTGGCGCTCCGGAACGCCGAAAGCGACGAAGATCGGAACGATCTGGTTGATCACGATCAAGGTGGTATCGTTGGCTTTCACCACGTTGCCCGGATGGACCAGCCGGTTCCCCGTCCTGCCCGAAATGGGCGTGCGGATTTCGCAGTAGCCGAGATCGAGCTTCGCACGCTCCACGGCTGCGCGGTCGCTTTCGAGGGCGGCGCGAGCGCTCACGATGGCCGCCTCATCGGCGCGAACCGATTCCGCCGCCATCTCTGCGGCCGTGCGGGTCTGCTCGGTCTGCATCCGGGGAGCAACGCCCCTTTTCCCCAATTCCGCGTAGCGAGCGGCATCCGCTTCGGCGTTCTTCAATTGAGCCCGGTCGCGCGCAAGGTTCGCCTCGGCCTGATTCAACTGCGCCAGGTCTTTCGCCACCGCGGCCTCGGCCTGCCGCAGAGCAGCCCGATAGGTCCGGGGATCGATCTCGAAGAGCAGAGCTCCTTTGCTGACGTCCGCGCCTTCCACGAATCGCGCACTCAACAACTGGCCGCCGATCTGCGGCTTCACTTCAACGGCCATGAAAGGCTCAACGGTGCCGACGGACTGGATCTCGATCGGGACAGTCTCTTCGACCGCAATTCCTGTGCTGACCGGAACGGCGGGTGGAGCCATCGCGGACTGCGCCCTTTCAGGCGTGGTGCAACCCACCGGCATCAGAAGCACACTTGCAGCAACCAATGAGAAGGGACGGACAGGCTTCCATCCGCACACGGCTCGTAACGCTGTGATCATGTCGTTTGCACTCCCGGGGGGGTATGCGCACGTTCTATCCACTGCCGGCGCGACGGTTTATCTGAGATCCACGATCCCCGCGCGGGCGCATCGTACCTTCGTCCCGCTCGATTGGATCCATGCCGTCACCGCCGCACATTCCGGATCGCGGCCGGCGCCAGTGACTAAATATTAGTGGCCGAACCGCAGTCGCGCAAGCGCAGCCTTTTGTTTGGAGTTCAGGCTTTAGGCTGCTTGGGGCTGGTGCGACCTGAAGGCTGAACTCCAAACGGTTCAAGCCGTCAGGCTATTGCCTGAAGAACTTCAAGAGCTTCGGTAGGACGCTATTCGTCTGCTGTTGGGCGAGTTGGCCCATGAGAAGA
>QHZE01000744.1 GCA_003225335.1 Acidobacteriota bacterium
GGCCACAGCGACCAGGTCAACGCGCTGGGAAAGCTCCAGCAGGTGGTTGAGATGAAGGCGTCCCATTCTGCCCAGCCCGACGACAGCGACTCGTAGCTTGTTTTGAGTGGCCAAGGCGATTGAGATTGACGATTTCACGATTGACGATTGAAAACCTCGGGAAGTCCAATCGTCAATCGTTAATTAAGGGCTGTTGAGATTTACGATCGAGGATTTACCACTGACGATTGAAGGACCTCCGGATCCCCAATCGTCAATCGTCATTCGTCAATCAACGGATAACTTGTTTTTTCTTTTGTTCGAGGTAGAGGCTTCGCCGCTCTCTGAAGTTGCCGTGGGCATCCACCTCCGGCTGTGGTACGTCCCACCATCCGCCGTAGCCGCCCATCAGGTCGTCCTTCTCGCATTGGAGATGAATGACTGTAGGCCGGTCTTTGTGCGTGCGCGCCTCTTCGAGCGCTTTCTGCAAGGTGGCGCGGCTGTTGGCCCGCAGCGCGCGGCATCCCATGCCTCGGGCGATCATCTCGTAGTCGACGGGAACGTACTCCGCCCGCGGGCGGTCCGCAAAGTCGAATTCCATGGAAAAATCTTCGAAGCCGCTCCCCTGCTGGAGGTGCCGGATGCTCTGATTTCCGCGGTTATCGAACACGACCACCGTGAAAGGCAGACGCTGCTGGACTGCGGTCACCAGTTCCTGGCTGGCCATGAGGAACGAGGAATCGCCGACAAAGACAATAATCTCCCGCTCGGGCATGGCCAGTCTGGCTCCCAGTCCCGCGGCGATTTCGAATCCCATGGTGGAGTATCCGTACTCCATAAGATACCCCTTGCCCTCCGGGTCTTTGTTTTTCCACAGCCGGTGCAGGTCACCGGGGAGGCTTCCGGCGGCATTGATGACGACGGACCGATCGCCTGCGTGACGGTTGATGACATCGATGGCTGCGGTCTGATCGACGGGCACTCTGTCGCGCGACAGCCAGCTATCGGCCGTCTTCATCCATTTCGCCAGTGAATCCTGGATTTCCCTGAAGTAACCGCTGTCATTGGTATAAGCGGATCCGGCGCCTTTGACGGAAAGCGCGGCCGGCCGCCGCTCCAGGTGATCGAGCAAAGCCGTGAGCGTGCGCTTCGCGTCTCCCCAAAGCTTATAACTGCGCTGCTTGGAGACATCGAAGTGGCAGATGTTGACGTTGATAAAATCAGGCCGGGACATCCACAGAGTATCATTACTCGTAGTGAAGTCGCTGTAACGGGTGCCGACGCCGATGACGAGATCCGCCTTCTGCACCATTTCGGTCCCGCAGGAAGTCCCCGTAGGGCCGGCGCTGTACAGGTTGAGCGGGTGATCCCAGAGGATGGCTCCGATGCCCGATTGCGTGCAGACGACCGGAGCTCCGATGCGCTCGGCAAATCGGACCAATTCTCGTTGGGCGCCGCTTCGAAGGACACCGCCCCCCGCGATGATGACCGGCCGGCGTGATGCCACGAGGCGCTCCACCGCTCCGGCAATCTTCTCCGGCGCTTCGCAAATGCGCGGGTAAGCCCTGTCTACGGGCGCAAAGTAGAGCGAGATGTCGAAATCAGCCGCTTCCGCTTGAACGTCCATTGGAAGGCACAGCACCCCCGGCCCTTCGTCGCCCGCCTCCAGCATCGCGTCAAACGCTTCCCGCATTTTGCGACGGAGCTGCTCGACTCGCGTCACGCGTGTCCAGTATTTGCTGACGGGTTTCAAGGCAGAGTTCACGGTTTCGTCCTTGAAAGATTCCAGCTGCTGCAGCACCGGACCCACGCCATCGGCGAAGACCTCACCCGGCAGCAGCAGGACAGGAAGACGGTTGATCCTGGCGGCCGCCGCGCCGGTCGCCATGTTCGTGGCCCCCGGCCCCACGGAAGTGGTCACCGCCAGAGGCTTGCCCGTAAGCTTCGCATACGCTGCGGCAGCATGAACCGCGCTCTGCTCGTTCTTGACCAGAATGTATCGAATCCTGCCTCGTTCCTGGGCAATGGCTTCGCCGAGTTGAACGTTGCCATGCCCGAAAATTCCCAGAATATGCGTGACACCTTCGTGAATCAGGTATCGAACCACGGCCTGACCACCGGTCATGCGCTGCACCTGGGCGGACCGCGCTTCAGGGATTGCGGCAGGAGTCTCGAGTTCCTGTTTCATAACTTGCTCCTTCAAAGATACTCCACTGTTTCACCACGGAGACACGGAGTCTCGCAAAAATGACAAATCGCAGTTCGCCGTCGGGATTTCTGACTTCTATTTGTCATTGCTCATTTGCCATTTGTCATTTGTCGGGAGGCTCACTTACTCTTTTGGCTGAGAGTCCAGGCGTGTTCCGGATCGAACGTAAAGCCTTTGTATCGATTTCCTTCCAGATGCCGGACTGCCCAGAGGTAATACATGTTGTAACGCTCCGGATCTTGAACACGTCGTCACCGAGCTCGCCGTACCCGTATCCGCTGGGAGGCTCGAACCGGTAATAGTAGATCTCCGGCTGGGGATGGGAGTGGGGAGGATACGAGCTCCACCGGCCGGCGAAGTTGACCACTTCTCCCAAGACGAGATTGCTTTCCGGCGGCCCATTGTTGTCGTCAAATACCAGACGCACGATGCGATGGCAGGTTTCCTGGAGGATACCCTTGCCCCTGTGCTCGATCTGAATATTTTCAGGGCGATAGTGTCGAGGCGAAAAAGGCCGGCGGTTGCGCGTCTGCACCACGATCAATTCGACCGGAGTATCTCCGTCGTTACGCGCCTGCACGGACTCTCCGGCGCAGCAGTGAATCACTGTGGGGGGCGTTTCGATCCACTCCGGCCGCGAGAACTGGAGAGCAATACTGGGAGAGGAAAGTGTTCCGGTCCCGGAGAGGGCCAGCACAGCCGTCTCCGCTTCGGAAGAGCCCGCAGTCGCCCCCTGGCCGGGTGCGAGGTTCCAGATGCCCAGGCTCATACCAATTCCAGGCTCCTGATCCATCGAAAGGACCTGCGTGTAACCCGGTGACAAGGCCGAACGTTTCGCAACTCTCAACAGTCCGACTGTCATGGCCGCTTCCCCCTCAGATCTTGATCACTTCCTGCAGGTACCGGCGCGAGGCCCTGGAGCTCTGAAGCGCATTCTGCAGCGTCGTATGGTCCGTTTCCACAATTGCCCATCCGGACCACTGCATCCGCCGGAGGAAACCGAAGAGGGAAGGGAAATCGATGTCCCCGGTTCCCAGCTCCGTCCAGATGCCCAGAGCGCACGCCTGGCGGTAGCTTAGTTTCTCTTCACGAACCTTCGCCAATATATCCGCCTTGATATCTTTCAAATGTAGTCCTGCGAGGCGCGAAAAGTAACGCCTCACGAAATCGATCGGGTCCCCCCCGCCAAAAAAGATGTGCCCGGTGTCGGGACCGAATCGCACCAATTCAGGATCGGTGATTTCCATCAGATGTTCGATCTCATGGGGGGCTTCCACGTACGTGGCGACGTGCGGGTGAAAACAGAGGTCTATTCCTTGATCTTTCCAAAGCCGGCCGATCCGCTCCAGGAGGCGCGCCATTTGCGCGAATTGGCCCTTATCCAAAGATACAGGCTCTCCCGGACGGACTTGACCCGCAATCGCGTGCCTCTCCGGAGAAGACACCAGGGCGCTGACGAAGATGCACTGCTGGCCGAGCCCGTGGGCAAACTTCGCCTTCCGGACCGCGGCCTCATAGATCCGCTCTTCTTCTTGAGGGTTATAAAAGGGCCCGTGGAAAAAACCGGAAGCGACGCCAATTCCGTATTCATCGAGAACGGCGCGCGCACCTTCTACGGTTAGGCCTTCCTCCTCATCGACGTTTACCGCCGTGTAACCGGCCCCAAAGGCTTCTCTAGTCCGCTGCCTGTGAGACTTGAACACGAGCGTATCCGAGACGGAAAGCGGTGTCGTATCGGCGTTCAGAGCGATCCTGATCGATCTCACCCCAATGCTCCAACGTGCATGGAGACCTTAATTCGCGCGCCAAACGTTGTCAAGCCGCTCAAAATACTTGAAAATGCCTGCCACGAATTTCACGAATTGACACGGAACGCTTTCATTCTAGGTCATGCCCGTCGTGATGGGTAAGAAATCTCTCGAAATCGAATCCATCGTCGGCTAGGCTGTTTTCGTGTAATTCGTGAAATTCGTGGCCACGCTTTTTCAGCTTG
>QHZE01000471.1 GCA_003225335.1 Acidobacteriota bacterium
AGAACTTGCGTTTTTCTTGGCAAGATTCATGGCGGCTCTTCTTTGGAGTGCGCAAGCTTCCTCTGAACCTCACACGCGTCTCTCGTTAATCAAACATGTACCCGGCAAGTTTGGGGCGGAACCGGCCCGCAGTTCCAGTTGCTCTTCCACCTCGGAGGGATGGGAGAAAATCAGCCCGGGTGAGCGCTTTTTGCGAACCCCTGGCTAATCTCCTTCCGCTCCGGAGCGTATGAATGTAGAAACTTGTCATGAAGGAGATGCCCACGCCACTTTGTCGCCTAACAGCGCGGTGCAGGCATTGACGAGATGCGTGTAAGGTCCAGAGCTCCAGGGCCATCCGAGCAAATTTGGCGCTTGAACCCGCGGCAACAGAATCTGTAGGCTTTTAGGGCTGCCCAATCGACTGGAAGACTGAAGCGCGCTGTTCCTGCGAGCGCAGGAACAGGGTCCCGACGTTTGTGGGATGGGAGCGGGCTAACTATGCGTCTAAGACTGTTGCCCAATCAGCCCTTGGAGTCACAGGCGGATAACGCGCTTAAACGCGCGCTGCCGGCGTTCCTGCAAGCGCTCCTGTCCGTTACGTTTTCCATGTCACCGGGCACTTCGTGAGCATCTATTTGAGAAAGAGCAGCGGAGGATTGTGGATCGCCGCTCCGGAGAGAAAGTAAATGCGCAAGCGGCTCCTGGATCTCGTACCGGTAAGATCAGGCGAAGGTCACGTCACCTCGCTGATGTTTCTCTACATCTTTTCCACGCTGACCTTCTACTACATCCTCAAGCCCATGCGCTCGTCGTTCTTTCTCAAGAACCTTCCTTCCACGAAGCTCCCCTTTGCGTATATCCTGACCGCGATTTTCGCCGGGACGCTCACCACTCTGGTGTTCAAGTACAGCCGCCGCCTCTCCGTCGTAAGCCTCCTCACGGCGACGAACCTCGTCATAGTCGGAACTCTGTTCTACTTTCGATCGGTCATGGGGCGCCCGATCTGGTATCTCCCTTACGTTTGGTTTGTCTATCTGCAGATCGTCTCCGTCTTGCAGGTGGCGCAGTTCTGGCTGCTTGCGGGATATATTTACGACAATCGTCAGGCCAAGAGGATCTACGGGCTGCTGGGCGCGGGCGCAATTGCAGGCTCTATCGCCGGCAGCTTCGTGCCCGCATTCCTCTCCAAAACCCTGAGCACGGACATGAAGCTGCTTATAGCTGCGGGAATCTGCTTTGTCCTCATAGCGCTCGCCCAGATAGCCTGGCGTTACCGGCGCCCGGAGGCAGACGAACCCGGAGCCGGGCGCAAACAAGAAGAGTCCCAAGACCGGCTGGTGGATCTTCTGCGCCTGGTCTTTGGCTCGCGCCATCTCGCGCTCATGGTCCTGCTGGTCTGCCTGACCTTGATCGCTTCGCAGATAGCGGAATGGCAGGTCAACAACGCCCTGGACCGTTCGTATCGGGACCTGGGACAAGACAAAGAGAACTTGATCGACCAGTTCTGGGGCCGTTTCTATTTCTGGACCAACATCCTTGGCATTACGCTCCAGTTGACAGTGACCGGCTTCGTTGTAAGCCGGCTGGGAATAGGGGCGGCGATCGTCTTTCTTCCGGGAGGGTTGTTGTTGGCCTCGATCGGCGTGTTCCTGGCCCCGTCGCTGTCTACCACGGCGCTCGCGCTCGGCAGTAACAATGTCTTCAGATATTCGATCAACCGGGCAGGATTCGAGCTGCTCTACCTTCCCCTTTCCCCGGCCGTGCGCAAGAAGCTCAAGCTCTTCGTGGACGTTTTTGTCGACCGGTTAGGCCGGGCGATCGCCGCGCTCGTCATACTGACCTTCAATAATCTCCGCAGCACGTCCGCGGCGGCGATTCTTCTGACGGTGACCTCCGTGGGCGTCTGCCTGGCACTGCGCAAAGCGTACGTGAATGCGTTCCGCGAGCAACTGGCGCGACGCGAAGTCGATCTGGCGGAGATCCAGCGTTACGTGACCGATCCTCAATCCCTGCGCTTGCTCGTGGATGCGCTGGACAGCCCCCACGAACGCCAGATTCTCTATTCTCTGCGCTTGCTGCAATCGGCGCGCCGTGTGGATGGCGCGGGCAAGCTTCTTCCCTTGCTCAAGCACGCTTCACCCCACGTGAGAGAGCAGGCAGTGCGCACGCTCCCTGCCCTTCCCGGCAACTACGGTCAGGCCGCGGAGGAGCTGCTGAAAGACCCATCGGAACTTGTGCGCCAGGCCGCCGCGGAGTATATCTGCTCCGTCGACCCGGCCCAGACCGCAGACAGGCTGAGGGGGCTCCTGGATCACAAGGAGATCGACGTGCGCGTAGCGGCGGCACGCTGTGTTGCCAGCCTTCCCTCCGCCGGCCTCCAGATGACCCAAGACTACGTTCGCGGCTTGCTCTCGGTGCAGGGCCCGGCTGCGGTGCAGGCCCGGACGGCAGGCGCGCACCTCGCAGCTCTCCTTCCCGCGCGGGAGTCTGTCGGACTGCTCCGGGAATTGCTGGGGGATCTCGCGCCGGAAGTTGTCGCCGGCGCCATGCGCGCGGGAGCCAGGGCAGGACAGCTGGACCTCGTGTTCGATGTCGTTCAGAAGCTGTCGGAGCGGAGACTGCGCGGCGACGCCCGCGACGCCTTGCTGACTTACGGCCAGCGCATTACGGGAAGCCTCGGAGATATCCTGGCCGATACGGGGCATTCCCTGAAGCTCCGCCGCGAGATTCCCTGGGTCCTGGCGCGCATACCGACGCTCCGGTCGGCCGATATTCTGCTGGACAACCTGGGCGCTCAGGATCCGCTCCTGAGGTACCGCGTCGTGAAAGCGCTGAACAGGCTGCACGAGACAAAGCACGAGCTGCCCCCCGCGCGCCCCGTGATTGCGGAACGCATCTACTCGGAAACCAGAGCCTATTACGAAGCTCTCGCCCTGTGGCAGCCCTTTGCGGACAAGAGAAACTCCGCGTCTGCTCACCTGCTGGAAAGCGCTTTGCGCGAGAAGATGGATCAGGATCTGGAGATTATTTTTCGACTTCTGGGTCTGCAGTACCGGCAAAAGGACATATACTTCGCCTACAGCGCGCTGAAAGGGAGCCGGTCGGACCGCCGGGCAGCCGCAATTGAGTTTCTCGACAATCTCCTGCAGAAGAACCTGAAATCGCTCATACTTCCTCTGCTGGAGGAGCCTTCCGCCGAACGGCTGATCGACATGGCTTCCCGAATTTTCGGGATCCCGCCTTACACGCGGGAAGAAGCGCTGCGCAAGATCCTGGAGCGGCCGGACGTCTGGCTCAAAGCCTGCGCGCTCCACGAAATCGGCGACGAGCGCATTACGGCGTTGTCGGATCTGTGCCGCACCTTTTCCGGGGCCACCGATCTCGTGGTCCGTGAAACGGCGGAATGGGCGCTGAAACGTGTTGCCTGAAGAGCCAGAAAAACTTGCCGCGAATTTCACGAATTACATTTTTGTGTAATTCGTGGAATTCGTGGCCAGGCTTTTGGTGTGTGCAAGCGGGGGCAGAGAAAATCAACCGCACCAGTTCACGCCCGAGAGCTCGCGCTTCTTTGCGTCTTCGTGTCTTCGTGGTGAGTTTCTTATGTTGACGATTGTCGAAAAAGTCCTGCTTCTTCAAAACATCGAGCTCTTCTCGCTTGTTACCTCAGAGCAGCTCTCGTTCCTGGCGGCCATAGCCGGGGAGATCGAGGTCGCACCGTCGCACATTCTCTATCGGGAAAACGACGTGCCTGACGGACTGTACGTTGTAATCTCGGGGGCGGTGGCGATGCGCCGGGGGGACCATCAGATCGACCGCGTCGGCCCCAACGGCTCTTTCGGAGTATGGGCGCTGTTCGATGACGAGCCACGCCTGACGACTGCGGAAACCCTCGAGCCGTCCCGCCTGCTGTTTGTGCAGCGCGACGAGTTCTACGAAGTCCTGAGCGATCACGTGGACATAGTGAGCGGCCTGTTCAAACAGCTGGTCGGGCGTTTGAGACGGTTGGCCACAGTGGCGGAAACAACACCATGACGCAACATCGGGTACTCGTAGTGGACGACGAGGAGGCGGCCCGCTACTCCATCGGCAAGGCTCTGGAAGCCGCTGGTTACGCCGTCGAGGTTGCCTCGACGGCCGGCGAAGCATTGAAGATTCAGGAATCCTTCAACCCTGACGTCATCCTGACGGACATCAGCATGCCGGAAATGAACGGGATTCAATTTATCCAACAGCTGCGAGCCCGCCCGCTGCCCCCTCCGGTCATCGTCGTGACGGCGTCCCACACGTACGACATTGCCGTTCAGAGCCTGCGCCAGGGCGCGGCGGATTACCTCACCAAGCCGTTTGACCTCGAGCAACTGCGCAACTCGGTGCGCCGGGCCATCGAGCGCAGGCAGTTGAAGCTCGAGAATCTCGAGTACCAGAGGGAACTGGAAGAAAAGAACCGGCGCTTGCAGGAAGCAGAGGAAATGCTGCGCAAGCATGCTCTGGAGCTGGAAGAGCGCGTGCAGCTCGGGACACAGGCATTGCTGGAAACCGAGCTGCGCTACCGCGAGCTCTTCAATCTGGCCAACGATGCCATCTTCACCGTAGACGCCGCCACAGGACAGATTCTCGAGGCCAACCTTCAGGCAGAAAAGCTGACCGGCTACAGCGGAGAAGAGCTCAGCAACATGAAGGTTCAGGACCTCTACTCGAAGCAGGAGCTGGAGCGGGTGGCGAAGTTTGAATCCGAGCTGGCCAAGGCGGGATGCGGATGCGGCGTGACGGGCGATATTCCCTTTCGCACTCGAGACGGGCAAAGAATAGTTTTAAACGTGAGCTGTTCCATGATCGAAATGAACGCGCGCCAGGTGATCAATCTCATGGGTCGCGACGTCACCGCTATCCGGGAGGTGGAAGCGGAGCTGGCGCGGTACACACAGGAGCTGGAGCAAAAATTTGAAGAAAAGAAGAAGCAGCTCCTCCAGTCCCAGTCTCAGCTGGTCCAGGCGGAAAAAATGGCCGCGCTGGGGAGCCTGGTCGCGGGCGTCGCGCACGAGATCAACAATCCCTTGGGGAGCATCAACGCCAACAACGACATTCTGGCCTTGGCGTTCCGGAAAGTGCAGGACTTTGTCCGGTTGCACCCCCCGGGGGATGGAACCGACGCCGAGCAGGAGCTCGATGAGATACGGTCCATCGGCAAGGAGGCGCTCCAGACAAATCGAATGGCCTGCGATCGGATCCTCAAGATCGTGCGCAGCCTGCGCAATTTCGCTCGACTGGATGAAGCCGAACGCAAGAAAGCCGACATCCACGAAGGCATAGAGAGCACGATCACTCTGGTCGCTCACGAGATCAAAGGGCGAATCAGAGTGACAAAGGAATTTGGAAATGTCCGCGAGATCGAGTGCTATCCCAACCAGTTGAACCAGGTCTTCATGAACATGCTCGTGAACGCGTCCCAGGCCATCGAGGGGGAAGGAGAGATTCGAATCCGAACGTGGGAGCAGGACAACACCGTTCGCGTCGCGATCAGCGACACCGGAAAGGGCATCCCTGCTGAGCTGTACTCCAAGATCTTCGATCCCGGTTTTACCACAAAGAAGGCGGGGCTCGGAACTGGACTCGGCCTGTCGATATGCCTCAGGATCGTGCAGGATCACGGCGGCCGGATTGAGATCGAGAGCCAGGTAGGCCGCGGAACAACCTTCACCATCATACTCCCCGTTGAGGGAGCGCCTGAAAGGAAGACGAATGACTGAAGACAACTACAGGCCCACGATTCTGATCGTCGACGATGAAGAAATGGTGGTGACGTCTCTACGCAACCTCTTCCGGCTTCAGACTGATTATCACATCGTCACGTACAACTTGCCTGAGAAGGCTCTCGAGGACGCCGGCAAAGTGATGGTGGACCTGGTCATCACGGATTACCTTATGCCCAGGATCGACGGCATCAGCTTCCTGGCCAGGTTCAAGGAAATCCAGCCGCATGCCGTTCGGGTGCTGCTGACCGGTTACGCCGACAAGGAGAACGCCATCAAAGCCATCAACCACGTCGGCCTTTATCAGTACATCGAAAAACCATGGGACAACGAAGCTTTACTGATGGTGGTCAAAAACGGGCTGGAGAAGCGCGGGTTGCTTCGGGCGCTCGAGAAGAAAATTGCGGAGCTGGACCAGGCCCACACCAGCCTGAAGTCCATCCAGACAGAGCTCATCAAAGCCTTCATGTAGGTTTGGACTTCAGCCTTCAGGCTGCACGGATTCAGTGCAGGCTAAAGCCTGAACTCCGAACCCAAAAACCCTGATTCAAATTTGACCGATTTGTGACTTCGCGTCCACCAAGTGGAGCTAGTTGGCTTGGGCCGCAGTGATTGTACCGCGGACTTGAACCTTGATCTCCGGAGTCGAGGCACTGGTGGTTTTGATAACCAGGTTGCCGAAGTGATAACCTTCCTTGGCATCGGCGCGCTGGACAGCCACGACTTTCGCGTCCTTACCATCGGCTCCCGGCACGAGCTTCACAGTGACGTTCTGGTCCGTTGATTCCACGCTCAAAATCTTCTTGCCGGGGGGAATAGTGATGGTGAGCTCCTTCACTACTTCCTTCCCCTTGGGCACGGCCCCGAAATAGAGGGACTGATCCGAGAGAGGAAATTCCTGTTCGACCAATGCGGTGATTGTAAGCTGCACCTGAGGCTGGCGAGGATCGTTGCTAACGACGGTGATAGTCTTGTTGATCTTGCCGGCAACACCTTCCGTTTTGACACTTGCCTCAATCTGACCCGACTGACCTGGCTTGATGGACTTTGCTGACAGCAAAGTTGCGGTGCACCCTCAGGAACCCTCGGCGCTGTGGATTTCCAGGGTTCCCGTCCCCTTGTTAGTGAACTTGAAGACGTGCTTGAGGACCTGACCTTGGGTTATCTTGCCAAAATCCTTCGTACTGCTCTCGAAAGCAATGCTGGGGGCGTTTTCCAGGGCCAGCAGGGAGACAACTCCTGCCACCATCGTGACGCTCAAAAGCAACGAAAATCGTTTCATCGGCAGCTCCAGTTCTGAAAAGTCCAGGCGATTATACCCGCCGCCTCCGATTGAATCAATTGCGGATTTCCAATTGCGGATTTCGGATTTTGGATTTTAATCCGCAATCCGCAATCCGCAATTGGAACGGCGCTGAAACCCGATGTGCGCCGCTCCCATGCAAACGGTCTCGAGTCGCGGAACCTGGGACTCCCGCACCAACTCCCTGAGTTCCCGGAGCGTATACGCGGAGCGCACGGACGCCTCAAAGAGTGCTTTCATCTTTCCTTCGTAGAATTTGCCGTGCCTTCTGAGGAGGCGTACAGGATCCGCGGCATGGTGCAGTACCGAGTTGCAGAGGACCAGATCGAACGTTGCCGGCTCGTAAGGGATGTCCTTCGCGTCGCCGCGGTTCAACAGGATACGCATGTCGACTCCCCATTGCCCTGCGTCCAGCGCGGCCTTGCGGAGCATCGCATCCGAAATATCGATTGCGTGAATGATGAAGGACGGATTGCGCAGAGCCAGCTTGATAGGAATCTGTCCGGGGCCGGTGCCGACATCCAGGACGAGCCCCGAATCCACTCCGAGACTCAGGGCACGATCGACGAATTCTTCATCCAGCGCTTCCAGGTGCCGGAGCGCAATCCCGGAAGCATACGCCTCCACGTCTTCCTCGCCGGCCATCGCCTCCGGTTCCGGCACCCTGCGTAAGTCCAGAATGCCCACGTTCGCCTTTGTTTGGAGTTCAGCCTTTAGGACTCGGTTATTTCGGATTGCGGATTTCAAAACGCCCGGCTTCACAATCCGCAATCCGCAATCGGAAATCCGAAATCGGTTTCTGAGCAGGCTAAAGCCTGAACCTCAAGAAAACGTTTCGTCATTCTTCGTGTCTTCGGGTCTTCGTGGTGGTTTTACCACGAAGACAGGAAGACGCAAAGAATCGCTAATCCATCGAATCCGTGAGCATCCGTGTCCCATGGCGTGTCCTGGGTATTTTGTGGTAATTAGTATGCATCATGGACAAGGAGCGGATCGAGGGGGCTATCATCGAGGAACCCGAGCAGGCGCCTGCATCCTCGTGGGTCCTGGTGAGCCAGTTTTTCATCGTGCCGGTGGCGATCATCGCGCTGTGTGTCGGAATCTTCATCCTCTTCGGGCTGATCACCGGGGAATCTCGCAACGCGCGAGATTATATCGAGGAAGTGAAGGCGGGGAAGGGGAGCCGGCGCTGGCAGGCGGCCTTCGAGTTGTCGAAATACCTGAACTACAGGGATAACACAAAGACGGATTCACGTCTGACCCGGGACATTATTTACGCGTTGCGCAACGCCAAAGACGACGATCCCCGGGTTCGCCAGTACCTGGCTCTGGCCCTGGGCAAGCTCCATGACAGCGCCGCGGTCGAGCCGCTGATAGAGTCGCTGGGAGATTCCGATCCCAATACGCGGCTCTATTCCGTATGGGCGCTCGGCGAGCTCGGGGACGCGCGGGCCTTGGAACCTTTGATCAAAATGGGAGAAGACACGGACCCGCAGATACGAAAAACGGTGGCTTACAGTTTAGGCATGATCGGGGACAGGCGAGCCGCTCCTCACCTTCGAGCCGAGGTGAACGACCGTAGCGAAGATGTTCGCTGGAATGCCGCGCTGGCCCTCGCTCGAATGAGAGACGCTTCGGGGCTGGAGGTTATTCATCAAATGCTGGATCGAAAGTATCTGGAGTCGCTGCCGGAACTAAAAGGTCATCAGATCTCCGAGGCAATGATCAATGCTGCCAGCGCCGTAACCATTCTGCAAGACGCCTCAGCGCGGCCGTTACTCGAAGAACTGCGCAGGAACGACAAGGATCTCAAGGTGAGGGCGGCGGCGATCGATGCCCTCAAGAAGATCCCGTAATTTCGGATTGCGGATTGCGGATTTCGGATTGAGAACAGCCGTGAGTCTTTTCAATCCGCAATCCGCAATCCGAAGAACCTTGACTTGACCGGGTTTTAAAAAATAGAATTCAACAAGTGTGGAGAAAAGGGGCTTATCCTCTTCTCCAGCAATAAATTAAAAATTTGTCGGCGTTTCCTGAGACTACTTATGGCACCTAAAGAACCACAAACGCAGGCACCCTCTGCACCCGCGCCTGGGAAGACGGGAGCCGGCGCTGCGGCGGCCAAGCCGCAACCGGAAGGCCGGGGGAAAACACGCCGGGAGTTCAATTGGCTCGCCCTGGCATGGACTGCTTTCACGGCCGCAAGCGTTGCCGGTCTCACGGCTACAATGCGCTTCATGTTCCCCAACGTACTCTTTGAACCTCCGACGCTCTTCAAAGCCGGATACCCGGACTCGTACAAGCCAGGCGAAGTGGACGAGCGCTTCAAGGAGAAGTATGGAGTCTGGATCATCCGCGGCGAGGACAACATCATGTATGCGCTCATCGCCATATGCACCCACCTCGGCTGCCCGCCGAACTGGCTTGCCGCGGAACAGAAGTTCAAGTGCCCGTGTCACGGAAGCGGGTATTACAAGAGCGGCATCAACTTCGAGGGTCCGACTCCCCGGCCTCTCGAACGCGCGAGGATAACCCTGGGCGAGGACGGGCAGATCATCGTGGACAAAAGCCGCAAATTTCAGTGGGAAAAGGGGGAGTGGACCGACCCGGACTCCTTCTTGAAACTGTAGCCAAGAAACTATGCGGAGCATTCCGATTGCGGATTTGCGATTGCGGATTGCAGATTGCGGATTGCGGATTGGAAAGACCCATGGGTGGTTTTAAATCCGCAATCCGCAATCCGCAATTTCAGTTGTCGCTCGTCATCCTTCGCGTCTGCAACTAACCTGGAAATGAGGCTATGGGAAAAATCAAAGACTTCCTGGATTCATTTTCTGGCACTCAGGTGTGGAAGTCCATCGTCCGCCACGGCATTCCGCGCACGGACCGGAACAGGGCGCTGGCGGTGCTCTCAAACGTCTTCCTGCACCTCCACCCGATAAAGGTCCGCAAGTCGGGTATAAAGCTTCAGTACACCTGGTGCATGGGCGGCGTCACGTTCTTTCTTTTTCTCCTGGAGACGTTCACGGGACTGCTTCTGATGTTCTACTACCGGCCGACGGTGGAATACGCCTACGTGGACATCATAGATCTCGCGGAACAGGTTCCTCTCGGGGTCATGCGGGAACTGCACCGGTGGGGAGCGCACGCGATGGTGATCTCGGTCATGCTCCATATGTTCCGCGTCTTCATGACCGGTTCCTACAAACCTCCGCGCGAGTTCAACTGGGGAATTGGCGTGGTGCTGCTGGTGCTCACCTTCCTCCTGAGCTTCACTGGTTATCTTCTGCCGTGGGACCAGCTCGCAATGTGGGCCATCACGGTCGGCAGCAATATGGCCCGCGCCACGCCCATGCTCGGGAACGAAGGTCCGGGATCCGCCCTGCTGTCAATCGGCGATATACGCCTGGTTCATGCGGGGGATGACGCGCGCTTCTTTCTCCTGGCGGGAAAGGTGGTAGGCGCCGGCGCGCTGCTGCGTTTTTACGTGCTCCATTGCGTGGCGATTCCGATTGTCGCCGGCACCCTGATGGCGGTGCACTTCTGGCGCGTGCGAAAAGACGGCGGGATTTCCGGGCCCTTGTAGAGTCGCGCTGGGTGCGCACACCGTGGCAACTGTGGTGAACCTCATGGCCAAGACGGCCTTGCGACCTGGCCAATGCAGGAGTACACGCCTTCTGCCGTGCCGGGGGAACGCGATGGAGAAGAGAGCTTCTTCACGGGCGGGACGCCCGTGCCACGACACCATGAAGAATTCGGAGGAGCTGTCATGGAATTTGTCCAAACTGCCATAAACACTCTCGCGGATCCGAAGTTTCTCCTTCCTATCGCCTTGCTCATGCTCATCATCTCGCTGCGCACGCCCGCGTTCTGGTCCACGAAGGGCGGCCTCGTCGCGCTTTCCCTTATACTGGCTTTCTTCGCCGTCAGCATGTTGAATCCCAACTTTCGCAAGATCGTGACCAAGCCGGATAACGTGCCGATCGTGATGCTGATCTTTCTCGTGGGATTCTTTGTGTGGCTCGCCATGCATCAGGGATTCGAAAACGACAGGCGCACAGAACAGGGCCTCCCTTCTAAAGAGAAAGAGGTGACGAACGACAAGGTCTGGGTCTGGCCGGATCTGGTCTATACCGAATTCATTTCTACCGTGATTTTCGGGGCCGTCATGGTCATCTGGTCGGTCTTCCTCAAGGCGCCGCTCGAGGAACCCGCTAATCCAAGCCTTGCGCCCAATCCTTCCAAGGCTCCCTGGTACTTCCTGGGTCTCCAGGAAATGCTGGTGTACTACGATCCGTGGATAGCCGGCGTTCTGCTTCCGGGACTGATCATCGTCGGTCTGATGGCGACCCCATTCCTGGACGTGAATCCAAAAGGAAACGGGTATTTCACTTTCAAGGATCGCAAATACGAAATCACTGTCTTTCTGTTCGGCTTTGTAATCTTGTGGGTCCTGCTCATTATCTTGGGGACTTTCCTGCGCGGTCCCAACTGGAATTTCTTTGGACCCTACGAGTACTGGGATCCGCACTATCTCATCCCCTTGAACAACGTGAACCTCAGCGAGTTCTTTTACGTGAAATGGCTGGGGACGGGATTGCCCTCCAACTGGTTCCTGCGGGAGCTGCCCGGGATTATCCTCGTCATCCTCTACCTCACCGTGACTCCTCTGGTATTTGCCAGGATGTGGTTCAAGAAGTTCTTCTTGAGCATGGGAGCGATCCGGTACCAGATCATGATGTTCCTGCTGCTTTGCATGTTCAGCCTTCCCATCAAGATGGTGCTGCGTTGGACGTTCAACCTCAAATACATCGTGGCGATCCCCGAATACTTCTTCAACATCTAACCACAGGTGCAATCGAATGGCTGTCGACAAACCCGATCGGAACTACGACGTTCGAAACCTCAACAAGGTATTCGCCATCGGGAGCATCGTGTTGACCATAACCGTTCTCCTGATGGTAATCGACGACTACGTGCGCCCGTGGAAAGACTTCCAGCGCCGGTTCCAGCGTGACGAGGCCAGGAAGGTCGAGCGCGAGATCCGAGAGGCCGAACGGGCCATGGCAAGCGCCGATGCGAAGCGATTGCAGGAAGAGCTGAGGAAGGAAGAGGCAGAGCTGAAAAAGGGGCGGGACGAATACGAAAGGGTCCGCAAAGAGCTGGATAAGATCAACGCGGAACACTACGGCAGAGACCTGGAGTTCCGCTTTTCGAAGGCCACTTACGATTCCGTCAAGTACAAGACCGAGATCGAGATTGAAGAACTGCGGCAGAAGAACAGGCCGGACGAGGCGAATGCCAAGCGGGCCGAACTCGACGCCGTCAAGAAGAAGATGGACGACGCCAAGGTCGCCCTGGACGCTGTGACGGCCCGGCAGGACCAGGCGAAGGCGGAGCTGGACCGTCTGGCAGGACATGTCGAGGAGACCCGGAGCAAGATCGAGAAAATGGCTGCCGCTCGAGATCGCCTGCAAAAAAGACTGGAAACGATCAAGCCGGGTTTCGTCACCGGACTGTTAAACGCTCCTATGCTCGATTTTATGGCCCCCACTTTGAAGATCGAGCAGGTGGTTCTGCCGAAGCTGCGGCACGACATCAACTTCATGGAGATCCCGCGAGTGGACCGTTGCATGACCTGTCATACGGTCATCGACAAGCCGGGGTATGAGAAAGGGCCGCAGCCTTTCCGAACCCACCCGAACTTGAAGCTGTACGTAGAGGCTCAATCGAAACACCCGTTGGAAAGCTTCGGCTGCACGGCCTGCCACGGCGGGCGGGATCGCGGCACGTCCTTTGTCAACGCCGCGCACACAGCCGAAAACGAAAAGCAGAAAAAAGAGTGGGAGGAAAAATATGGGTGGCAGCCGATGCATTTCTGGGAGACACCCATGCGGTCCCGAAGCCATTTCTACGCGGGGTGCTATCAGTGCCATTCCAGGCAAGTCGAGATCCCACAGGCAGGTCCCCTCAACCGCGGCCTCAGAACAGTCGAAGTCTCCGGGTGTTACGGCTGTCATTTGATCAAAGGATTCGAAAAGCTGCGCAAGTTGGGCCCGGACCTGGGCCACATCGCAAGCAAGACTGATCCCAAGTGGGCCCTCAAATGGATTCGTGATCCGAGAAGCTTCCGGTCCAGCGCCAGAATGCCCAGTTTCTTCGGACAAACCAATCAGGCGGACGGGCCAAAGGGAGATCGCCCTGCGGCCAAGGATTTGAACGACGCCGAAATCGACGCCATCGTCACATACCTGTGGGACAAGTCGGTGCCTATCAAATACGACCCGGTTCCGGGCAATGGAGACCCGGCGGCGGGCAAGGAGCTCGTGCACACCATCGGATGTTTCGCTTGCCACACCGACGACCCCGGCGAGACGTTCGTGGACCGAACGCAACCGCGGGCGTTCGGGCCAAACCTGGCAGGGCTCGGCAGCAAGACCAGCCAGGCCTGGATATTCAGGTGGCTCAAAGATCCCAAGCACTACTGGAAAGCCACCTACATGCCCAACCTGCGCCTCACCGATCAGGAGGCCCTGGACATTTCCGCCTATCTCGTGAGCTCGCGCAATGCGGAGTTCGACAAGACTGAAGCGCCGGCCGCCAAGAAACAGGCCTTGGACTGGCTCACGACGGAATACCTGAGCGCGCGCATGAGCCTGGCCGCTACGGCGGAAAAAATGAAGACGATGACGGAGCGCGACAGGAAACTCTTTCTCGGCGAGCGGATGATCAATAGATACGGCTGCTTCGGCTGTCACGAGATCAAAGGCTTCGAGAATGTTCAGCCGATCGGGACCGAGTTGACCGAAGAGGGGAGCAAGCCTGTCGCGCGGTTGGATTTCGGGCTCGAGCATGACGTGGAGGAGACGCTTCCGGCCTGGGTCTACGCCAAGCTGAAAAATCCCCGGCGCTTCGATCGGGGGAAGATCAAGGCGTGGGACGAGAAGCTGAAAATGCCCGATTTCCACTTCAACGATCAGGAAGCCACGGACCTGGTCGCGGTCATCCAGGGATTCTCGAAGGCGCGCATGGACGCGGAAATGCGCCGGAATCTTTCTCCTCAGGAAGTGGGGATTGAGGAAGGACGGCGTATCGTGCGCAATCGCAACTGCATTGGCTGCCATGTCTTCAATCTCGACAGACAGAATGAGGAAGCAGCCATTCGCGCAACCATGAAAGATCCAGGATTCTATCCGCCTCTGCTGCACGGTGAAGGTGAGAAAGTCATCCCATCCTGGCTCTTCAGCTTCCTCAAAGGGCCCACAACCATCCGGCCCTGGCTCACCGCGCGCATGCCCACTTTCGGGTTTGAGGACCAGGAAACGGTGAATCTCACCCGCATGTTTGCCTATATCAACAAGGCGGAGTACCCCTTCGAGACCGATTATTTCAAAATCGAACCGCCCGCGCCCGAGCTTGCGGCGGCCGGCGCGAAGCTGTTTACAGAGTTCAAGTGCCTGCAGTGTCATATCGCCGGCACAGGCAAGCCCACGCGCGAGGCCGCGGACCTGGCGCCGAACCTCTCCATGGCGCGAGCGCGGCTTCGCCCCAACTGGATAGAAAAATGGCTCCGTGACCCTCAGGCCGTGGCGCCCGGCACACGCATGCCGGGGTATTTCCCTGACATGCAGTCGCCGGATAAGGAGGCCCTCGGCGGGGACGCTGCGTTGCAAATGAAGGCGCTCAAGTATCACGTGCTGAGCCTGGCTGGCAAAGAGACCCTGGTCGTCACCGGCAACGACTAACCGCATGAACTTTCACCACGGAGACACCCGACGTGAGAAAAAATGTAGCGCCGGCTTCCAGCCGGCAACGGTCCTGTTTGACGCAAAACGAGTTATCCAGGCCCGCATGCCGGCGAGACGCCGGCGCTACGATTTTTTCTCACGTCCACGGAGACACGGAGGTGCACGGAGAAACTAAATGCCTCCGTGAGTCTTCCTGTCTTCGGTGTCTCCGTGGTGAGCGCAGGCGTGGTCGCCTGGTTACGCCGTTTCTGCTGCTATTACTGACAGGAGCCGGTTGTGGTTCGCGCAAGACTGAAGAGCCCGCGAAAACAGCGGAGCCAGTTCCTCCTCCCCCCATCGCCAAGCCCTCGTACGAGGGCATCAATGTCACAAACGGCGGAGCCATCTCCGGCGTCGTGCGATTCACGGGAACCAAACCAAAACTGCAGCCCCGGCCGGTCACCAAGAACTCCGAAATCTGCGGTCACGGCGCCAAACCGGCCGTGGATTTCCTTCTTGGTCCGGACGGTGGAGTGCAAAACGTGGTGGTAATCATCGAAGGGATCAAGTCCGGCAAGAAAATGACTCCCTCGACGCCCGTTCTGGATCAGATAAAGTGCGATTACGTCCCTCATGTGCAGTCCGTTACCTTGGGCTCGACGTTGGAAATCCGGAACAGCGACGACCTCCTGCACAATGTTCACGGGAAACTGGACGGCCGGATCACCATTTTCAACCTTGCAATGCCCCTCAAGGGCCAAAGCATTCCCAAGCAACTCACCAAACCGGGCGTGATCCACTTGCAATGCGATGCCGGGCACACCTGGATGAGCGGCTACATCGTCGTCGTCGAGCATCCGTACCACACAACCACGGGCAACAGGGGAACTTTTGCGCTCGCCGATGTCCCCCCAGGGTCTTACAGAGTCAAAGCCTGGCATGAAAGGTTCGGCACGCTCGAACAGGAAGTCAGCGTCGCGCCCGGTTCTGAGTCGAGAATCTCGTTCGACTACCAAACCCCGTAAGAGGTTTGGGGTAAGGCCTGCTCGGGCGCAGGGCAGCCTGAAAAGTAGCGTGATCGGGCGCCGCGCAGGTTAAAGCGTGAACTCCGAACAGGGGGGATTACACTTGCTTCTTTTTTTCTGTTTCGTCGGACTCGTACTTCAGCCGGAGGGAGCCACAGGGAAGATCGCCAGAAACACCATCATTTCGGAAGGCCGAGAGCGATCTTACTACCTGTTCGTGCCCAAACCGGTCCCAGCGGCCCCGGCTCCGCTGATCGTGACTCTGCATGGGTCGGGACGCAATGGCCGCATCTTACTGGAAAACTGGAAGAGCCTGGCCCAAAAGGAAGGAATCATTCTTGCGGGACCGGATGCGCTGAACCCGGCTTTCTGGGGAATGCCCGCAGACGGCCCGGCATTTATCTGCGCGCTTGTTGAAGCGCTCAAAACAAAATATCCGGTGCATCCCGGCCGGGTGTACCTGTTCGGCCACTCCGCGGGAGCTTCTTTCGCAATACTGCTGGCGCTGATGGAGTCGGAGTACTTTGCCGCGGCCGCCGTTCATGCCGGTTCTCTGGCGAGAGAGAATTACCACGTCCTGGACTATGCAAAGCGCAAGACGCCTATTTCAATTTTCGTCGGCACCAACGACCCGCTCTTCCCCTTGCCGATCGTTCGCGAAACACGTGAAGCTTTACTGGGAAGGGGTTTTTCGGTGCAACTGACCGAAATCCCCGGGCACAATCACAACTACTACTCCCGAGCCGGGGAGATCAATAGGGACGCCTGGGAATTCTTAAGGAAGCACGAGCTTGGCGCAAAGCCCTACTACAAAAAGTATCCGTGAGGACGCCATTTCTCCTGGGAGCGTCCCGCACAGCGGGACCGGACGTTGGAGACGGCGCAGCCGCGACAACCAAATTGAATGGCCTCGCCATAGGACGCGGATTTTTGCGGATGTCAGGCATCGACCTGGCGCCCCGACCCACGACCAAGAACTTGGTGATCCCCAGCCAACCAACCTCACCGCAGAGTCGCTGAGAAACGTTTACCAAATAACCAATGACAAATGACCAATGGCAAATCAAAAATGACAAATTGTGGGACGCGAGGAACGAATCTACAAATGCCTCCATCCTTCATTTGTCATTTGTCATTGATCATTGATCATTGCCGGCGGCGGTAATCTTTCGCAGAGGGATAGGGCCCCCAGGTCTCGGCCTGCTCGACGGCCCGCACGATGGCGGTTTGGAGCGCGTCCGCGGCCAGAGCGCCGATCACACCGACATCGGCGCGCTTGCCCCCGCCGGTCCACTTCCCTGTGGCCACTGAGAAAGCCGTGTCGCCGTCCCAGGGGGTGTGCGCGGGCCTGATGCAGCGCGCGAGCGCATCCTGCGCCATCTGGGCCACCTTGACGCACTGAGCCTTGCTCAATGAGGCGTTGGTCGCGACCACAGCCAGGACGGTGTTTTCATGAAATGGGGAGCCCGGATCGTACCCCTTGCGCAACTGCTCGACGGCGTCCGCAAACTCTTTGCCTTCGCTTTTCCGCGCCCCCGCGATGATCGCGCCGCTTGATGGATCGATAACGTCTCCCACACAGTTCACCGCCGCAAGAGCCCCCACGGTCAGCCCATCGGGCCTCCGCAGCGACCAGGAACCCAGACCGCCCTTCATCGCGCGCTTCATGCCGAGAAGCTTCCCGACTGTCGCTCCCGCTCCGGCACCCGTATTGCCTTCCACGACAGGGGCGGCGGCGGCGGCCCTCGCCGCCTCGTACCCCGCGCGCAGGTCGGGCCGGATTTTTGCGTCGCCGAGGCGAAGGTCGTAAAGAATGGCGGCGCAGACGATCGGAACCCGCGCTACTACTATGTCAAAGCCCCGGCCCTGCTCTTCAAGGTGCTTGACCACGCCGCTCGCCGCATCCAAACCGAAGGCGCTGCCGCCGGAAAGCACGACAGCATTCACCTTCTCCACGGAGTTCTCCGCCCGGAGCAGGTCGGTCTCGCGGGTCCCGGGAGCTCCGCCGCGTACGTCCACCGCCGCGGTAAACGCCGAAGTCGAAGTGATCACCGTGCAACCGGTCGGGCGCTCTTTGAGCGTATAGTGGCCGACCAGAAGGTCTTCGACGTCCGTCAGCGACGGCCGCCGCGAGGCTTCAGCCTCTGTGAACTCCATGTTGTCGAGCGAGGGTGAAATAAGGGCGCCTCCAATAAGGCTCCGGCCGAATTCTCGCCGGCTGACTCGGATCAAATCACGCCTCCTGTCGTCCGATAAAGACTTTACCACGAAGGACCGAAGCTGCAGGATCGAAGATAGAGGATTGAATTGAGAGGAATCCAAGAATTCAAGAATGGTCATTGACGAATGACGATTGACGGATAAGAGGAATTCCAAGAATCCAAGAATGTCCAGGAATGTTTTTGTTCTGGATTCCTTGCATTCTTGGATTCTTGAATTCTTGGATTCTAAGATAGAGGATCGAAGATCGAAAGAGGTCCTATCCTCAATCTTCTATCTTCGATCATCTTCCATCCTCCATCCGTTCGTGGTAGATAAAGAATGCTATGGACAGCAGAGAGTTTGTGGAAGAGCTGGAGCGGGCGAACCAGGAAATAATGGCACGGATGGGCCGTGAGGGCGCGCCCGAGGACTCCCGCGCCGGCGTGCCGGTCCTGCTCCGCATCGCTTTGAAGAACGAGCTCGAGGCGTTCGAGCTGGCCGCGCACTGGATTCCCACAACTCCGGAGCTGGACGTAAAGCTGGGCCTGGCCAGACAAGTCGGCGACGAAGCCAAGCACTACCGTCTGCTCGAGGCGCGATACCGCGAGCTGGGCGGCGGCGATTTTGATCCCCGGCAAGGCGGGTACAGTCCTCTGTTTCAGTATCTGTCCGGCTTGAAAACGAGCGTAGAACGGCTGGCGGCCGGTCAGTTCACTCGCGAAGCGCTGGCCCAAAGGCGGAACGAAATGTTCATCGAATATCTGCTCGCTCTCGGAGATACACAAACCGCGAAGATCTATCAGGAGACCATACAGGCGGATGAAGGCTATCACCATGAGCTGGGTAAGACTATGCTGTTGAAATACGCGACAACACCGGAGCATCAACGGGCTGCCCGCGAGGCTTGCCGGCGAACCCTCGAGATCGCGGAGAAGCTGCGCGCGGGAGCCATTGCAAAAACAGGCGCGTACCAAATTCCGGGATGTTGAAACGCAGAAAAAAATGACAAATGACCAATGACCAATGAAAAATGACAAATCGCAGTTTGTTGTCCGGACTTCCGACTTCATTGGTCATTTGTCACTTGTCATAACTTGTCATTTGTTATTTTGACCTAGCAGGGGAGGGAATGAATGCTACAGGAAGGGAGTAAAGCGCCCGGCTTTTCACTGCCCGACGATCGTGGAAGGACAGTGAGTCTCGGCGAGTACGCCGGCAAAAAGAGTGTTGTGCTGTTCTTTTTCCCCAAGGCCAACACGCCCGGCTGAATCCGCGAGGCTTGCGGGTTCCGCGACGCCGGCGAGGAAATCGAGAAGCGAGGTGCGATTGTGATAGGCATCAGCGCCGACAATCCCAAGGCCCAGGCGAAATTCAGGGAAAAGTTCGATCTGAACATGCCTCTGCTTTCCGACACAGAAAAAAAAGTGGCTCAGGCTTATGGCGTTTACAAAGAAAAGACCATGTACGGGAAAAAGGTCATGGGCCTCGAGCGCACAACTTTTGTCATCGGAAAGGACGGTGTCGTAAGAAAGATTTTCCCGAAAGTGACAGTCGAAGGGCACACGGAAGACGTGCTCCGGGCTCTCGATCCCCACGCGCCCTCTTCCCAGTCCCAAGCAAGCGAGTAGTTTGTCCGGGAGGCACTGAGGGCTCGCGCAAGAATAATTTGGCATTTTGCTGCGGCTCCCATGCCTAATTGCATCACAACTGGGAAACCGCAATAGTTTTGCTGGGCCTGGGGGCCGCAGCCCTGCGGGGCGCGGCGGCGGGCGGGCATCTGCGGCGTTGCCGCTCCTTGACGATGTCACCACATCGCCTGCGTCGCGGCGCCTTGCATCTGCCCGCCCGGCGCTCGCGCCAAAACGCCAACCTATTCTTGCGCGAACCCTAAGGAATGTTTTCATGCAACAGTATCTGGATCTGATGCGTGACATTCTCGAGAACGGCGCCAAGAAAAACGATCGCACCGGCGTCGGCACTCTGAGCGTCTTCGGACGCCAGCTGCGTTTTGATCTCGAGACGGGATTTCCCGCGCTGACCACAAAGCGGCTGTACATGAAGGGGGTCATCCATGAGCTGCTCTGGTTCCTGATGGGCAGCACCAATATCAATTATCTGCGCGATCGCGGCGTCACGATTTGGGATGAATGGGCCGACGAACAGGGAGAGCTGGGGCCGGTATACGGATCCCAGTGGAGGCGCTGGGACGGGCCGGACGGCAGGAGCATCGACCAGATTTCCCAGGTCATCGAAGAGATCAAGACCAACCCCGACAGCCGCCGATTGATCGTGAGCGCCTGGAACGTGGCGCGGATCGATGAGATGCGGCTCCCCCCCTGCCATTGCCTCTTTCAGTTCTACGTCGCCAACGGAAAACTGTCGTGCCATCTGTACCAGCGCAGCGCCGACCTGTTCCTGGGCGTTCCGTTCAACATCGCCTCGTATTCACTGTTGACCATGATGGCCGCTCAGGTGACCGGCCTGGGAGTGGGAGAGTTTATTCAGAGCTTCGGGGACGCGCATATTTACCTGAACCATATCGAGCAGGTCAAAGAGCAGCTTTCCCGCCGGCCCAGGGCTCTGCCGCAGATGGTCCTCAACAAGGAAGTCACGTCGATCTTTGATTTCAAGTACGAGGACTTCACCCTCGTGGGCTATGATCCGTACCCTGCCATCCCCGCCCCCATCGCCGTCTGACACGTAGTTCTTTGCGCACTTAGCGCCTTCGCGGTGAAACTGAGTCTGAATTAACCGCGAAGACGCGAAGAGCGCGAAGGGTTCGCCAGGATGTGTCTCTGTTACGGGTTTTGAACGACGTCAGACGGGAGCCGTCTGGATACCCAGGATGCGGCGTAATTCAGGCTCCAGGCGAGGAGCGCAGACGAGGCAGTGGTTGGCGTCGATGCGGTTCTCTCCGGACTTGGTGAGGAAACTGGCGCCGCATTCCTCCGCGATGATCCGAACCGGAGCGTAGTCCCATTCCTTCCCGCTGCCGCTCAGCCAGATGTCCACCTTTCCGCGAGCAAACATCACCGCGTCGTAACATCCGCTGTAGGCACGCACGGCCCAGCACTTCTCCGTCAGGAAGCGCACTCCCTCCGGAGGCCATTTCTTCCAGACCGAGGTGAACACACTCACTGCAAGAATGGCCTTTTCCAGCCGGTCGATGGTCGATCCCTGGACGCGCGTGCCGTTCCAATAACACCCTGAACCCACGACGGCCTGGACCGTTTCGCCAAGACACGGAAGGTGGATCACGCCCAGGATCACCCGATCAACGGCCTGGAGCGCAATCTGAACCGACCAGTAGGAATTCCGCCGGACGAAGTCTCGAGTTCCGTCGATCGGATCGATGAGCCAACGCCGTCCCGAGACAGAGGGCTTATAGGCTCCTTCCTCCCCGACGATGCCATCCTCGGGAAAGTTGTCCGCAAGGAACCGGCTGATAAGCTTCTCGCACTCGCGGTCGGCAATGGTTACAGGAGAGTGGTCCTCCTTCTCCTCGGTGCGGGTTTCCTGATTGAAGTACCCGAGCGCGAGCTCCCCCGCGCGACGCGCGATGTCGAGGGCCGCTTCGAGTTCACGTCCATGCAACACAGGCATCCTTTGCACTCACGGGCGTTTCAATCATGATCACGAAAGGGAGCAGGCGCAAGCCCAAAATGCCAGGCAAGTTGATGCCTGAGTGTTTGGATCTCAGCCTTGACAAATAGAAGTCAGAAGTCCGGACAACGAACTGCGATTTGTCATTTATTTGCCAAATTTCTCCCCACTTAGGCATTCCAGAGAAGCGCCAGCAGCAACCAGAAAACAAAAACTGCCGGTCCGCGGAAGGGTACCGTTTCGTCATAACAACACACCAGCACGTCCTCCGGAAAATGGTTCACCCGGTCCGCCCCGGACTCGATACACCGACCGTTCATCTGATTCTCTCCCGTTTCATGAGTTTCCGAGCGTTCCTTCCCTTGCTGATCTCTCGGGGATCGCTCTGCATTAGTAACAGCACGCGCCGTGCCGGAGCCCGGAAACGGGGATATGATCACTGGCTCAATGAGTTACCGGAATCGGTGGATTGAGAAGGCGGGGAAAGTAATCAGGTCTGGCAGAAAAAGTAAACAAGGCGGCTCACTTTTCGGGGGAACCACTTCTCACCGCGGAGACACGGGAGAACACGGAGGTTCACGGAGCGGCATAGCCGCAACCAAAAAACGAGAGTCCACGAACTCCTTTGTGCCAAGTTTGGAATTCAGCCCTCAGGCTGAACTGCGCAGGCTAAAGCCTGAACTCCGAACCTCACCGCGGAGACGCTGAGAGCGCAGATGTCTTGGTCATTTGTCATTGGCGGCACGAGGGCCAGTTGCATCTCCTCTCGGACCTGAGGGTCCGTTTCCGAAGGGCGGGAGTCTTCGATCAGGCGGAGCGCTTCGGGAGTCCCGATCTGCCCGAGAGCCCAGGCTGCATGGGCGCGCACGAGCGCACTGGCGTCCCGAAGCGCGCGGCCAAGGGCCGGCACGGCTTCGGACCGGCGCGAATTTCCCAGAGCTACCACGACATTGCGAACGAAACCGTCGCGCTTTGCCCTCCGGATCGGAGTGTCTTTGAAGCGCCGCGCGAATTCCTCCGGAGTGAGGTCGACCAGGGCCGCCAATTCCGGCACCAGGTTGCCCTTCCGCGGATGAAACTGTTTTTCCCCTGTCGTGACGGCGAACCGGTTCCAGGGACAAACATCCTGGCAGTCGTCGCAACCATAGATGCGATTGCCGATCAGCGGGCGCAGCTCCCGGGGTATCGATCCGCGCAGCTCGATGGTGAGATAGGAAATGCAGAGACGGGCATCCACAACATAAGGCGCGACGATCGCCCCCGTGGGACACGCAGCGATACAACGGCTGCAGGTGCCGCAGTAATCCTTCCCGGGACGGTCGGATTCCAGCTCGAGATTGAGGAGCATCACGCCGATAAAAAACCAGGAACCTTGCTCCCGGGTGATCAGATTCGTGTGCTTTCCCATCCAGCCGACCGTCGTCTGGGCGCCCCACACTTTTTCCATGACAGGCCCGGTGTCCACATAGTAAAGCCCGCGCGCACCCGGCTCTTCCCGTTGGATGAAGGCATAAAGCCGCTGCAGGCGCTCCTTCATCAAAAGGTGATAGTCGTCCCCCCATGCGTAACGGCTGATCCTTCCGCGCAGGGGATCCTCAGAGTGCGCATCGCCCGAGTTGTAGTTCATGGCCAGGACCATCAGACTCCGCGCGTCCGCAAGCACGAGTGACGGGTCCCGGCGTTTGGCGGCCTGATGTTCCATATAGGCCATCTCGCCGTGCATTTCCTCCCGAAGCCAGCGGTCGAAATTCTCGGCCTGAGGAAGGGGACCCGCGCGGGTGACGCCGACCTTGAAGAAGCCGAGACGATAAGCTTCATCGCGTATGCGAGCCGTCAGAGACACTGAAGGAGCCATCAAGTGATAAGATATCCCCCGTGCATTGCTTTGAGAATGCTTTTTCAGACTTCGGACAAACCGCAGAGGGGCAGAGGGGCGGAGGAGAGGAATGTTTCTTACTCCTCTGCCCCTCCGCTCCTCGGCTCCTCTGCCCCGTGTCTGAGTCTGAGGTCTGTCAAGGAGGCATTTATGAAGCGACTGGCAGCTCCGGCGCTCCTTGTGGTTCTCATAATGACCGGCGGCTCAGTTTCGGCGCGAGCCGAAACGAAAGAGGTGCAGATGACCGCCAAAAAATACGAGTTTTCTCCCTCCAGCGTGGAAGTCCCTGTCGGCGCCACCGTGGTTTTCAAAATCACCGCGCTGGACCGCGACCACGGTTTTGAGATCGAAGGCGTCAAAGACAGCTGCGTCGAGCTGAAAAAGGGCGAAATCGCAACCGTGGAATACAAAGCGGAAAAGGCGGGGACATATTCTTTCAAGTGCTGCAAGCGTTGCGGACTGCATCACGGTCAGATGAGAGGCACTATCGTCGTCAAATAACCAGACCTCAGACCTCAGGGGTCAGACCTCAGACATCATAGGGGTCAGATCAGGTCTGAGGTCTGAGGTCGGAAGTCTGAGGTCTGAAATGGCCACAGAGATCGCGCAGATCGACGGAGGTGCAGACCTGCTCCTGAAGGTCCTCTCGGGGGAGAGACTATCCGCCTCCGACTGCCTCCGGCTGTGGAAGACTCGCGACCTCACGTCGCTTGGAGCCCTTGCAAATCTTCGCCGGGAGGCGGTCTCGGGGAACGCCGTGTTTTTTCGCCGGGAGGTTCATCTGAACTATACGGGCCTTCCCGTTCCCTCCTGTCCCTTGTGCAACCGGTTTGCTTCGCGGCGGCTCTCTCCGGGACAGTGGGAGCGGTCGTTGGAACTCATCCATCCGGATATCGTGGCAGAGCTCCATCTCACGGCCGGGGCCAGCCCGCAGTTTGGGCTGGATGCCCTTTGCGCCATCGTGCGCAGAGTTGCGGCATTGCGTCCCAGTCTCAAAGTCCGAGCCTTCACCTGGAGTGAGCTGGAAACAGCAGCGGAAAGGGAGGGAACCACGCCGGATCAAACTCTGGAGGCTCTGGTCGAGGCAGGGCTTGACTCCCTGGCGGGCGGGGCCCTTATGGATCTGACGCCGGACCGCCCGCACCTGGTCGGGGAGCGGACCGCGCAATTGGAGCGGCGCGCCCCCTGGGTTGCCGCTGCCGCCGCGCGCGGCCTCCGGTGCGAGGTCAGTTGGGTGTATGGTGATGAAGACGATCCGCAATGGATCATCGACGGTCTCGCGCGTATTCGCGACCTGCAAGATCGCTGGGGCATCTTTCAGTGCTTTACGCCGCTCCTCTTCCAGTGGCCTTCCGATGATGTGGAAATTCCCATGGCCACAGGCTACAATCAGCTCCGTGCTGTAGCTGTCGGCAGGCTTATCCTCGATAACCTGGCTCGCGTCCGAGGTTCCTGGGCCGCCCTTACGGAATCCATGATGCAAGTGGCCTTCTGGTACGGAGCTGACGACGCGGGGGGCGCCGTTCTTCCGGGTGATGATCTGACAGGGACCGTCATCGGACAGGAGCAACTGGAGGAACTCATCAGGGGAACCGGTCGTGATCCGATTGACGATTTACGATTGACAAATGACGATTGACGGATCTGCCAGACTCACCGCTTGAATCGTCAATCGTCACTAGAGGACGAACAATGCGGAATAGCGACAGGGTGCGGGAAATTGCCGAGAGGTTCTACTCCGGCAAACGGCTGAGCTTTGAGGACGGCCTCGATCTGTACCGCCACGCGAACCTTCTGGAGCTCTCTCAGATGGCCCATTGGATGCGCGTGAGGCTGCACCCGGAGCCCGCTGTCACTTACATCGTGAGCCGCAACATCAACTACACGAACGTCTGCTGGGTACGGTGCTCCTTCTGCGCGTTTTACCGGCCGCCGGGATCGGAGGAAGGCTATGTGCTCACCAAGGAGGTTATCTTTCAGAAGATCCGCGAGATGGTGGACGCCGGCGGGATCGAAATACTGATTCAGGGCGGGCTGAATCCCAGGCTAAGGATCGAGTACTACGAGGACCTGTTCGGTTCCATCAAAAAGAATTTCAAGGTCCACATCCATGGCCTGTCCGCCGCGGAGATCCTGTACATCGCGCACCTGTCGCGCATGACCGTAAAAGACACGATCGCCCGGCTGCGCGCCTCGGGGCTCGATACCATTCCGGGCGCCGGGGGAGAGGTTCTGGTGGACGAGGTCCGGAAACAGATCGCTCCTCTCAAGGACACTACCGACGAGTGGCTGGGTGTCATGCGGGACGCCCATTGTCTGGGCATGCGGACCACCGCCACCATGATGTACGGCTCCGTGGACCGAGCCGAGCACCGTTTGGAACACCTGATGCGAGTGCGAGAGCTTCAGGATGAAACAGGCGGATTCACCGCCTTCATTCCGTGGAACTACCAGCCCGGAGGGACCGAGCTTGGGGGGAAGAAAACCACAGGCTTCGAGTATCTGAAGATGCTCGCCCTCTCCCGTATCCTTCTGGACAATGTGTCCAATATTCAGGCCTCATGGGTCACTCAGGGGCCCCAAATAGCGCAGCTTGCGCTCCGCTACGGCGCCAATGATTTCGGCAGCACCATGTTTGAAGAACACGTGGTCAAGGCCGCGGGCGCGACCTTCTGCATGAACGAAGAAGAATTGAAGCGCCAGGTCTGGAACGCGGGTTACGAGCCCCGCCGCCGCAACACTTACTACCAGTACGTCAACTGATATCATTGCCGCAGAAACAAAAGCCACGAGAAAAGCCCGCCATGAATTTCTCGAATTACACGAAAACATGCCCGTGCTCTGAACTGCGGATTTCGGATTAATTCAGGCTTCAGGCTGCAGCGGGCCCCGGGCAGGCTAAAGCCTGAACTCCAAACCACGAAGCCCATGGGTGTGGCATGGAGTTCGGCATTAATTCGTCTAATTCGTGAAATTCGTGGCGAGGCTTTCTGGCGTCAATTCTTTCTCGAAGCTTATTAGTTTCTGGCGCGAAACTAGCCCCGCAGGGGCGACTCAGGAAAGCCCAGGGCGCAAGCCCTGGGAACAAGCACAGTAACAAGGGAAGCCCCGAAGGGGCGATGCAGTTGATCCCGGTACCAAAGAGGCGCCTTATGACGAGCATTTATCTGGAGTTGAGATCGAACTCCCTGCGCCGCCCTTTCAGGGCTTTCCGCAATTTGGACCTTGAACCCAGGGCTTGCGCCCTGGGCTGTCCTGCTGGACCCCTTCGGGGTCCTTGGTTTCGCGCCAGAAACTAGTTAGAAAGTGCCGCGCTACATCGAAGCGCTTTCGGCGCCTGATCGCCGCCAGGATGGGGTATCATTATCCGCCCTCATTCCGGGCGCTCAACGGCTGCCGAGGCCTGGCAACACGGCGCCAGGATCGAAGGGGGATAAAGATAGGTTAAACAAAGCTTTTGCAAGGAGTCACTCATGCCGGATCAAAGACTGGAGCAACTGAAAGCGAAATATCAGTCCGTTCTTAATCTCATCAACCAGCTGGGCGTCCAGTTGCAGAACCTGCACGTCCAGGACAACAAGCTGTTCCTCAAGGGACAGGCGAAGACCAAGGCGGATAGCAACAAGGTTTGGGACCAGATCAAGCTGGTGGATTCCAACTACCAGCAGGACCTCATGGCGCAATTCACCTACCCAGAGGAAGCCGTTGCTTCGTCCGTCCGCGCCGGCCAGGGGTCGGCCAGCCGGACCTACACGGTACAGGCTGGGGATACCCTTTCCAAGATCGCCAAGGAACACTACGGAGATCCGAACCAGTACAACAAAATCTTCGAGGCAAACCGCGACAAACTGACCGACCCGAACAAGATCCGTCCCGGCCAGGTTCTGGTCATTCCGTAGTCCCGCGCGGTCCGTTCTGCCGCCATTCTTTGTACTCTCTTTGCGCGCTTCGCGTCTTCGCGGTGAAATCTTCGCCTGGTTTTTTCACCCCAAGGCGCGAAGTACGCGAAGAAAACGTCAGGCTAGTAGACCTCGTCGGGCCGGAGCAATTCCATGCGGTCCAGGCCGCTGCGAAAGCGCGCCCGGAGGGCGCCGTCGGCGATGTTCATCACTTAGCCACCTCCTTGCGCGCCCTCCATTGGCTGCATTTCATTGTTAGCCTGCGCCATCGGGCAGCCCACTATGCACTCAAGGCTTCGGCCACTGCCTTTGGATTCTCGGCCGCTACCTTGAGCAAGGCGCGCGCCGGCCCTTGAGGGGTCCTGCGACCCTGCTCCCAGTTCTTCAGCGTTGCGACACTCACGCCGATCATTAAGGCAAACTCGGCCTGTGATTTCCCAAGCTTCAGGCGGATTGACCTGATGTCTGCGGGCTTGAATGTGAAAACTCGACTCGGCTTCATGCTTCCGCGCCGAATCCGCCCGGCCTGGCGGACACTCTTGGTTAGATCCTGAAAATCCTGTTCTCTCACTTGAA
>QHZE01000472.1 GCA_003225335.1 Acidobacteriota bacterium
CGGGCATGCCACGAAGATCCGTCTCGTCTGTAACTGATTTGGCGGTATGAAGTCGTTCCGCGAGCAGCGATGCGAGCGGCTTGTATCAGAGACAGGTAGCTTAGGACGGCATCGAGGCCAGTATACTGGCGATGGCTGTGGCGTGTCTGTCCGACAGCCATTGCTTCGCAACAGACATCGACTCATGGATTTCTTGAAGTTGAGCCTTTGTCGGCTGGGAGAAAGACCGGTTGTAATTTTGGACCCACCATTCCAGGTGTCGCCGCACTTCGGAGGCAAGCGAGTCCTTTGTCAAACCAGCGGCGCGCAGGATAAAGCCTAGACTATCCCATTTTCGAAGGCCGGCCAGGACAGCTAATGCGTGACGTCGAATGTAGTCCGCCTCCGCACTCAACAAGACATCCCACACTTTGTCCGGCTGGACCAGGACAATCCGGGATAATAGCGCATTCTTTGCGATCCGAGAAACGCCAGGACTGGAATCCCCCAGCATGCGCGTGAAAAGGTCAACGTGCTTCTCCACACAAAGCTTGGCCAAAGATCGCAGAGCCATTTTGCGGATGCTGCTGAGTGGATGCCTCACGAACGGTTCTATCGCCGAACCGTCGGCTTGCGTCCCCGTCTCACCCAGTCCACCCAGAGCGGCAAACAGTGCGCCCGACTGTTTAGAATCTTTGATCGCTCTCCGGTAAAAGCCGGCAAAATCCATCGATTCCTTCTGAGCCAGGCTATACCGGACAAACTGTCTGATAGAACTGTGCCTATCGAGCAGTGCCGATTGCAGACGCCTGTGCGCTTCCTCGGGAATGGCCTGACAATAGATGTCCAGGGCTTCGCGCCGCACAGCCATGAAGTGGCTCGCAAGAGCCATTGGTAAGCATTCAGCCAATTCGTTCTTGTTGAGTCTCGAGCGTATCCCTCGCATGGCCAACCTTGCAATCACGAGATCGTTATCGTTCAACGCTTGGGTGAGCAGCTCCTTCACATCTGTGGCAGCAAGTCCCCACGCGAGCCGGTAGGAAATTCTCTTTACGGAGCGGTTGGTCGACTTGAGACCATCGATGATTATCTTTCCGCCATCAGTGTCCTGAAGCAGTTTAAACACCGACTGCACAAAAGATGCATGATCCGCCCGCTTCCAATCCAAGAGCCTCTGAACCAGGTCGAGATTGGACGCGAACGCCGTGGCATAGAATGGCCTGAGACGGTGTTTCAGCGCGACGTTGGCAGCATCCCGTACATTTACCACCCAGTCGTTCAGCCGGATGAGCAAGAAGGGAAGTTCGCTGCCATCGTGAATGTCGGCAAGCTCCTGGACAGCAGCCTCGCGGACATAGCCGCTTGGATGCGAAGAGACGAAACCCATGACCGTCGAGTAGCCGGGCAAGCCTTTTAACTTGGACAGTTCGTGGGGCTTGAGGTCATACCATCCGGGTTGCGAGCCCGGGCTCGTGAAACCGTAAGGAGAACTCTCGCGAATCTCTAGATCGAGCTGGACAAGTTCTGAGGATGTCAAAGCGGCCGATAATTCTGAGAGCCCTGAAGCAGCGAGCCGTCGGAGCTCATGGTCCCCTCCCGATATAACGGGGAGCAAGAATGGTATGGCGGCCGGTTCGCTCGCCTTGACGATTTGCCGGATTGCCTCTTTCTTATACTCGTTGCCCGCAAGCAACCGATTCAAGAGCGAGCCGGTCCTATATAGCTGCTCTACGATCTCTCGACTTGCTGAAGATAATGGCTTCATACTGCGGAGTCGAACGGCAAGGCATCCTTAATCACGGCAACAGCAAAGTCGTAACCACGGGCTTTTTTAGGCCCGAAAGGCCGTTAGTAAATAGGCCCGGCCGTGAGGCCGGGATTAGGCTGTGAGCAACAAAATTGAGCGCCGAAGGTGCGACACTTGGGATTGACGATTGACGATTGATACGCCTGAATTACGTAATCGTCATTCCTCAATCTGTCCGTGATCCCTGGGATTGACGATTGACGAACGCGAAGACTCAATTGGACAATCGTCAATCGACAATCGTCAATTCTGGCGTCCCTCCCATACCCCGGGCGCGCAAGGGGCCGGGCGCAGGAACAGCAGGCCTGACTCGTTGTCACCGACACCGACTCCCACCAGGCGGATGCCGGATGGATCTCGAATGAGCGCGGAAAGACCGATCTCAAGCATCCGCCGCGTGAGATCGATGACCTTCCCTTCGGAAACATCGATCTTCTGCAGGTAGGCCCCAAGACTCGGCCAGGACCTCCAATCGCCTGATGGAACGAACCCCATCACACGGCTTGGAACCGCCTCGCGAGCCCGATTCTGCATGAGAAAGAGATCGTTGACCCTCAGTTCTCCCTTCGGCGCCCATGCTGCGAGGAGGCGCACGGCGCGCAGATCCCCGAAATCACGTGCAAGTGAACGAATGGCCGGGAGCTGCCCCAGCAGGTGATCTCTGCGATTAGCGGGACACTGCGGGCCACAGAAAAAGTACCCGGTGACTTGATCCGGCGGAATGCCGCAGGCGCCAGCCACCGCACCAAGGAAAAAGTTTCGGATGCGGTCAGCCTCGGCAGGGGTCTTCGCCCCTCTCACCTCGAGACCGAGCGGACCGTAAGGGAAGGAGCGATACGGCCAAATCCCCGGTGTCTCGCGAACCACCACGCAGGACTGGGTGATGTGCGGCATCAGGTGCTCGAACTCGTCGCCTCCGGGCGGGTTCTGTTCTCTACGTTCTTCTGCAGCGATGTGTGAGATTCCAGCCAGGATGAGAGCCACGCCCAGGACCGGCACTTTCGTTCGTAACCGCATGCGCATCACCTCCATCACAATGCGTCCGTCGAACAGCAGAGGCGAGCAACCGCCTTGCGGCCGGGCGGGGTGGAAGGTGAACCGCTCGTCCCAAATTGCCGCCCCGCATCCAGCAGGGAAGCGGGGCGGCCGTTCGCTCGACCGTCTCGTTCGGAATCATTATCGACCTATTCGACCTATGTCGAAGTGCAGAAAATACGAGGTCGAAAAAGCTTCGAGGCTGCGTGTCGTGATATAGTTCGTGCGCATAATTCCGGTCCGAGGGTGACGCTGCCGCAGCAAGCTGCTGCTTTCCTCCTATTTCTGCTGATGCTCTGCGCGGCTTTCGCGCAGAGCGCAACTGGGCCCATCGTCGGAACGGCGCGCGACACGGGCGGCGCCATCTTGCGTGGCGTAGGCGTAGAGATTCGAAACGACGCCAAGAGCCCCTTCGCGCCTTTGCGTGAAAGCCCAGCCCGGCATTCGCGGCGAAACCGACCTAGAAAACCAGGTTGTCCGGTGTTTTCGCGAACGACAGCCCGCAACGGCTCAGAGCTCTGATTCCATGCTACCCGGCTCTGCTGAACGAGGCGTTCATGAAACCCTGAGCCCGCCGAAAGGCCTCAGTTTCAGCGGATAGTCGAACAATGCCTGCGAAGCGATAAAGAAGACGGGACAGGTCTTCATCGAGACCCGCGGCGAGGGGGGCGAGGTGATCGTGTATCTTCGATCCCGGCTTCACCACAAAGGGAGTGGGCGCCGGCATCGGTTCACCATCCGCCTGCCTGTGGTTTCAGTTGCCGGCGCAGAAGAAGCTCGCGATTGACCTTCTTCGCCTCCAGAAGATCGTCGGCCTCGATGTCGATGGTGTTGGGCAAGAGCTTCAACTGGGGACGGATCTCGATAAGGTAGCGGCGGATCTCAGGCCCCTCGTTGATCAGGAGACACTACTCGGCGGAGAAGGTCCCAGAGTATTTCGGTAGCACATTCACCGTTCACCGGGCCTCAATAATATTGCGGGAATCGCGGAAAGCGCGGACGAAAATCATCATCATCATCTTTATTGCTGGCCTGGAGTGCCGCGGCGGTACGCGGTGCCGCCGTGGCATCGCGTTTTACCGCGGCGCGCGCTGCCACCGTGGTTTCAGGTGGCCCGGTCGCCGGCAGCAGCACCTTCGATAAAACCATAAAACCTGGCGACGCCGTTTGCGAAAGGGGCCCAGTGACGTCTTCCCGAGGTGAGCGGCGGGGTCTTAGATGATCAAAAATTGACTATGTCGGCCCCCTGCCCCCCAAAAAAAACCAGCAGAGATGTGGGCTATATTCATGATCATCATTTCCATTGAGGATTGTGAACACTTTGATGAGGATATCGATACCAGCGTCGCTTCGCCATCGATCACAATCACGGTTCACAATGATCGAAATACGCACGGATAGGAGGAGACATGCCGAAGCGGCTGATCGTTTGTTGCGACGGGACCTGGAACAAGCCCGACCAGCCCAGCCCCACGAACGTGACCAAACTGGCGCTCTACGTGGCGTCACAAGACCCTGCGGGAATCGAGCAGCGCGTGTTCTACGACAAGGGCGTGGGCACCGGCAGGTTCGACCATCTGCTCGGTGGAGCCTTCGGCGTTGGGCTCTCGAAAAACGTCCAGGACGGTTACCGCTTCCTGGTGGCCAACTACGAGCCCGGCGACGAACTTTTCTTCTTCGGCTTCAGCCGCGGCGCGTACACCGCGCGCAGTATCGTGGGCTTCATTCGCAACAGCGGGCTGCTGAAACGGGAGTATGCCGATAAGCTCGCCCCGGCGTACGACCTCTACCGTCGGAGGGATGACGCGTCGCACCCGGATGCGGCGGAGGCCGAGCTGTTCCGCAAGAGCTTCGCCTACGAGCCCCGCGTGAAATTCATCGGCGTGTGGGACACCGTGGGCGCGCTCGGCATTCCCCTTTCCGGCCCGCTCGGCTTTTTCAACAAGAAGTGTCAGTTCCACGACGTGCGGCTGAGCCGGGCCGTGGACCACGCCTACCACGCGCTCGCCATTGATGAGAAACGCAAACCGTTCCGGCCCGCGCTCTGGGAGCAGCACCCCGCTGCCAAGGCGCAGGTGCTCGAGCAAGTGTGGTTTGCGGGCGTGCACTCGAACGTGGGCGGAGGCTACCCGAACAGCGGCCTTTCCAACGTGGCCCTGCTCTGGATGGTGGGGAAGGCCCAGGACTGCGGGTTGGCGTTCGATCGGGCGCGCCTGAACGCAATGGTGAAGCCGGACCCGCTCGGCAAACTGGAGAACTCGCAGAACTTCTTCTTCAAGCTTCTCGGCGGCGACTTCGTCCGGGCCATTGGGGAAAAGTCCTGCGAATTCGCGGGGAGCACGGCGAAGGACCGCATGGACGACGCTCCCAGCAACTACCGGCCCGAAAACCTCTGCGAGTACCTTGCGGGCGGCGGGGCCGTAACCCGGGTCCTCTCGTTGATCTTCGCGATCATTTTAATAGTTCTTCGATGTACACCTTGTCCTGCTCCTCGCTGAGATCCGTGGTGTCGCCGAGAACATAGCGATATCGAAATGGAGGACCCAGAGCAAGAGGCCGGTGCATCCAATTCGTCGGATCCGTCCACAGGACGGGTCGGTCTGCCATGGCCTTGGCGAGATCTTCGAGGTCCCAATGGAGAGCGAAGCCGGGAATCACCGCATCGAAGATGTCAGTGTTGATGGTGTTTTCCAGCGCAGCCCGAAGACTGTAGGGCGTCCGGTCGAGCCAGATCTTGCCGATTCGTGGGTCGACGGCAGCCGCCAGCAAAAGCCAGATCCCCCTCACGGCCCGGGCAGTAGCGCGAATAGAGGTGGAGTCAACATCGCTGCGCGCGGCGAGAACATCCACACCCCGCAAGATGTCATGTGCACGCATCGCAGGCAGATTGAGCCCGATCTGGTTGGCTCGCGAATTGTTGAGCCAACCTCCGAGAAACGGCCGGTTGTCATACCCCGAGGGGGAGTCACGCGGTTCCAGTTCGAGAACCACGCGCCCTGCCTTGGCCATCCTCTCCGCCAACGAACCTGTCGACGGAATCCAGGGAGTGCTGGTCTTGTCCGCCACCACCAGCACCGCTGGTTTTCGCCCCACGGAGGCAGGCAGGTAGAGCTTTCCTTCAACCTCGATGCCGGGTTCGCTTTCGAATTTGATGCGCAGGTGTCGAACATTTTGGACGCTGGACTCCTCCAACACCTTTACTTCCGGCGGGGGAGCTTCTGAGGGGATTCTCAGACGTCGAAGTTCGGCCAGCAGTTCAGGGATCGTTCCTGAGCGTTTCTTGGCATGAAAATCGTCCAGGATCAATTGATTGAGCTTGCGGCTTCCCGGCTCATCGTCAACGTGACCGCTCCGGGTGACAAAAAGCTCGTGGTTGGCATACAGCTTCACCGGCTGTTCGTGAGAATCACCCTGGCCGTCTTTCAGCCAGCGAATCATCCACTCGTAGATGGCTTCCCGACTTACAAGGGGAGTGCCATGGGGACCCGGTCCGACGAAGAAGCTTACCTTGTCCTCAGCGCCGTAAAGCTTGTACCAACGTCGGGCTTCCTCATAGACAAGCTTCGCCCCCGGAGGCGTGAAGTAGTCCTCCTCGGTTGCCTGGATCAGCCAGGGCGTGGGGGCGGACAATTCCACAAAATCCGCCGTGTCCAAGCCGCTCGCCAGGAGATTGGGCCAGCTCATTTCGGAATCGGGGTCAGGGCCTGCAAATAACAGCCGGTAGGAATTGGGAAAGCAGGCCGGGACAACCGCTTTAACCCTCGGGTCGAGAGCGCCAATGAAAGTGGTCAACGCCCCGCCCCCCGAGCAGCCCGCGGCCCCGATCCGCGTCGGGTCCACGTCCGTCCGGCTGACGAGATAGTCGAGAGCTCGTTTCGCATCCCAAACGAAGTAGCGAGCCACGCTCTCGCCAACCAGAATGCTCTGCGCCCCCGCATGGAGGTGCTCGTTGACCGACCAGCCTGCCAAGGCCCCGCCAATATCACGGTTATAGGTCTGCTCTCTCTCGCCCTGCCCTGCTGGGTCGAAAGCCAGTGACACGAATCCCTTCAAAGCCAGATTGGCAGCGAGCCTTTGCGGTTCGGGCTTCCCCTCTTGGGTATGCCCGGACTGGAGGAGAATTCCCGGATAGCGACCCGATTGGTTTGGCCGATAGAGATTCGCTGTGACGAAGTAGCCCGGCAGGCTCTCGAAGATCACTTTCTCGATGGTGTAGGACTCATTTTGGATCCGGCCGGTGATTCTTGGATTGAGCGGCCCGTTGTAGTCTGGCAGGCCGCCCAAAAGCTCCATGAGTTTTTCGCGAACCACGTGTTTCCGGCGCTGCGCGCCGGCGACCGTATGGATTTCAGCGATGGCTTTTTCCCGGCGCTCCAATTGCTGCTGCGCAATCTGGTCCATCCATTGAAGAAATGGGTCGGGCTTACCCTGTTGAGCATAAAGAAGCGGGGCAATGAGAAGGGTCGAACACAACAATCCTGCGGTGATTGTTTTCATGAGGACCTACTAATAGTTTGAGAGAAGCCCGCGCTCGCGGCGCGCGGGATGATGCGTTCTTCAGGAGGATCGCCGGACACGAGATGGAGATGGCAGCGCACATCCCAAATAGGTTCGGGCTGGTTCCATTCCGAGCCACTGCACAACGAGGATCCAGACTCCGCAATCGCCATGGAACAGCTTGCGCCCACACCTTGAGCAGTTTTCGCCGGCTGAAGATCACAGGGTCACCCCGTTAATGCCCGATGTTGTGACAGTGATCGCAGGAGAGGGAGGTCTTGCGCAACTTGTGGCTCACGAAGACGACGCTCTGGAAGACACCTTCGGCCGGTCGTGCACCGTCCAGGCTCTCAATGACACCAACGATTTGAGTCGCTGAGTGACCCATACGCCCATCGGCAATGGGTCATCCCAACAGATGTCATGGATCGCCCGGCTACCAGGCAACCATTGCTTGAATGCCTGCCAGTCGCGCTCACGCAAACACCGGGCAAGTTCATGGGGAAAATAGTAGGCTGCAACCGGATTTTCCTGGGGCTGGCATGACAGCGCAAATTCCTTTGCGGTCCCGTTCAGCCAGGCAACGACGGCGCGTCCAAAATCCACCCCGCAGAACCGGCCGAAGCGAAAACCTGGCGTAGGGCGGGGATTGAACTCAATCAGATAGTAACGCCCGCTTTGTTCATCCTGAATCCAATCAAACCCACAGAATCCTTCAAAGCGTGTGTACCGCGCCACTCCCTCCACCAAAGGATGAAGTTCGGGCATGGCTGCAAAGAGTCGGGCTGTCGCGGGGCCTAACCGGCCCTTACGCCTTTTGATGGTTTCGGAAACCAGACAAGCCAGCGCCAGGCCTTGCGAACAAACTGCTTCCACCACCCCCTCTCGGCCACGGATGAATCGCTGCGCCAGAACGGGAAACTGAAAGCCGCGCTGGAGCGATTTCAAGGCATCAGACGACCCTACGATCGTGATGCCTTCGCCAGAATTTCCAAGGGGTGGCTTGATGACGACCGGCCAGCCCGTGTCCGACCCAAACGCCAGAATCTCTTCCCGCTTCATGCAAACGCGGCTTGGCGGAATCGGAAGGTCTGAATTCTTCCCAGCCGCTTCCAAGCCGAGCTTGCTTAGAAGAAAGGGACGCGCCGTCTGGTCGAGGGCTCCAGGTTGCCACCATTTCAAAAAATCCGAATCTGCCCTCGAAATCAAGCGCCGCGCCAGCGACTCATGCGTAACGATGACGGCACGCCACGGGTGCTCCTTTCGCCGGACCAGGGTTGTCAATCGATCAAGAAGAGCGTCATCGGAGCCTTCCTCAATCACGGCGTCAACGTACCGGCTGGCGGCGATCACCTCGCCTCGCAGACACAAGACATCGATCGCGCATCCAGCGTCGCGCAGTATCGGCAAGAGGCGGAAGCAGAGTTTAATCCCGCCTTCGGGCACGACCAGTACCCGGGGTTTAGCTGGCTTCATGCTCGCTCCGCATCAAAAATCAGCCGCCTGATACACAAACCAGAGATCTGACAGGAGGATAGGTGGAACAAGCCGCCTTTGCGGGCTGGAGACAGGCTCCGGATTCCTTGCATTGTTTCTGATTTGAGTGATTCTTGTTAACCTCCACCTGCATCGAAGCCCACAGATGGGAATTCTACACCGAGAAGATGCTGCCGGTGCAGCAAATCTGTATGAAGCAGACGTGATTCCTTTCTGCTCCGCCCTTTTCTCCCTCTTCTCCTCCGTTCCCTTGCTACTCCGCCCCTCCGCTCTGGTCAGGCGCGCCCAAATCCAGGCCAGGATCGCACCGCGAAGGCGCGAAGTGAGCAAAGCCGAAGAATTCTTCGCTCAAAACCAGGTTTTCCCGTTGGATAAGATACAGGAGCCGCAGAATGCTCTTTCGCGTCCAATCGGCCGCCGTTTTTGGAATCAAGGCTTATCCGGTTTCGGTGGAAGTGGATCTGAGCGCCGGAGAGAAGCTGGCGCTGATGACGGTAGGGCTTCCGGACACTGCCGTGCGCGAGAGCAGCGAGCGCGTGAAGGCGGCGTTGCGCAACTGCGGGTACATGCTTCCCAAGCAGCACATCACGATCAACCTGGCTCCGGCGGACGTGAAGAAGGAAGGGTCGGCCTTCGACTTGCCGATGGCGATCGGGATTCTGGGGGCTGCGGGATGCGTTCGCGCTCAGAATCTGTCCAAGTATCTCTTCCTGGGGGAGCTTTCGCTCGATGGTTCCCTACGTCCAGTCAAGGGGACTCTTTCCATGGCGGTGATGGCGCGGGATGAAGGTATGGATCATCTGGTCGTCCCGGAGGCGAATGCACGTGAGGCGGCGGTGGTCGACGGCGTCCGGGCATTTCCCGTCCGTTCGCTCTCGCATGTTGTCCAGTTGCTCAATGGACAAGAGCCCTGGATACCGCTTGTGGTCGACCGTCAGCAGTTATTGACCCGCAAGAGCACGTACGAGGTCGACTTCAAGGACGTGAAGGGTCAATACCAGGCCAAGCGGGCCCTGGAGGTGGCAACCGCGGGGGGGCACAACATCATCCTCATCGGCCCGCCGGGGTCCGGGAAGACGATGCTGGCGCGCCGTCTGCCGACGATTCTGCCGCCGATGAGCTTTGACGAAGCCATCGAGACCACGAAAATCCACTCGGTTGCCGGGCTGCTGTCGGAGAAGGAGGGGCTCATTGGAACGCGGCCCTTTCGGGCTCCTCATCACACGATCTCCAACGGCGGGCTCATCGGCGGCGGCACGGTCCCCAAGCCGGGCGAAGTGAGCCTGGCGCACAACGGCGTGCTCTTTCTGGACGAGTTGCCTGAATTCCAGCGTCATGTCCTCGATGTCTTAAGGCAGCCTCTGGAAGACTGGGAGGTGACCATCAGCCGCGCTTCGATGTCGCTGACGTTCCCAGCGCGTTTTATGTTGGCCGCGGCCATGAATCCGTGTCCTTGCGGCTTTTTCGGCGATCCGCTGCACGAATGCAGCTGCACGCCTCCGTTGATCCAGCGCTACCTGGCAAGAATCTCAGGGCCACTGCTAGACCGGA
>QHZE01000473.1 GCA_003225335.1 Acidobacteriota bacterium
TTTTACCTGACAGACACTGATCCGCATCCGCAGGGCTACGGCGCCGCCGAGCGTGGCGTCGGAAGTGTGGGAAGCTTCCTGCGCGCCATCGACTACAGGACGGGCAACATCGTCTGGAAGCACCCTACGTCCGGCGGGGCTATGGGTCTGCTGAGCACCGCGGGCAAGCTGCTGTTCGGGAGCGACGGCGCGGGCAACTTCATCGCTTACGATCCGTTGACCGGAAAGCCGCTGTGGCACGCCGGTCTGCATTCCAATCCCAGCAACGCGCCACAGACGTATATGCTGGATGGCCGCCAGTACGTCGCCGTTGGCGCCGGTGACAGCTTGTACGCTTTTGTGCTCCAGCATCAAGTAGCCTTACCGTAAACTGCACACTTTCTGGTTACCACTTCGGTGAGGCTCGGAGTTCAGGCTTTAGCCTGCTCGGGCTCAGTGCAGCCTGAAGACTGAACTCCAAACCTGGGTTCGACTCTCATGCTAGACTCGGTTGTTTAAGGAGAAAACAGCCATGCGCTACGGAATGAATATGCTGCTGTGGACCGCCGATGCCACCGGCGAAAAATTCCTTTCGCTGTTCGAGCGGCTCAAGAAGATGGGGTTTGACTCCGTCGAGATCCCCATCATGGCGCCGGACGTCAAGAAATGCGCCGAGTTGGGTAAGCGTCTGGAGAACATCGGTCTCATGCGGACCGCACTCACGGTCCTCACGTCCGAAACAAACCTCATCGGCGCCGACAAGAAGCAGCGCCGGGCCGGAGTCGCCCATCTCAAGGACGTCTCCGAGTGCTGCCAGGCGCTGGGGTCGAATCTGCTGGTCGGCCCGATCTACGCCGCGCTGGGTGTATTCACCGGCAGGGGACCCACGAAGGACGAATGGGGCTGGGCCGCCGAGGGCTTGCGCGAGGCGGCCGAGGGCGCCAAAAAGTTCGGGGTGACGCTGGCCGCGGAGTACCTGAATCGGTTCGAGATCTACCTCCTGAACTGTTCTGCCGATGCTGCCCGGATGGTCAAGGACGTCAACCATGCCAACTTCCGCATGATGTACGACACCTTCCACGCCAACATCGAGGAGAAAGACATCACGGAGGCGCTGTCGGGCTGCGCCGAGGTCCTGATCCACGTGCATGTCTCCGAGAATGACCGCAGCACTCCGGGAAAGGGCGCCGTGAACTGGAAGGAGACATTCGCCGCGCTCAAGACCATCCAGTACAAGGGCTCGCTCACAATCGAGGCCTTCGGGCCGGCACTCCCGGAGCTCGCCGCCGCCACCAAGATCTGGCGCCGGATGTTCGAGGACGAGGAGCAGTTGGCGAAGGACGGTCTGGCCTTCATGAAGCTCCAATGGGAAACCCCGTAGCCCGGCGTCTTGTTTTCGCCTTGACATCGAGGAATCAGCCATCTAGTTTCGGTTTCGAACCCGAAAGGAGCTCCAGCGATGAGAAGACGGACCAGCCTTCTCGCCATCTATTTTGGCTGCGCCTTCGTGTGGATGGGCGTGGCGCGCGCCCAAGGCTGGCGGGGAGGCGGGGATTGGACGACGAGCGGTAACGATGCACAACGCTCGTCTTGGGTCAGGACCGATGGGAAGATTTCGAAAGAGAGCGTGCAGAAGCCCGGCTTTCAATTCCTGTGGAAGCTGGAGCTCGACAACGACCCAAAACAGTTGAACTCGTTGACGGCGCCGGTCCTGCTCGATTTCTACATCGGACACCGCGGATTCAGGTCTCTGGCGTTCGTGGGCGGCAGTTCGGACAACGTCTTCGCGATCGACACGGACCTCGGCCGGATTGAGTGGCAAAAACATTTTCCCTCGGGTTCGCCTCAGCAGGGTGGCTCATTGGCTTGCCCCGGCGGGATGACCGCCAATGTGACGCGTCCGACCAGCGCCGCGCTGCCGGCGCCCTTTGCCGGTCGTGGCGGGGGCGGGTTCGGGCGCGGGGGACCGGCTCGCAGCGCAGTGGGTGAACCTGGCCAGGGCGCGGTAACTCTGGCGCAGGTCGAAGCAGCTCGCAGGGCCGGCGGCCCCCCGGGCGGACCCGGTGGCTATGTACCCAAGCCCACTCTGGTGTACGCCCTATCGAGCGACGGAATGCTGCACACGATGTACGTGTCGAACGGCGACGACACTGAACCGCCGGCGAGATTTCTTCCCGCAAACGCCAATGCCCGGGGTCTGATTGTCGTCGACAACGTCGCCTATGCCGCAACCGCGCAGGGCTGTGGCGGCGCGGCGAATGGCGTGTGGGGTCTCGATCTCGCCTCCAAGGAGGTAACCACGTGGAAGTCAAACGGGGGGGGAAATGCGGGCTCAGCCGGCCCTGCAATCGGGCCGGACGGAACGCTCTATGTGGCGACGGGGGAAGGGGAGTATTCACCCACGAGCTATTCCCGCTCCCTGGTGGCGCTCGAACCAAAGACCTTGAAGCTGAAAGATTGGTACACGGCAGGAAGGCAGGACTTCAGGGCTTCACCTGTCATTTTCGTGCACAAGGGAAAAACCCTGATCGCGGCGGCCACCAAGGATGGGCGGATACACCTGCTGGACAGTGCGGCGTTGGGCGGCTCCGACCACCAGACGCCCCTCTACAAAACACCGGTGTATTCGACTGCGGCGGATTTCGTTCCGGGCGCGCTCGCGAGCTGGCAGGATCCGGGCGGCTCTCGGTGGGTGCTGGCGCCAACCGCCGGGCCGGTTGCTTCCGACGCGGCGTTCACGGTCACCAACGGCGACGTGACCCATGGCGCCATCGTGGCATGGAAGGTCGTGGACCGGAATGGCGCTCCGGCTCTCCAGCCCGGCTGGGTGTCGCGCGACATGGTCTCGCCCCTGCCTCCGATGATCGTCAACGGCGTCGTCTTCGCGGTATCAAGCGGCGCGTTCCGCGCGAACGACAGCCAGCTGACCGCGGCGGAACGCGCACAGCGCTCGTCGCGCGCGGTCCTGTACGCTCTCGACGGCACCACCGGCAAGGAGCTGTGGTCGAGCGGCGACACGATCCCGTCGTTCGTGCACGGCGGCGGGTTGTCCGGTGGCGGGAACCAAGTGTATCTGGGGACACACGACGGCACGCTGTACGCTTTCGGTTTTCCGATCGAGCACTAGCGAGTGACCCTCATACGGCCCAGTCACTCACGGGCGAGACGCCCGTGCCACGATCGCTTCGTGGCATGGCCGTCCCGGCCATGGTCAAAACTTGACCGATTTGTGAACTTTGTTCGCACCAAGAGGACCTAGGAATTTTCGACTGCGCAAGATCAAACCACAGATGAATGCAGATGAACGCAGATCCGTGCTGCCAACGCACGAATCCGTGCCCGGCGGGCAAGGATTTTTTCACCGCGAAGCCGCGAAGGACGCGAAGAAAAGCATTTCAAACCTTTGCGTGCTTGGCGTCTTTGCGGTGAGATTTTTTTTGTTGTGGCCCCTCGCGCTTTTCACGGGGAGGGCGTGGGCGCAACTGCCGGAAGCTCCCGGAAAAGAAGAGACCAAGAGAATCTGCGGAAAGTGCCACGAGCTGGAACGGTCGGTCTCTGTTCACCAGGACGAGGAGGGGTGGCTGCAGACCATGGACAAGATGGTGGGCCTCGGCGCTAAGATTACGGATGAAGAGTTCGGTGCGATTCTCAAGTATCTGGCAAAGAACTTCCCGGCCGAGGAACTCCCTAAGCTCAACGTAAACAAAGCGACGGCCATCGAGCTGGAAAGCCGATTGACGCTCACGCGCTCGCAAGCCGCGGCGATCCTTCAGCACCGCGCGAAGAAAGGGCCGTTCAAGTCAATCGAGGACCTGAAAAAGGTCCCGGGCTTGGACGCTGCAAAGATCGAGGCGAAGAAGGACCGCCTGGCTTTTTAATGACCAATGACAAATGATCAATGAAAAATGACAAATGATGAAGCTGTGAAAAAATCTAGGTCTCGTAGGGGCGGCCCTGCGGTGGCCGCCCGCGAGTCCCTGAGATTAGGGCAACCACATAGGTCGTCGCCCCTCGCGGATGCCGATTTTTTTCACAGCTTCCGACGGGTTACGCGTAAGGAACGTCGAGCGAGTCTCCGACGTTAGAAAGGCTCACACATGCAAAGGTTCCTGATTGTCGGCGAGTTGATACTTGGAGGCGTCCTGGCTTGGGGCGCGGACTGGCTCACCGACGGCGGCAACCCGCAGCGGACCGCCTGGCAGAAGGACGAGAAAATCCTCACCACGGACAACGTCAAGAACATGAAGCTTCTGTGGAAGATCCAGCTCGATAACGAGCCGCGTGTAATGCACTCGCTGTTTCCGCCGCTGATCGCCGGCCGCGTGAACACTTCGAGCGGCCCTAAACAGATTGCGATCGTGGCCGGGTCGTCGGATAACATCTATGCGATCGACGTCGAGAAGGGCGACCTCATCTGGAAGAAGCACTTTCAGAGTACCTGGACGCCGCCACCCGCCCGCAGGCCTCTCGATATCCTTTGCCCAGGCGGCCTGACCGCGACACCCGTCATCGGGCCCACGAACACGCCGGGTAAGTACACCATCTACGCCGCTTCCTGGGACGGCATGCTCCATCGCCTCAACGTGGCGGACGGCGAAGAGGTGGCGCCACCGGCAAAGTTCATGCCGCCGAATGGGAAGCCTTACGCGCTGAACCTTGTCAACAACGTGATTTACACACACACCGCGCAGGGCTGCGGCGGTAATCCGAACATGGTGTACTCGTACGATCTCGCGACCAACAAGGTCGGCTCCTGGGGTCCGGCAGGCGGCGGAATGTGGGGCCGCACCGGCCCAGCAATCAGCGCGAACGGAACCATGTACACGGGAACGGGAGATGGGCGCTGGGACCCGGAGAACGGAGTGTATGGCAACGGCATCATCGGTGTGAAGCAGGATCCGGTGACGAAGTCCCTGGAGCTGGTGGACTACTACGGCCCTTCCAATGCCGAGTGGCTGTTCAAGCGCGACCTGGACATGCAAGTCACGCCGGCGATCTTCAACTACAAAGGCCGGGAACTGATGGTGGACGCCGGCAAGGAATGCCGTACCTACCTGATGGACACAGAGGCGATCGGCGGCGACGATCATCGCACGCCCTTGTACCGGAGTCCGCTGCTTTGCAATGAAGATGTCAACTTCGCGTCGGCGGGCATCTGGGGCTCGATGGCAAGCTGGGAGGACTCGAAGGGCACGCGTTGGGTGCTGACGTCATTCTGGGGACCGAAACATTCGGCCTTCAAGGCCCCCGTGGAGTACGGCGAAGTGAAGTATGGCGCCATCGCGGCGTTCAAAGTGGAAGAGAAGGACGGCAAGCTGCAGTTGACGCCGGCCTGGATCTCGCGAGACATGAACCGGGCGGAGCCGCCGGTGATCGCCAACGGAATCGTGTTCGCGTACGGCAGCGGCGAGAATACCGAACAGGCCTATCCTGACGTCGGCCTCGACGACACACCCGAGCGGCGCATCCCCGCATCGACCCACGCGGTCCTGTACGCTCTGGACGCCCAGACCGGGAAAGAGCTGTGGTCCAGCGGGGATCAGATCGCCTCGTGGAATCACTTTAGCGGGCTTTCGGTCGCCAACGGCCGCGTCTACATCGGCACGTATGACGGCAACCTGTACTGCTTCGGCATCAAGAAGGTAGAAGAGGCGCGTTGGAAGCCGCCAACGGGCAACAATGAAAGACCGGTTCTTCGCGCCTGCGCGGTTAATTCGGGCTCAGTTTCACCGCGAAGGCGCTAAGTGCGCGAATGGATAGCAAAAACTATTGGTTTCGGCTAAAGCAAGAACTTCTGCAACTGTATTATGAAACCCCTGCTTGTCAGAATGTTGGCAGGCCTGATGATCTCCGGCTCCTCCGCCGCAGCGCAGGCGCCGGATTGTGGTCAAACCATTCAGGCCCTTGAAAGAGTGGTGGCCGCACAGAGACGTCTGCTGAACGATTGGGCCGGCCTCACTCGATACGGCAGCGAGAACACGGAGATTCGTCCCCCCGCTCCCGGTGAAGAGCGCGTCGTGTTCCTGGGCGACCAGATCACGGAGCTATGGGGCCGCGGCAACGCGAAGTTCTTCCCCGGCAAACCCTGTTTTAATCGGGGCATCAGCGGGCAGACCACGTCCCAAATGCTGGTGCGCTTCCGCCAGGATGTGATCACTCTGAGACCGAAAGTGGTGGTGATCCTTGCCGGCACAAACGACCTGGCTGGAGTGACAGGACCGGCAACACAGGGGATGATGGCGGAGAATTTCATGTCGATGACGGAACTCGCCAAGGCGAACGGAATCGGCGTGGTGCTCGCATCGGTTACCCCGGTTTGCGACTGCTTCACAAACCAGACGAGACTCAGACCCCGAGGAAAAATCATCGGGTTGAACGGATGGATCAAGGGTTACGCAGCCCAGAGCGGCTCGGTTTATCTCGACTACTATTCGGCGCTGGCCGACGGCCGGGATTTCAGGAAGGGGTTGACCAGCGACGGGCTGCTTCCGAACGACGCCGGTTACGCCGTGATGGCCCCGCTCGCGGAGCGGGCGATCGCTCAGGCGCTTGGCAAGAAGTGACGCGCCCATTCGCCGCGCGGCTCTTTGTGGATTCCTGGGTCCTCTTTCGCCACCTTGGTCAATCAAAGGCCGCCTCCCTGATGAATATCTCCCAGCTGGTAATTGCAACCCGGAATACGGGCAAATTGCGTGAATTCTGTCAGCTCCTGGCACACACCGGCTGGAAGATTCTGGGGCTCGAGGACGTGGGCATCGGCGAGGATTTCGAAGAGACCGGAAGCTCGTTCCTGGAGAATGCGAGACTCAAAGCCCGGAACTACTCACTTCGTACCGGCCTCCCGGTCCTGGGAGACGACTCCGGATTGGAAGTCTCCGCCCTCGGCGGCCGGCCGGGAATCCACTCTGCGCGCTATGCCGGACCGCACGCCACGGATCTGGACCGGGTGCGCAAGCTTCTGGCAGAGCTTGACGAAACGGAAGCCAATCGACAGGCGCATTTTGTCTGCGCTCTGGCCCTGGCGCGCCGGGGTGTGGTGTTGCTGGAAGCGGAGGGGGAGTGCCGGGGGATCATCGCGCAGCGTCCCCGCGGCGATAGGGGCTTCGGCTATGACCCGATTTTCTTTTTCCCCGAGCTTGGAAGAACGTATGCGGAACTGGCGGAAGAAGAAAAAAACCGGGTCAGCCACCGCGCTCGTGCGGTAGAATCTTTGCTTGCGCGCATTGCGGATATCGGGGCATAGCGCAGCCTGGTAGCGCGCCTGCCTTGGGCGCAGGAGGTCTCCGGTTCAAATCCGGATGCCCCGACCAATAGATTCAACAACTTCGCCTCGCCGGTTGGCTCGCTTTGTTCCGCCTTTGGGTGGTAGAAGCGATGAACACCTATCTCAACCGCACCATAGCCATGCATGGGATACACCTCAAGGGTCCCAGGAACGATCTCTCGGCGCACTTTGCCACAGATGTTCTTCTTTACGCTTTCGGTCAGGTTCTGCCTGCCGAGGGTCATTCCACCCTGATCGTGATAGAACTCCACATCGTCTATGAAGAACGCGCCGAACTTCTCCAGATCACACCGGTTATAGGAATCGAAGAGTGCTCCGTCCAGCGACGCAATAGTACGAAAAAGTTCGTCTGTCGTACTTTGCGGAGACTGGGCGTCCACCTGGACAATTGGCACTGCGAGCAGAGGCAAGAGCAGCAGTATTTTTCGTAGAGCAAGGAGCTTGTTCATGGATTCCACCTTTCCTGGAATAGGGAAACGACCCGGAATACGTAAGAAAGCGAAAGGATGTTCCCGGTGTGACCTCGGTCAACGGCTTGGCAAGCCTGTAATGTTGCAGGTGACCTGTCAAAGCGTGCGTCAATCTTTCCTCAGGATGCTCACCAACTCATCTCCCCCGAAGGCCGTCTTGGCTACCGTCATCCCCGCAATGCGGAAACCAGCCTCTCCAGCCTCGCGCAGTTCCTTCTGCATCGTGGAGGTCTTCGTGGTTGCCAGCAGCTTGTAGTGAATCTTCTTGGCGGGCGTGGAGGCATCTCTCTCCATGATGACAACCACCTCTTTGCCCCCGAAGGCCGACTCAAAGACGGTCTGGCCCTTGTATTCGAAACTTTCATCTCCGAGCTGCTGCATCTCCTTCTGCATCGTGGAAGTCTTGGAGGTTGCGAGCAGTTTGTACACCCGCCTGTCCCCTTGCGCTTTCGAGGGATCCTTGACCATGACCACGACAACTTCCTTGCCACCGCCGGCAGTCTCGCCGCCCATGACCGCGCCGAACACAAAACCGGCATCGGCAGCCTCATTCATTTCTTTCTCCATGGTGGAAGTCTTGTTCGTGGCCAGGACACGATAGTCAAAAGTAGACTGCGCAGCTCTGGCAAGCAAGCAGACACACCCAAAGAACAGGCAAACAAACCAGACAACGCAGGCAAGTCGACGCATCACGAGATTCTCCTTACCATAGCTCCATCAGCCCTTGATGACACCAACGGGACGCAACCGGGCGACCTTTTGGCTTATGCCGGCCATCGCGATGGCTTCCACCACCGCATCGACATTCTTATAAGCTTCCGGCATTTCTTCCGCCACGG
>QHZE01000734.1 GCA_003225335.1 Acidobacteriota bacterium
TGCGCCGCCTTGCTCAACAACTGCACCAGAGAAAAAGACGTGACAGCCTGCACGAGCACTGCCGCGCCGACGACCACCACCAGCGGCTTCAGCAACTGCAGATTGCGCTTCTGCACCACGTCGTCGATCAGGTACTTCGTCGAGCCTGGCAGCACCAGGCCGGCCAGGCGGTTGATCAGTATCAGGAGGAGCCCGCAGCCGAGGATTCCCCGGCGCGGCCAGACCAGCTCGCGGAAGGCGCGCGCCAGGCTCTCTCTCCGGATCTTCTTCTTCCGCTCCTTACCTGTAGATTCCATCGTGGCCAAAATGATTTCTCAATTTTCTTCGACGGTCTTGGTCGCGGCGGTCTTCCCTACAAAAAAGGAATCCAGAATCCAGAAGAAAGACGTCCCTTCTGAATTCTGGATTCTGAATTCTGGATTCCTCTCAATCGTCAATCGTCATTCGTCATTCGTAATGCTCGTTCGATGGCATCCACGTCGTAGACGCAGCCTCCCCACGTGCCGCCCCCCACCGCCTGGAGCGCCGCCCAAAGCCGTGTGTCTGCCGGCAGATCCGGATCCGGCGCGAGGTCCTTCCTGAATTCGCGTTGCGACAGAACCCGCGTCCCCTCCGCTGTTCCGTAGACAGTGTTGCCTTCGCCCGCGAGATCGACGCTCCCCTCCAGGTTCTTGCGATCCACAACGATCTGGATCCGATCACCGTCGCGCACTTTGCCGATGGGGCCTCCGTCCAGGGCCTCGGGCCCGATATGGCCGATGCAGGCGCCGGTGGAAACGCCGGAAAAGCGCGCGTCGGTCAGGACCGCGACGTGTTTTCCCCAGGGAAGATGTTTCAGCGCGGCGGTAATTTCGAAAATCTCCTCCATTCCCGCGCCCATAGGCCCGCGACAGATCAGCACCACAATGTCGCCCGGCTGAATCCTCTCCGCGCCATGGCTCTTGATGGCTTCGATCGCCTTCCTCTCGGAAATGAAGACGCGCGCCGGCCCGATCTTCCGAAAAACTCCGTCCGGGTCCACGACGCTCGGGTCGATGGCCGTGCTCTTGATCACCGAGCCTTGCGGCGCCAGATTGCCGCGCGGAAACGTCACGGTGCTGGTCAGGCCCCGCTCGAGAGCTCGCTTGGGGCTCATGATGACGTCATCCGGGTCGATGCCGTCACGATGCTGGAGCCGATCGCGTAACCGGGACCGCCGCTCGGATTTTTCCCACCAGTCCAGCGTGCGGCCCAGGGTCTCGCCCGAAACGGTCATGCAGCGCTCCTCGAGCAGGCCGAGCCGCCGCAAGTGCAGCATGACCTCCGGCACGCCTCCCGCCAGAAACACTTGAACCGTAGGGTGGTTTCTCGGGCCGTTCGGCAAAGCATCGACCAGCCGCGGAACGCTGCGGTTCACCTGGTTCCAATCCTCGATCACCGGCCTCGGCACGCGGGCTGCGTGCGCGATGGCCGGCACGTGCAGGAGCAGGTTTGTCGATCCTCCGAAAGCCGCATGGACCACCATGGCGTTGCGGATCGATTCGCTCGTGACGATGTCGCGCATAGTGATGCCGCGGGCTTCCATCAGCGTTAGCGCTCGCGCGGATCGTCGCGCCATGTCCAGCCAGATCGGCTGTCCGGATGGAGAGAGTGCCGAATGCGACAATGACATCCCCAGAGCCTCGGCCACGATCTGCGCCGTCGCCGCGGTGCCGAGAAACTGACACCCGCCGCCGGGGGACGCGCAGGCGCGGCAGCCGAGGGCCGCAGCCTCCTCGAGCGAGATGATACCGTGGGCGAAGCGAGCGCCGATGGATTGCACCGTGCCGGCATCTTCGCCCTGCTCCGCCGGGAGCGTCACTCCACCCGGGACAAGCACGCAGGGGAGATCGGGACTCCCGGCCAGGGCCATCATCATCGCAGGGAGCCCCTTGTCGCAGGTCGCCACTCCAACGACCCCCTTCCGCGTCGGCAGGGAGCGGATCAACCGGCGAAAGATCTGAGCCGCATCGTTGCGATAGGGGAGGCTGTCCATCATCCCCTGCGTCCCTTGCGTCCTGCCGTCGCACGGATCCGAGCAGTATCCCGCGAAGGGCGTATAGCCTCGGGCTTTGAACTCCTCCGCCGCCGCGCGCATCAAGAGCCCCACCTCCCAGTGACCCGTGTGATATCCGAGCGCCACAGGTTTCCCGTCGGGAGAGCGAATGCCCCCCTGAGTGCTGAGGATGAGAAACTCCTTGCCTCCGAGCTCGGAGGGATCCCAGCCCATGCCTGCATCCTGACTCAGGCCAAAAAGATCCCCGCTCGGGCGTTCCCGGAGCATCTCTTCAGTAAGCGGCAGGCTCCCCTGCGGCCCCGGAGAACGAGATGTGACTTCGAAGACAGACCCGGCCGGCAGGATCTCCTCCAGGCCGGCCGCTCGATTGAATCGATCACTTTGAGATGTCATACAAACCCTTAGCACTCACAGAACGCAGAGAAGGATTCGCAAAATGACCAATGAAAAATGACCAATGACAAATTGCATTGGAGAAACCAATCTACTTCATTTGTCATTGGTCATTCGCCATTGGTCATTTGTCATTTGAGTGGATGACCTCCGAGAACGGGATTTCCTGGCTGTTGCGCGTCTTGCTCAACTCCGCGGCTTGCATGAAAGCGAAAATCTCCAGCGTTTCCGCGGGCGAAACGGGAGGCACACCCGTTTTAAAGAACTTCACGATCTCCTCGAGCAGGGGGCGATACCCGGTCCTCTCCGGATGACTGGCGCGAATGCCGTTGTTGCCGAAGACGGTCGCACCGTAGCCAGCCTTTCCCGCGCGAATACCGCGGAACGTCCCCAGCCGCCCGCCTCTCCACTTTCCCACAACCAGGTCGGCTTCCGGCGTATGGACACGCGTGACCGACTCGCACCCTGTCCCCATCAACGTGAACAGGATCTCCACTCCGTGGATCCCGTACCAGAACAGATCCGGATGGTGTGGTTCCGTGGGAGAGGGACCATACGCATCGCAGCCCAGAATTTCACCCACTTGGGGATTGTCTCTCAACGACCGAATATCAGGATCGAAGCGGAGGCTCGAGGCGCTGAACCACGGCACTCCAGCCTGCTCGGCCAGGCGCGCGAGCTCCCTCGCATCTCCCAGACTGGCAGCGAGTGGCTTGTCAATGAACACACGCTTCTTCGCGGCCAGGACGGGCTTCACCTGCTCGAGGTGGACTCTGCCGTCCACGCTCTCCAGAAGGACCGCGTCGACCTTGGAACAGAGGGCCGGGATCGCAGGCACAATTTCCACCTTCAACTGGTCTCGCAGCTGCGCCGTAAAGCGCTCAATCCTGCTCGCGCTCGCTTCAACATCAGGGCTTCCTCCCTTGTACGCAGCTACGACGCGCGCGCCCGGCACATGGTCCGGTGAGGAAGTGTCATTCAAGACCTTTGTGAATTCGACTACGTGCGACGTATCGAGCCCGATAATCCCCACACGCAGCGGCTCCTCGGCTTCCGGCCTCGCGGGCCCGATTGGCGAAATTAGCAGAATCAGAAGGCTGACGCAGACGCATCGAAGGATAGTCATTTTCAAAGCGGGCCTCCATAAAAGGTCTAGCTCGAATTATACATCCTGAAGTCAGGTTCGGAGTTCAGCCTTTAGTCCGCCGGGTGCAATTAGAAGTGGGAGTCGCCTCAGCTTCCGCTTTGGTCAGGTGAAGATGAACAATCACAGCTCTTTTGGAGTGCGGCGACTTGTCGCCGCTATGGCCCGGGCGTCAGCACGAAAGCGGCGACAAGTCTCCGCACTCCATATCGGACTCGTTATTTGTCGTCTTTTGCACGCATCCCGCGCCAGCCTGACTCCCACTTCTGATTACACCCGGGAGCTCCAGCAACCCCTGCCGGGGGTGCGCATCGTTGTTGCTCTTATACCCGGGGGTTCGCTTCGCTCACCCCGGCTAATTTCCTTTCGCCCCGCTGGGGCGGAATACTTCGAGCCGGATGGATCATGGAAATTGTAGGGAGTTGCCCGCGTGACAATCTACTTGTCGGGGTGAGTCTTTGCTGATGCAGTCCTGGGCGAAACATACCAGGCATATTTCGCGCCGGTCCAGTAGAGAAACCCCGGCTCTCCCGCAAGCCTCTGGCGAATCACGTCACTACCTGCCCAGCGCAGTTTTTCGATGCGTTCTGGCGAGCCCAGCGCTTCCTTCATTGGCTGCGATCTGAGATCGGTACCGCCCGCGCCCGTGAGCAGATATGTCTGCTTCGCCTTCGGGTTGCGCCAGCCGTTCGGCCCGTGCCCGTGGATCACGGCGAGCAGCCTGTCGCC
>QHZE01000474.1 GCA_003225335.1 Acidobacteriota bacterium
TGGGGCGCGCCCGGCTTGTCCGGAAAATACATCACCGTATTTATCACTTTCGTCGTTTTCGCTCCGGCACTCGCTTGTCCCCAAGGGCGGCATAAGCGGTGCCTGGATGTTTCTATCTTCCTTCGATCACTTCCACTTGCACCCCAGCTTCTCCAGTGCCGAGAGCAGGGCCTTTTCGGCAACAGCGGAGTCCCAGAACGCAAGCAGCCCGAGCAGCCCCGCGACTATCCCGAGAATCAGGGACGCGCCCCACCGCTCGTCCAGCGCGGCCGTCCCCGAGAGCAGGCCGAAAAGCACTATCAGCCCAATTCCCGGTATCGAGAACCTCGGCCAGGTCCGAAATCGAACCAGCTGCCTGCCCGCGCCATGTTCTTCGATTGCCATGAGCATGCGCACCGCGCCGAACAGCCCCCCTTGCACCTCGAGGTCCCAACCGTCGAAGTCGCCGCTTCTTAATACTACTGCCTTTCTCTTCCTGAGGGTCGCTTCCAGCGCCCGGAGTCTTGCGGGAGGTGCCAGCCAGCATTCATTCCAGAGGGTAATGACCCTCGACACGGGGAGCGAGAGGTCTCGCAGGCACCGCCTGCGCCACGGAGTGAGACCAAAACTGAGGCGCCCTCTCAGGCGCGCCAGGGGCTGCATCAGGTGAAGGAGCGCCGTCAGCACGCGCAACTTGACGCTCACGCGGCGAGATCGCGCGCCGGGAAAGCGGGCGCAGCCGGCGCTCAGCGCCGCCTGGGCGAGAGGCAGGCCGGCCGACAGGCCGAGCAACGCCAGAGCCCACAGCAGCGGCGCCCAGACAATGCCCAGCGCTGCAAGACCGGCAAAGGCAGCGTTCACCAGATACCACTCCGGGATCTGCGGGAGAAACTGGAGCAGGTTCGGCGCGGGCTGGTAGAGGGATTGAAAAGGCGCGCCGCCCCACGTGCCGTGATAGATCCGGCCGAGCCAGGCCGGCGCGTGGGGGACTCCGTTTCCATAGACCCTTCCCGACCACGTCACATGCCCGGCGTGGTTGTACTTCTCCGGCCACTTGCGTTCCAGCATGGCTTCGGCTTTTCCGTAGTTTACTTGCTGTTTCCAAAACATGCGCACCGAGTTGCGGCGGTGATGCCAGACCATCGCCGCCGGGTTGAATCCCAGTGTCCAGCCCCTTTCCTGCAGGCGCCAGCATACGTCGACGTCGTCGCCGGCAATGCGGAACTGCGAATCGAATCCGCCGATCGCCTGGAGCGCCGCTTTGCGAAATGCCATATTGCAGCCGGGGATATGCTCGGCTTCGACATCCGAGAGCAGCACGTGCGTAGGTCCCCCCGGCGCGTTGGCGACACAGCCGGCGACGTCTCCGCCGCCGGCCGGCGCGATATTGGGGCCTCCCACGCCGGCGTGCGTTGTTTTGATGAAGGTGGCCGCGAGGTAGGTAAGCCAGTGCGGATCCGGGTAGGCATCGTCGTCGATGTAGGCGACAATCTCGCCCGAGGCCGCTTCCATTCCCGTGTTGCGCGCGTTGCTCAGGCCGCGATTCTCGGTCCGAATCACCCAGAAGCCGTATTCTTCGGCGATCGGCGCCACCGGCTCGACGGAGCCATCGTCGACCACGATGACCTCAAGGTTGGGATACTCGACCTTCGACAGGCCCTGCAGGCACTCTCGGATCGTACGATGCCCGTTGTACGTGCACACGACCACCGAAATCCGCGGCCACGGCTGGCTGGAAGGAAACGGAACTTCAGCGAAAGCCGCGCGAACGGCCCCGAGCGCGGGCTTGGGGCGCCGGTCACGGTCCGTGAGGCCGAACTTCCAGTCTTCGATGTCGTAGCCCCCGCGGTGCCATTCGTCGGTCCATGCGAACACAAAGGCTCCGGCGCAGCCGGCGGCAAAGGCCGACCGGACCTGCCAATCCAGCGCGGCGGCCTGAGCCTCTTCGGAATGCCGGTGGCTGTCCAGCCCGATCTCGGTCATGAGGAGCGGACGCTCCCCGGCGATGTTCTGCAGCCGGGCGAGGTAAGCCTCCAGCTTCGATTGCGACTCGAGATAGACGTTGAAGCAAACCAGGTCGATGAACGGCAACTGCAAGTATTCGGTCGTGGGGTAATTGACGTACGTCACGAGGCCGGCGGGGTCCTCGTCCTTTGCGGCCCGGTACAGCCGCTCGATCCAACGCTCCACACGGCGAGCTCCATGCCAGCGAACGATCGGGGCCGGGATCTCATTGCCAACCGCGTAGCAAAGGACGGCAGGATGACCGGCGCACGCGCGCACTCCGGCGCGTACCCTCTCCTCAATCGATCGCCCGCGCTTCCTGTCGTCAAGGAAGGCGACATGCTGCTCCCATGGAATCCCTACCATCACCCGAAGGCCCGAGCGCTGCGCGGCATCAAGCAGCCAGCGCGGCGGCACGGTGTAGGTGCGAATCGCGTTCATGCCGCTCGCCGCGATCAGCGCAAAATCCCGCTCGACGACCTCGGGGCTATGGTATTCGCTGCCGCTCGCGTCAGGACGAAATGTCCCGTACGTTACGCCGCGAATCCAAAACTTCTCGTCTCCGACATACAGGAACTTCCCCCGGGAACCTGGTCTTTGGAAAGCGACATCCGATGAAGGACTGGAGGATGGCTGCAGGGTATGTTTTCCCAATGCCTGTTCCGTATCAATTGACCGCATATCTTGTCTATCCTCACGGAAAGAAACACACGCATCGAATTGATGGAAAGCAACAGACGCATCGAACAAAACTCTGCCCGTCTCGCGACAAATCGAGTCACGATCGGGTTGCACTGAATGCCCGCATAAAGATTGGGATTCCCCGCTCAAGGGTCTCCCGGCAGACACTACTCGCCTACGCAAAAAACAAAGGAATCGATGAAGCCTTCATCACTTCACATCGGCCCAAGCCAGTGACTGGCTTCAGGGAACGTTCCGGCGACCGATGTGAACCACCCCGGGGGGGCTGTTTTGTGGGGGGATTTAGACGCGGAATGTCAGCCGAACTCACCAACGACCTACGGTACGGCTGGGGCCATCCCGCTGCGAGCTAGAGTCACGCTCTCAGTTCGGGCGCCGCTTGCTGCCAAGCGGCACCTCGCGTGGCATCTGTGAGCATAAGGAATTCTGTTAACGTACGCAAGAAAAAAAGTTGCCGACATGTTTCCCCTCCGTGACGAATCGTCAAACGGCGGAATGTCTAGCAAATTTGGTTCCCGTTGGCGAGGCGCGAGGTAGGATCTGAGTGAAGTCTTTAAGAGAGAACGAATGCGTGGTTATCGGCCGCGACTTCACAACCAATCCACTCGCCGCGACTGTTACAAATTTGTAAATAAACGGCAAAAGCCCTCGCCGGGTCGTACTCCACGGACACCCGTATTTTCGGCTCCGTATAGCGGCTCCGTATAGCGGGTTCCTGGCCGGGTCCCGTCATCGGCGCCTGGTCTTCAAAACTGGACCAAACTATCTATCACCATAATTTAGTGTGACAAGGGCGTCAAATTCGAGCCTCTCTCGGAACGTCTGAAACGCCTTCTTGCTCGCCGTTTGGGATCACGGGACAAGATCCGACAAAATTGTCGGATCTCCGTAGCATCTCATACAAGTCTGTAGAATTCCCTGCCCGCAACCAAAAGAATGAGGGAAACCACGGATGAACACAGATCTGTACTACTAACCCGAAAATCCTTTGGCTTGGAAAGGATTTTGTCTCCGTCCTCCTTGGAAGGACGCTGGAACACCTGGAAGCGTGCGCTCTCAGGATGACCTCCGCGCTCTCAGCGTCTCTGCTGTGAGGTTCGGAGTTCAGGCTTTAGCCTGCTACGGGCGCAGGGCAGCCTGAAGGCTGAGCTCCAAACCTGGGGCAAATGAATTCGTGGGCTCTTATTTTTTGGTTGCGGCAGGGCTGCTCCGTGTTTCATCTGTGTTCGTCTGTGGTTTCATTTTGTGCAGTTTATGCAAGTCAATTCACGCCGTCAGAAGCTGTGGAGAATTTAATTCGTGTTAATTCGAGGAATTCGTGGCCGATAAAACCGCCACGAATTCCTCGAATTTCACGAAAACGATCACTTCGATTTGGATGTCATTGGCTTGAAATACAATTTTTCATGGTCTCTCCGGCTGCGCCGCTTGACGCCCACGTTTTAATTGCACCGGCAAAATCGTCGGACCTTGTAGCGTCTCGTACAAGTCTGTAGAATTTCGTGCGACCTACCCCGGGCTGGAGGAGAACCATGTTGTCAATGGCACGAACGGTGGACGACGTAAAACGGCTTTCCACCCTGGTTGATGTGAGCCACACGCTTTTTTCCACGCGCAACCTCAAGGCCGCGCTGCATCGACTGCTCGAGATCCTGGAGCGGGACCATGGGATGGTCCGAAGCGTCGTGACAATGCTCAACGACGGGTCCGGCCAGCTGCATGTAGAGGCCGCACACGGGCTGACAGCCGAAGCATGGCTCGAGCGGCGTGAACTGAGCAATGGAGTCATGTCACGCGTGCTGCGGAGCGGCAGACCCGTTGTGATCCCGCCCGCCAGCCGCTTGCCGGTCGACGGGCGAAATAGAGGGCTCACTAAACACGAGTCGACTTTTATTTGCGCTCCGATCGTCGTGAACCGCAAGCCGGTCGGCGCGCTCGCCGCTGATCTGCCTTTCAAGAAAGACCACGATTATTCCCGCTCTGTGAAGTTCCTGCGCAAGATGGCATTCATGATCGCGCAGGCGGTGAAGGTTCATCGCCTGCTCGCGAAAGAACACCAGCGTTTGGTCGAGGAGAACATCCATCTGAGAGAGGAGCTCCGGGTGCGGTACGATTTCTCAAACATAATCGGGAATAGCAGCGCCATGCGCCGCGTTTACGAGCAGCTGTCGAAGGTCGCGCCCAGCAATACCACCGTGTTAATACGCGGCGAATCGGGCACGGGGAAGGAGCTGATTGCTCGAGCCATCCACTACAACTCGCCGAAGGCCAAGAGACCGTTGATCCGAGTGAGTTGCGCCGCGCTCCCCGAGACCCTGATCGAATCGGAACTGTTCGGCTACGAGAAGGGCGCATTCACCGGCGCTTTGGAACGAAAGAAGGGCCGTTTTGAAATGGCCCATGGGGGGACGCTCTTTCTTGACGAGATTGGAGATCTCAGTGCGTCGACGCAGGTCAAGTTGCTTCGGGTGCTTCAGGAAAAAGAGTTTGAGCCGCTGGGCAGCACCGAAACTGTCAAGTTGGATGTGAGGCTCATTGCGGCCACCAACAAGGATCTGGAAAAGGCGATGGCGGACGGCGCCTTCCGGGAAGACCTCTATTACCGGCTCAATGTCTTTGCAGTATTCGTCCCTCCTTTGAGAGAGCGCAAACCGGATGTCATGCTGCTGGCCGATCACTTTCTCCAGAAATACGTTCGCGAGCACGGAAAGAACATCAGGCAGATCTCAACCCCCGCGATCGATCTCTTGATGGGCTACCACTGGCCCGGGAACGTGCGGGAGCTGGAGAATGCCATCGAGCATGCGGTTCTGGTCTGCGAGGGCAATTGTGTTCAAAGCCACCACCTGCCTCCAGCCCTGCAGACTGCCGAGGCATCCGAGACCGACACGAAGACTTCTCTGGCCGACCGTGTTGCGTCTTACGAGAAGGAGTTGATCCAGGACGCCCTCAAGACCACAGGCGGTAATTGCGCCCGGGCGGCCAAGCTGCTTAACACAACAGAGCGCATTCTCGGCTACAGAATCAAAAAGTACGCCATAGCCTGCGATCGCCTGCGGCGCTATTATAGCTCTATCTTCGATCTCTCTTGCTGCGGTCCAGGTTCGCAGTAGTCCAGTCCTTCGCGACTCTTCGCGCCTTCGCGTCTTAGTGGTAGATTTTCGCTTTTACCGCAAAGATTCACAAAGACGAGGAATCATGGATAACAATGAGTTGGAGCTTTCCGCCGAAACCATGCGAGATCTGGTCCGGCAGGCGATGGACCGGATTGTCGAACACATCGAATCCCTGCCCCGCCAGCCTGCTGTGGACGTGGAAGGGGCTCGCGAGCTCGCGATCTCTCTCGTGGAGCCGGTGCCGGAAAGGGCAACGCCTTTTTCTGAGCTCCTCGATCTTCTGTTCCAGAGAGTGATTCCGAAGAGTTTCAACACTGCCGGTCCGGGCTATCTCGCTTACATCCCAGGAGGGGGCATCTTTCACGCCGCGCTGGCCGACCTGATTGCCGATGCGGTCAACCGCTACGTAGGCGTCTGGCTTGCAGCACCGGGACTATCGCAACTGGAGGCAAATGTTCTGCGGTGGTTTTCCGGCATTGTGGGCTATCCCCGAGAAGGGCGCGGCGTCCTCACGACAGGGGGCTCTCTGGCAAACCTCACCGCCGTGGTTGCGGCTCGCAAGGATCGGCTGCCGGAGAACTTCCTGTCCGGTACGATCTACCTGTCGGATCAGTCGCACAACTCCGTGTTCAAGGCCGCCAGTCTCGCGGGCTTTCCAGAGAACAACTGCAGAGTCATTCCTTCTGACGGGCAATTTCGGATGCGTCTGGATGTGCTCGCCCTCCGTATCGAACAAGACCGTAAGGAGGGGCGGACTCCTTTTCTAATCGTCGGAAACGCCGGGACCGTCAACACCGGAGCCGTGGACGATCTTGAAGCGCTCGCGGATATCGCAAAGGAAAACACTCTGTGGTTCCACGTGGACGCCGCCTACGGCGGGTTTTTCATGCTCACAGAGCGGGGGCGTCAGGCCATGCGCGGCATCGACCGCTCCGATTCCGTGACGCTCGACCCCCACAAAGCCCTCTTCCTTCCTTATGGAACTGGGTGTCTTCTCGTGCGTGACGGAGAGGCGCTGCGCCGCGCCCACGCCAGCCATGCGGATTACCTTCCGAAGATGCAGGACGATCCGGATCTGATCGACTTCTGCCTGTATTCCGCGGAGCTCTCTCGGGACTTCAGAGGCCTGAGGGTCTGGCTGCCGCTAAAAATGCACGGACTGGGCCCGTTTCGAAAGAACCTCAACGAAAAGCTGGATCTCGCGCGCTGGGCCACGGAGGAGCTCAAAAAAATCCCGGATATCGAAATTGTGGCCGATCCCCAACTTTCCCTGCTGGCCTTCCGTTTCGTCCCTCGCGGAGCTTCGGCGAAAGAGCTGAATGAATTGAACCGACGCCTGCTGGAGAGAATCAACTCCAAGAAGCGCGTGTTCCTTACCGCAACGACTCTCGACAACCGTTACGTGCTCCGCATCTGCGTTTTGTCGTTTCGCACGCACCTGGAACGCGTGCAGGCGGCACTGGAAGACATCCGCGCGTCGATAGCAGAGGTCAGACTTCAGACCTCAGACTTCAGACCTCAGACATCAAACTTCAAGCTACC
>QHZE01000475.1 GCA_003225335.1 Acidobacteriota bacterium
AACCGGGACAGATGAGCATGAAAATAGGAATTACTTGCTATCCCACGTACGGCGGAAGCGGCATAGTAGCCACCGAGTTGGGGAAGGAACTGGCGGAGCGCGGACACGAGATTCATTTCATCAGCTACGCCCCTCCGATGCGTCTTGTAAAACCGGGCCCGCGCATCCATTTTCACGAGGTGGAAGTCACCACCTATCCCCTCTTCGACCATGCGCCCTATACGCTGGCCCTGGCGACAAAGATGGCCGAGGTAGCGCAGTCGCAGGATCTGGACCTTCTGCACTGCCACTATGCCATCCCGCACTCGGTGAGCGCTTTCCTGGCGAAATCCATGCTGAACCCACGCAAGCTCCCTGTTGTCACTACCCTTCATGGAACCGACATCACCCTCGTCGGATCAGACCGCTCTTACCTTCCAATCACCAAGTTCTCCATCGAGCAATCCGACGGGGTCACTGCCGTTTCGCAGCCGGCCGGGCGCGGCGATCTGCGAAAACGCTTCGCTCCCTCGGGGGAAAAAGTTCTGATTCACCTTTCCAACTTTCGACCGGTCAAGAGACCGACCGACGTAATCGAGATATTTGCCCGGGTCCAGCGCGGGTTGCCGGCGGTCCTGCTGATGGTGGGGGATGGCCCGGAACGCAGCAGCGCGGCATGGCTGGCGGGGCACCATGGAATCGAAAGCAAGGTCTACTTTCTCGGGAAGCAGGAAAACGTTGAGGAATTCTTTTCCATCTCCGATGTCTTACTGCTGCCCAGCGATAACGAATCGTTCGGACTGGTCGCGCTCGAAGCCATGGCCTGCGAGGTGCCCGTAGTAGTGTCCAGGGTTGGAGGCCTCCCGGAAGTCGTGGCAGAGGGAGTGGAAGGCTTTCTCGTGGAGCCGCGCAATATCGACGCAATGGCGCGCCGCGCATTGGAGATTCTCGGCGACGATCGCCTGCGCAGGCAAATGGGGCAACGTGCCCGAGAGACGGCCACGACCCGGTTCAGCGCCACGGAGATCATCCCGCAATACGAGCGCTTCTATCAGAAAATCCTCAGCGCCCCAACCTGATTTCGGATTGCGGATTGCGGATTGCGAGATTAAAGAACCTGCCGGACATTTAAATCCGCAATCCGCAATCGCCAATCCGAAATCCGCAATCCTTCAGTACCTGGCTTTGTGGGCCGCCTCCACCATGACCATGCCGGAGCTTATGACCTCGGGGAGCTTCACAAGATGTCCCAGATCGAATCCATCGCGGATCTTGCCTCTCACTCCGACTCGAGCACCCTTGCGCGGAACTCCTTTGTCCGAAACCACCCACAGCTTGCCCGTGCCGTCATCGACCTGGTACGCGCCTTTGCCCAGGACCGAATAGCTCTGCACCACGTTGCCCACAACCCCCACTTCCCGATTTGAATAACGCTGCGGATCGGCCATAATCTCATTGATCTTCTTTTCCTCGCAGCCAGCCAGGAAAAGCATCAGAAGAACCAGGGTCACCAGCACTGAGGCGCGTCCGTACTTGAACCTTTGCATAAAACTAAACCTCCCGCGATTGGATACCGTTTCACTACGTCACGTCATTCATAGATCCGGCTCTCCTCAATTTGTTTCACGGCGCCCAAAATTAGCTTACAGGCAGGGGCGTTCGCGACGGAGCTGGCGCGTAACATGTCGGAGGTGGAAAAGACTTCATTATGGAAGGGGACAAGAATCAAATTCGCCTGGGTGTGGTTCTCAGCGCCGGTGGTCTTCGAGGGGCAGCCCACCTGGGAGTCCTGCGCCAGCTCCTGCGTCACGGGATCTGGCCGGATATTCTGGCCGGCGTCAGCGCCGGCGCCATTATCGCAGCGTACTACGCGGCGGTTGGCATGACCATCGACGACATGATTGATGAGGCCCGATCTTTTCTCGGACGCCACCTGCTCATCCACTGTCTGGCGTTGCGTTCGCCACGGCGCCTTCGCGCGCTGCTTGGCAAGTTCAGCGGCACAATCCCGCGCAGGCTCCTCCAACTGGAAGAGGCCAGCTTTGAGAAATTGCACCACGGAGTGCAGGGACTGGGAATCGTCTGCCATGATCTGGTCTCCCGCCGGACCGTATATTTTGCCACGGGCACAGACGACCGCGCCTCACTCGCGGAAGCCGTGAAAGCCAGTGCCGCAATACCGGGACTGATGCCCTCGTTGCTCGTAGGCCCGTTGGGCGCGGAGCTTCGGCTGGTCGACGGAGGCATCAGCGATTCGCTCCCTGTGAATTTCGCGCTTTCTCCCGGTTTGGGAGCCACGCACCTGATCGTGAGCGACTGCCGGCGTGTCGCGACGGGTGCGCCGTCCAGCGGTAACGGTGATACTATTGCCTACATCCGGCCGGATATCCAGGGGACGGGAGTCTTGCGCTCGCCGCGGGCCGGCCTCTTGGCCGCGGTAGAACAGGGAGAAGCAGCCGTTACGAACGCGATCGTCCAAAGGATAAAGAGCTGGCGGCCGACGGACTCTCGATGGCGCTGAAAAAGAAAACCCGACGGAAAAAGATGGCGCCGGGATCTCAAGGCCTGGCGCCCAGGGAAACCAAGGCTGCGCCCGCAGAGGAAGTCCGGAAGCTCGCCGAACAAGTCGAAGCCGGTGGAGGCGCGGTTCTCGGATCCTACCTCGACCCGTTCGGCGGAAAGCCTGTTCTCCTGGTAGCCCTGCCACTGGACAAGATCGAGCCGACGCCTTATCAGCGCGACGCATCGGAAACGCACGTCAAGCGGCTCATGAAGGTGATCGAAAAGATAGGCCGCTTTCTCGACCCCATCCTGGTCGTGCGGAACAACGGAACCTACTGGACCCCCAACGGAAATCACCGGCTTCAGGCGCTCAAGAAGCTTGGCGCCAGGAGCGTTACCGCTTTGTTGATTCCGGAGGCGGAGCTGGCCTTCAAGATACTCGCTCTGAACACCGAGAAAGCCCATAACCTGCGAGAGAAGTCTCTGGAAACGATACGCATGGCGCGCGCGCTGGCACAAAGCGGCAATATAAAAGAGAGCGACTTTGCGTTTGAATTCGAGGAAGCGCCGTTTCTGACCCTGGGTGTTTGCTACGAGCAGCGCCCCAGGTTCGGCGGCGGCGCCTATCAGCCGGTCCTCCGCAGAATCGACGACTTCCTGGAAATGCCCATGGCGCGCGCGCTGCGAGAGCGGGAAAAGCGGGCCGCGACGATTCTGGAGCTGGACGGCGTTGTGTCCGAAGTAGTGCAAAGGCTCAAAGACCGCGGCATGACCAGCCCGTATCTGCGGCCGTTCGTCGTGGCGCGCGTCAATCCGATCCGTTTCTCCAAAGCGGCTTCTTTCGATTATGACGAGGTATTGGGGAAAATGCTGGCATCCGCGCGGCGCTTCAATGTCGACAAAGTGAAGCAAGAGGACCTTGTCCGCGCCGGCGGTCCCCCTGTCGAAGAAGACTGAATCCGCCTTCACCGCCAAGACGCAAAGACGCACAGAATCGCAAAGAGTTTTCGTCAGCGGAAAGGACTTTGCGTTTCCTTGCGTCTTAGCGGTGCATCGGGCGCGTCGGTCGCAAAATCCGGGGCCTATTGAACGGCGGCGCGCAGGGAGGCTAGACTGACATGGTTAAATCTCGAAACTACCAGGGAGGTTTCATATGGCAGTGGTGAATCCAATTCCGAAAGCGAACGCCGCTTCGGAGGTGCAGGATATCTATGACAGTTTGACGCGACGGCACGGGCATATGCCCAACTTTTTCGCGGTAATGGCGCATCGCCCCGCGGTCCTGAAGAATTTCCTGCCTCTTTACTCCTCGATAATCGGGCACGGAACGATTGAACCCAGGTTCAAAGAGCTCGCCTACTTGAAAACGGCGATGCTCAACGCGTGCGAGTATTGAACGCGCGCGCACACTGCTTCGGCGAAGCAGGTGGGGATTACCGAGGAGCAAATCAAGGCCATTCCCTTCCACAGGCGCAGCCCTCTTTTTGATGAGAAGGAGAAGGCGACTTTACTGTATGCCGAGCGGGTCACCCGGGGCGCGGCGGCGATTCGCGACGGCACGCTCGAAGAACTGAAGAAATACTACAGCGAAGAGCAGATCGTCGAGCTGACCCTGACGATTTGCGTCGCCAACTTCACCAACCGGTTCAATGACGCGCTTCAGGTCGAGCCCGACCTCGGCTGAGGTACCCGTACACTATGCGGAAATGCATGCAGGTTGTCGCGGCAGTCGTCGCCCTGGCCGCCAGCGCGGCCGGTCAGGCGGCTTCGTCGCCGCCTCTTACGCTGGACGAGTGCATCCGTTTAGCCGAGGGGGCCCAGTCCAACGTCAGCATCGCGCGGCAGCAGGCCGAGATCGCGCGCTACGGCCTGACCCAGGCCCGCGCCGGCTTTCTGCCGCAGGTGCATTTCGGCGGCGGGTTCACTTACAACAGTCCGCTGGCCGGCAGCCCGGACAGCTTCAGCTTCGTCGCCCTGAACGGCCTCCGTGAGTACAGCTCGCTATTTTCCACGGCCCTCGAGCTCGACACCTCGGGGCGGCTCCGGGCGGGCCTGGCCCGCGCGCGCGCGGACCAGGACGCCGCTGCCGCCGGCTTGCGGATCAACCAGCGGGAGCTCCGGCGCGCCGTAACGGCCGGTTATTATCGTCTTCTGCTGGCCCGCCGCTTGATCGGTGTGTCTGACGATGCGCTGGCGGAGGCCCGCAGCTTCGAAAAACGGACGCAGCTCCTGTTTGACAACGGAGAAGCGGCCCAGGCGGACGTCGTGAAGGCCAAGGCACAGGTCGCCTTCCTCGATCAGGCACTGAATGCAGCCCGTCTCGAATCCGACCTCGCCAACCACGCCCTGGCCGCGTTCTGGACCACTTCGGCCCGGGCGCCACTTGCCGTCGTCGATGTTTTCGATCAGCCGCTGCTTCCTCCCGAGACAACGCCGGCACCGTCGCCGTATACCTCGAGACCTGAGCTCAAGCTCCTGGACGCCGAGAAGCGCGGCTTGCTGGCCGATGCTCGCCGCGCCCAGGCGGAGCTGTTCCCGCAGGCCAGTGTCGTGTTCCAGTACGGGATCGATTCCTTGCGGCCACACCTCGCAGATCGAGGGTACGCGGCGTTCGTCAACGTCGGGTTGCCTGTCTTCGACTGGTTGCGGATCCACAGTCAGACGCGTCAGTTCGAGTTGAGGGCACAGCAGGTCGAGACCGAACGCACAATGGCGGAACGCGCGTTCTCGAAGGAGTACCAGGATGCCCTGGCGCGGGTCGAGCAGTTTTACAGCCAGATTTCCCTGGCCCGGGAACAGGTCAAGCTTTCGGAAGAGAACCTCCGGCTCGCTCGCCTGCGGTATGACGGGGGCGAAGGTCTCGCGCTGGATGTCGTTTCGGCCCAGAACCAGCTCGCGCAGGCGCGCGCGAACTATTACACGGCCCTGGCGAGTTACCAGAACGGCCGCGCGGACCTGGAGGTTGCGAGCGGGCGATGAAGACCTGTCCGATTTTCTGCTTCTGTGTTTTTCTCGCGGCCTGCTCTCGTGAAAACGAAACCAAGCCCGAACCGGTGGTCGAGGTCAAGGCCGCACGGACTGAAGTTGCGGACCTGGATGTGACCGTTCACGCTCCTGCCGCCGTCTTTCCCAGACAGCAAGCCAACATTGCGTCGCGCGTCACTTCGCCGATCCGGGAGCTCCGGGCGCGGAAAGGAGATTCCGTGTCTGCCGGCCAAGTCCTCGCCGTGCTCGAAAATCGTGATGTCCGGGCTCAGCAGCAGGAAGCCCTCGCCGCCCTGGAGGATGCGACGGCACAGCTGCAGAAGATCTCGACCGGCACGCTCCCCACGGACATCGAGCGCGCTCGTGGCCAGCTCGCAACGGCCGAGGCTGCCCTCAACCAGGCCCGCAAGATCTACGATCGGCGCGCAGAGCTGTTCAAACTGGGAGCAGTCCCGGCACGCGACCTGCTGGTCAGCCAGACGGAGCTCGCCAACGCGAACGCAAACCATGAGGTTGCCCGGCGGTCGCTCGAGCTGCTGGAGACACATTCGCGCGAGAAGGATATCCGGATCGCCGAAAGCCGCGTGGCGCAGGCCAGGGCCCGGCTTGCCCAGGTCGAGGCACTGCTGCAGTTCACCGAGCTTCGCGCCCCCTTTGCGGGCACTATCACCGAACAGTTGCTCTACCCCGGGGACATGGCAAAGCCGGAAACGTCTCTATTCACCGTGATGGACCTCGCCGTCGCCGTCGCCCGCGCCCAGGTGCCCGAGGCCGAGGCCCGGGAGATTCGGTTGAAGCAGCGCTGCGACTTCATGCCCGCCGATTCGAAGGACAAGAAATTCGGAGGAAAGGTGTCGGTGGTCAACAAGGCCGTCGACCCGGCCAGGCGAACGGTCGAGGTCTGGTGCGACCTTCAAAATCCGGACCGGTGGCTGCGCGCCGGCGTGTTCGGCGCCGTCGACATCGTCACCGGGACCGCCCCGAAAAGCATCCTCGTCCCGCAATCGGCGGTGCAGTTTGTCGAAGGAACGCGGAGCGGGGCTGTCCTGGTTGTGGACGGAAAGCGTGTCGCGCACAAGCGAGAGGTCGAGACAGGCATGATTTCCCAGGGGAAAGTCCAGATCCGAAGCGGCCTGCGCGCGGGCGAGCTCGTGGTCGTGGAAGGCGGGTACGGGCTTCCCGACGGCACGGAGGTACGGATCCTGGAGACCGACAAATGACCGTGCGGCTCGGCGATTCTGTCGAAGCCCACGGCCGGGCGCTGGTTCTCGTGGTGGCCAGCTTTGCCCTGGCGGGCATCCTATTCATCTTCGAGCTGCCGATCGCTATCTTCCCGCAAACCGATTTTCCCCGGATCGTGATCCTGGTCGACAACGGGATCGCTCCCGTCGACCTGCAGATGCTGACCGTGACACGGCCGATCGAGGAGACGATCCGGATCGTTCCGGGCATCACGACGATCCGGTCCGTCACCAGTCGCGGCTCGACCGAGATCAGCGTGTTCTTTCGCTGGGATGTGGACATCCTGAACGCGCTGCATCTCGTTCAGGGCAGGATCGCGCAGATCACGCCTTCGCTTCCCGCCTCGGCCCGTTTCTACATCAACCGGCTGACGTTTTCCGTGTTCCCGATGATCGGTTTCAGCATTACATCGGCCACTCGGACCGCCGCGGACCTCTGGGAGCTGGCCTACTACGACATTGCGCCGCGACTCTACCGTCTGCCCGGCGTGGCCGAGACACGCATTGTCGGCGGCCGCCAGCCGGAGTACCACGTTCTTGTCGATCCCGAGAGGCTCAACAGCTACGGGATGCCCCTGACGAAGGTCGTCGATGCAATCCGCAACAGCAACATGAGTGCCCCCGCGGGAATGATGCAGGAGAACCACCGCCTGTACCTGACAACGGTGACGGGCCTCATGCGCGAGAGGGCGCAAATCGAAGATACGATCGTAGACGTGATCAAGGGAACGCCGGTCCTCGTCGCGAACCTGGCCCACGTCGTCCCGGGGGAGCGCCCGGTCTACAACATCGTGACCGCCAACGGCCGGCCCGCAGTCCTGGTGAACGTGCTCCAGCAGTCCGATGGGAATGCCGTCGAGATTGCCGATGCCGTAAACAGAGAGCTTCAGGAGATCCGTAAGAGCTCCCCGCCGGACATCGATCTCTCGGTCTTTTACGACCAATCGATACTCGTGCGGGATTCGATATCCGGAGTCACCGAAAGCATCGTCATCGGCTTCCTGCTTTCGGTAGCCGTACTGGTTGTCTTCCTCAAGAACTGGCGGACGACGGTCGTGACCTCCCTGGTCATCCCGATTGCCACGCTGATCGCCATCGTCTTTATGAAGCTCTTCAACATGAGCTTTAACTTGATGACGCTCGGTGGGCTGGCCGCATCAATCGGCGTCGTGATCGACGATGCGATCGTCATGGTCGAGAATATCACCGTCCACCTTTCCATGGGGCAATCCCCCGCCCAGGCGGCCAGGAGCGCTATCCACGAGCTCACGCCGGCGCTTATCGGATCGACTCTCACACCCATTGTAGTTTTCGTGCCCCTGGTCTTTCTCGGCGGAATCACGGCCGTATTCTTTCGCGCCCTGGCCATGACGCTGGTTACGGCCCTGCTCGCCTCTCTGTTCCTGGCAATCTTTTTCACTCCGGTTCTGGCCAGGCTCATTCTGAAGACCCCTGCCGGCCCGGCTGGGACCGACCTTGAGCGGGCCGAGCAGGCCGGCGAGGGCCCTCTGCTCCGCTGGCTGACGGCGCGCTACGAAGCGACGCTTCGTTGGTCGCTCGAGCACACCGGCCTCATCCTCGCCGCAGCCGGCGGGGTCCTGGCTGTCTCGATCCTTCTTTACTATCAGCTCGGCACCGGCTTTCTCCCGGACATGGACGAAGGGGCCTTTGTCCTTGATTACATCATGCCGCCGGGTACGTCGCTGGAGGAGACCGACCGTGTCCTGCGCCATATCGAGCGATTCCTGCGCGAGACCCCGGAGATCGAGGGCTATTCCCGCAGGACCGGCGCCCGGCTGGCTCTCGCCATCGCAGAGCCGAACACGGGGGACTTTCTCATAAAGCTCAAACGCCAGAGGAAACGCTCCCTTGAAGACGTGATCGCCGAACTCCGTCACAAGATCACGAATTCCGAGCCCGCCATCGAGGTCGAGTTTCCCCACATCCTCGAGGATCTTGTGGGAGACCTGGCCTGGTCGCCGCAACCGATCGAGATCAAGGTCTACCAGGACGACGACAGGGTCCATAAGCAGGTGGCCAGGGAAATCGAAGAATGGCTGCCCAAAGTCCAGGGCGTAGTGGACATCGTCAACCGCACGGTCGTGATCGGACCCGCTGCCAATTTCCGCGTGGACCTGGACAAGGCGCAACGCGCAGGGTTCGGCGTCCGGGACATTGCCGAACTCGAATCGGCGATCCTCGACGGGGAGCTCGGAACACCGTCCCGCTCTCCAGCGTGGCGCACTTGGAAATCGAGCCGGAGCAGACCGAGATCCACCGCGAGAACCTTCGAAATCATTCGGTCGTGACGGCGCGGCTCGAGGGCCGGGACCTGGGTTCGGCCATGCAGGAAATCGAGCGGAGGCTGTTCAAGGAAATCACGCTTCCCGCGCGCACTCGCGTCGAGTTCGGCGGCCTCTACCAGATCCAGCGCGAGTCGTTCCTGGGTCTGACGCAGGTTCTCCTGATGTCGATTCTTCTGATCTTCATCATCCTTGTGTTCGAGTTCCGCTCCTTCTCGCACCCGATCGCCATCCTGATCGCGACGATCCTTTGCGGTTCGGGCGCCCTGCTGGCCCTGTTCCTGACCCGGACGACGCTGAACATCTCGTCCTTCATGGGCGCCATCATGGTGGTCGGAATCGTCCACAAGAACGGCATCTTGATGCTGGACTCCGAAAAGTACTTCACAGCGCAGGGTCATGCGTTGCGTGAAGCCATCTTCCGCGCTGGAAGACGCCGACTGCGCCCCATCCTCATGACGGCGCTGACAACCGTCTTCGGAATGCTTCCGCTGGCGCTGGCGGTCGGGTCTGGAGCCCAGATGCTTCAGCCGCTCGCGATCGCGGTCATCGGCGGCGTGGCCGTCTCGATGGTGCTCTCGCTGGTCATCACACCCGTGCTGTTCTACCTCCTGCGCCGCCAGGGCCTGTAGCAGCAAACTGCAACCGAACAGATTCACCACAAAGACACGAAGAACGCGAAGATTCACACAGACAAGAACTCGGCGGATCTTTTGTGTTCTTCGTGTCTTCGCGTCTTCGTGGTGAAAAAATGTGCGCGAAATAACTCAGTTTTACGCAAGTCTTCTTCCGGTTTTGGATCTTTATAGCACCGAAGCGCCATAGCCGACCCTATCTACGGGCGATCTTAGGCCCAAGGCGCTATGATGTTCACCTGGTCGATTACCCAAAGGTAGGGTGTCCCGCCTTCCCGCCTGACTCGTCCCCCATGAGCGGTTTTGATCGGATCGTGATCCGTTGCGTGCCCGTAGGCCGCCGGCACCGAGAAAGAGAAAATTTATGCCTGGAGGCCTTTTAAAAATGAAGATCATCACAGCGATCGGTCGCCTGACCCGATCCACAACGCAGTTTTCGCATAAACCCGCCCTGCTCGCAGCGCTCGCCGTGGTGACGGCGGTCTCGCTCTGGTCGATTTCTTCCGCCTCGCAAATGCTGGATATTGCCGGCCTGAGGGTCGCGCGCGTCGGTCACACGGGGACGCAACTGGCGGACGGCCGCGTCCTCATCGTCGGCGGCCAGAACGCCGGCGGGCCCGTAATGGAGTCCGAGATCTTTGACCCGGCCTCTCGAATATTTTCTCCTGGAGCGAAGGCCCGGGACGGGCGCGCCGAGCATACGGCGACGCTCCTCTCCGATGGCCGCGTGCTCGTCACGGGCGGACGCGCTCATGACGGGAGTCTCGACTCCACAGAGATTTACGATCCGGCAAAGAGCTCATTTTCGTATGGCCCCAGGCTCAACCACGCCCGCGCGGGCCACACGGCAACCGTGCTTGCGGACGGCCGCCTCCTGATTGCCGGCGGCGACGATGAGGGTACGGCGGAAATCTTCGATCCCGAGACCCAGAAGTTCGATCTGCTCGAGGCGCGCCTGGGGGCCCCGCGCAATTATCATGCGGCGGTGTTACTCCAGAACGGCAAGGTTCTTCTTGCGGGTGGACTGGGCGAGTCAGGCGGCGGAAAGGTATCCGCGGAGCTGTTCGATCCCGAGGCCTTACAGTTCTTTCCGACGGCCAACCAGATGCACATCGAGCGTTTCCGCCCCACGCTGAACCTGCTTCCCGACGGGAAGCTGCTGGTGATCGGCGGCGACCACGAGCGCACGATGGAGATGTTTGACCCCGACGGTGAGTATTTCACCGCTTATGCGCACCTTCTGAACGGCCCTTCGCTCGGAGCGCTTCTGCGCTCCGAATCGCGGGCCGCGTTGCTCCATCGGACGGATTCCGAAGACCCGCAGGCCGTGAGAGCCGTCGAAGGGCCCGCCGGCGACCTCCTGGACAGGAGCGGTTATTCGCTTGTCAACATAACCGGATCGAATATCAC
>QHZE01000459.1 GCA_003225335.1 Acidobacteriota bacterium
TGTACTGCGGGAAGGAAAGGAAAATCCCTATCGCATGATCGGAACTCTAAGCGACATAACAGATCGAAAACTGACGGAGGAGCAGATCATGCACGATGCCTTTCACGACGCGCTGACGGGTCTGCCGAACCGGACCCTGTTCATGGACCGTTTGAGGGTTTCAATGAACCAGGCGAGACGCCGCAAGGGTTATTCATTTGCCGTCCTTTTCCTGGACCTTGATCACTTCAAGATCGTCAACGACACCCAGGGGCACAGGATCGGGGATCAACTGCTGGCGGCAGTCGCGGGCAGGATAAGGACATGCCAGCGCCCCGGCGACACGGTGGCGCGCCTTGGGGGAGATGAGTTCGCGATCCTTCTCCACGACGTTGAAGGCGGCGCGCTCGCAATACGCGTGGCCGAACGGATACAGGAAGAACTAAAGTTGCCTTTCAATCTGCAGACGGCCGACATAGTGACTACCGCGAGCATTGGAATCGCGCTGAGCGCGAGCGGGTATGACGAACCGGAGGACGTCCTGCACGACGCAGACAGTGCGATGTATCTTGCTAAAACCAACGGCAGGTCGCGTCATGAGTTTTTTGACAGGGGCTTGCGGGTTCCCGCAAGGGCACTCGTGCGGGCGGAGGCCGATCTTCGTCAAGCAGTGGAGCGTCAGGAGTTTTTGATTCATTACCAGCCCATTGTGTCGCTGGCCAGCGGCAGAATTACCGGCACGGAGGCGCTTCTTCGCTGGCAGCATCCCTGCCGCGGACTGGTTCCCCCGAAGGAGTTCCTCCCGCTCGCCGTAAGAACCGGATTGATCGCACCTATCGAGGAATGGGTGCTGCGGACGGCCTGCGCCCAGAACAAAGCCTGGCAGGAAGCAGTCTCGCCTTCCCTTCATGTGGGCGTCAATCTCTCTGCCAGCCATTTGAAGGACAAACGCCTGCCGGGGCTCGTCGAAAGAGTATTGCTGGAGACGGGCATGGCCGCTGCAACCCTCGGGTTAGAAATCCCGGAATTTGTGGCCAGGAAAAACCTCGATCTGGCCGTGCGCACTCTAAATGAATTGAGCGCCCTGGGCACACAAATACTGCTTGACGATTTCGGGGCGGCCGATTCTTCCTTGGCTTCGCTGAAACGCTTCCCAGTCAAGACCCTAAAGCTTGATCGGTCCCTTGTGGCAGGCGTTGCGACGGATTCCGCGGATGCCGCCATAACTGCCGCGATTATAGCCATGGCGCATACCCTGAACATGAGAGTGATCGCGGAGGGCATGGAAACCCAAGATCAGCTGGCGTTTCTCCGTTCACGGCAGTGCGATGCGATACAAGGCAACATGTTCAGCCAGCCCTTGCCGGCCGAGGGAATGACGAAGCTTCTGCAAAAAGCACATTTGTCTGGGGCGTCAGCGTCTTCGATGAACGAGTAAGGGTTTGTGAAGGAATTCCTGCGCGCTTTGGCGCGACCGCCGGGCGGCCAGACCCGTCGAAGACACTACGCGCCAGATCACCGCCGGGTTCCACATTGAGAGACGCCGCGACGCAGGCGATGCCGGTGCCATCGTCGAGGAGCAGCAACAAAGCGGATGCCCGCCCACTGCCCTTCCCTCCGGGTTGCGGGCGCAGGCCAGACCGCCGTTGTTGCTCGCTCATCACACGCCGCGCCAGGTATCGCCCGTCGCTGGCGCCTCGCCAGCCCCGCTTTGCGCGACAGCAAAGCCCGAACTTATTTCTCTACTGCACAAAATGAAACCACAGATGAACACAGATAAACACAAGCAGCAAAGCCGCAACCAAAAAAATCTCACCACGAAGACACGAAGACGCGAAGAAAATCCTTTGCGATTTCGTGGTGAACAGGATGCGTGCGCTCCCAGGAGGACGCACAAAAGCCCTTTCCAGGTTGCGAAGAATTTTCAGTATAGAGTAGTACAGGTCCGTGTTCGTCTGTGTTCATCGGTGGTTTCGTTCATGCTTTTGCGTGCGGTGCGGTGGTATGTGTTTCAACTTAGTAGTTTAGGCATTCTTTCGGCATGGACGTAACTGGCGATCTGCAGCCGGGTGTCCAATGCAAGTTTCTCCAGGATATTATGCACATGGCTCTTCACCGTGTAGGTGGCGATGTTGAGCCGCTGGGCGATCTCCTTATTACTCATTCCTTGCACAATAAGTTCGATGACCTCGCACTCGCGCCGGGTCAGCTTCACAGACTCGATCCTGCTGGTTTTGCCGCCTATCACCGCGTGGCTGACTATCTCGGAAAAGAGCGATCTGGTCAGGGTCGGGGGGAGAACATCCGCGCCTTTGGCCACAGATCGTATCGTTCTCAAGCAATCCTGAAACGTTGCGTCTTCAACGAGGAAGCCGGAAACACCCGCTTTCACGTAGTGAGCCATGTCTGCCTTCCCCGGGACGAGGTCCATAAGGATCACTTTGACTCGCGGAAACTCCCCCTTGACTGATTCCACCAGGCGCAAACTGTTTTCGCTTCGCAAGGCTATGTCCACAAGGATCACATGAGGTTTGAACTGGCGCACCGCGACCGAAATGTTCTCGCTGCGGCCCAACGCCGCAACCACTTTGATATCGGGCTGGTCACCGATCATGCTCACAAGACCCTCGCGCAAAAGGCGATTCTCTTCGATGATCAGTAATCTGATCTTTTTCATGCACGCACCTGCGGCCCGGATGCCCTAAGCCCGATCTGTCCGGTTCGATGCGGCTTCGGCCAGCCTTGCTGCTTCAGAGTTTTTTGGGGAGATGGAAAGCGAAATTATACCACGGGATGCTGATGCACAAGAAGACTCGGTCTCTTCTCACTCTTCTCAAAGCCATCGCGCGCCCGACGAGCGGGGAGCCAAGCTCGAGAAGAATTCAAGCACTCTCAGGGAGAAAAACTGGCACGAATTCCACGGTGCAGCGCAGCCGCACCAATAAAACCTTCGCGTCCCTTCGCGCACTTAGGGCCCGTCAGGAAATAAGGTGTACATTTTGCTGCTGGCCCCCAGGCCCGCTGGCAAGGCGCGAGCGACGAGCATACCCGCTGCGGTATGTAAGGAGCGAGCAACACAGCCAGCGGGCCTGCGGGCCGCAGCCCGGAGGGGCGCGGCGGCGGGCGGGCATCTGCGGCGTTGCCGCTCCTCGACGATGCCACCACACAGTTCCCGTCCGATTTCGACGCTTCAAAGGATCTTGCTCGAGCGGATTGGAAGCCCGTTTTCCTGGACACGCACCAGAATGAAACCCTGATCGCTTTGAGCGATATGATCCTGCCCAAAACGGATACGCCCGGCGCGAAGGAGGCGCTGGTCAATCGCTTCATCGATCGGCTGCTTGCGGCCGAGACCCGCGAAACCCAGCAGAGATTCCTCGCCAGCCTGGCTTACATCGACGGCGAGTGCATGGCTCGCTATCGCGCCGCGTTTGTTTATCTCCCGGCTGAAAGCCAGACAGAATTCCTGAAGCTCATCGCGTATCCGCACAGCCTGGTCACCTGGGGCGAGAAGTTGGCCGAGTTCGAAGGGCCCGCGCACTTCGAGAATCTGAAGAGTTGGATCAGCCGCGCCTACTACAACTCGGAAATCGGAATGAAGGAGCTAGGTTGGAGCGGCAACGTTTTCCACGACGACCTGGAGGGATGTCCTCATCCCCCCGAGACGCACAAATGATTGACGATTTACGATTGACGATTGGTGAATTGACAGGGTCGGTTACTCGTCAATCGTAAATCGTCAATCGAGAGAGGTGGGACGTGAGCCAGGAAGCATTGAGCCAGAAATATGACGCGATCGTGGTTGGCTCGGGAGCCACGGGCGGCTGGGCCGCAAAGAGGCTCGCCGAGGCCGGCATGAAGGTCGCGCTGCTGGAAGCGGGCCGGAACATTTCTCCGGAAGAATTTACGGAGCACATGCCGGCGTACAAACTGGAGTACCGCAATCTCTCTCCGGAGATTGTGCGAACGCGGCCTATCCAGAAGATGTGTTATGCCTGCATGGAATACAACTACGACTGGTTTGTCGATGACCTGCAAAACCCGTACAGCTCACCGCCGGATAAACCTTTTACGTGGCAGCGTCTGAGAATTGTGGGCGGGCGCACGCTGGTATGGGGGCGCCAGAGTTACCGGCTCAGCGATCTCGATTTCAAAGCCGCCAGCCTCGACGGTTATGGCGCGGACTGGCCATTTTCCTACAAGGACATTGCTCCTTATTATGACCTGGTGGAAGGGTACGTGGGAATCAGCGGCATGACCGAAGGAAATGAGGCCCTTCCCGACGGGCAGTTTCTCCCCCCCATGAAAATGACTTGCGGGGAGGTACTGCTGCGCGAAAGAGTGAAGGCGAAATTCGGGCGAACCGTCACCATAGGCCGGACCGCAATCCTGACAAAAAACCACAACGGCCGGGCTGCCTGTCATTACTGCGGTCCGTGCGAGCGCGGCTGCTCCACGTTTTCCTATTTCAGCAGCCCTTTCACCACGGTGGCCGACGCGCTCAAGACGGGCAACTGCACTCTGATCACCAACGCGGTCGTCAGCCAGGTGGACATGGACAGCAAGGAGAATCGCGCGCGTGGAGTCACGTACATCGACCGGCTCACGCGCAAGACCTACCAGGCATCGGGCCGCACTGTAATCCTGTGCGCCCAGGCGCTGGAATCGACGCGCATCCTGTTCAATTCCAAGACGCGGGAGTATCCCGCCGGGCTCGCAAATTCCAGCGGCCTGCTCGGCCGCTTCCTGATGGACCACGCCGTCGGGGCAGGCGCGTCAGCGGAGCTGCCGGACATGGAATTCAAGAAGTCAGCCAGCGATCCGAACCGTCCCAACGGAATCTACGTCATCCGATTCCGAAATCTGAAAGCAGGACCCCGTCACCCTCGCTTCATTCGCGGGTACGGTTTCCAGGGGGGAGCCGCGCCCAACTATGCCTTCGGCGCCGAGGGCTTTGGAGCTTCGTATAAAAACGCCGTCAAGAAAGGGGTCTACGGGATTCACCTGGGTGGTTTCGGCGAGTCCCTCGCCCGCCTGGACAATTATTGCGAAATCGACCCGGCGCTCAAGGATGCCTGGGGGATACCGGCGCTGCGCATCAGCATGACACACGGAAGCAATGAAGCGGCCATGATGGAAGATGCCGCTGTCACGGCGGCCGAAATGCTGGAGGCCGCCGGCGCCAGGAATATCACACTCAATGCAAAACTTGCGATGCCCGGGATGGCTATTCACGAATTGGGCACGGCGCGTATGGGAGATGATCCAAAAAAATCCGTTCTCAACGCTTACAACCAGGCGCACGACGTCAAGAACCTGTTTGTCTTCGACGGCGCCTGCTTTGTCTCGAGCGGCTGCCAGAATCCGACCTTGACCATGATGGCCATCACGGTACGCGCCTGCGACCACCTGGTCGAGCGCTTCAAGAAGAACGAAGTCTGAGAGAAAACGAAACCGCCGATGGACACAGGTCGGCGTCTATCGGTGTTCACAGGCGGTTTCCTCCAACTGCCGTGAGACGAACAGGTCTGGCCAACCGTCAAAAAGCTGATCGAAGAGAATCGCCGCAGCGTTGGCATCGACGTTTGGCCAATTCGTTATTCGAACATCAAAGCATACTTGGAGAGCTGGCGCGGCAAACAGGAACAGCGGCAGAGTCTGATCGGCATTAATCGGCCAGTGTAAGCTCCTTCTCAACGAGCTCTTTGTGAGTCTGCGCGAATTTGGCCTTTGCCTCAATGCCAAGTCGTCCAGCATAGCGAAGCAGCTTATCCACGCTTTTGTTGGCGATCTTTCCGTTGAGGAGTTCGCTCACACGCGGCTGAGGCTCTCCGAGGATTACTTGCAGTTGCTTTTGGGAATACTTTTTGGCGTATTTCAGGATTGCCTGGTACAGTTCGGCTTTGAACTCCTCCGCCAAACGCGCCTTCACCGCTTTGAGCCGCCGCTTCGCTGTCTCGAACTCCCTTCTGGGCATCTCCCGGCTCTTTTTCTCGAAGCAGTGAAGAACGTAGATCACGTCATTTATCCGCGACAGGTAAACGACGCGATACCAGGCTCTCTCATCTTGGTCTCGCAGTTCAAAAACGCCCGTGCCAATCGAAGGCAACGGTCTGCAATCACTCGGTCTCTCGCCTTGTTGCAGCTGCCAAAGCTGGAATCCCAAGTTCTGCCTGACGCCGTCCGGGAAGGCCTGAAGAACCTCCCTGGAGTCGCCCTCCCAAACCACGGCCGCGTATTTGGGCCTTTCGGTTTGCTCGCTCACGAGTGCGAATATAGCAGGCAAGCCGTATCAAATATACAATTAAACGTATATCTCTGTCCAGGGAGAATCGGGGGTGAGCCTGCTTGCGGAGAAACGACGCTTGGGCGCTCAAGGCTCGTAATGCCATTCGATTGCTGCGCTGTGATCGGAGAAGGAAAGGATCGCGAGTTTAGTTTTTCAAGACGTCATGGAGGTGGCGGCGGAATTCGGCGATCACGTGCACCACGGGCCGATCGGCAAAGACGGGCTCTGGAAACGCGCTTTCCCACCGCATTCCCCTCGCGTAAACGGCTACAACGTCCCACACCGGGCCGTCATCAGAGGAAAGTTGGGCAAGAGGGCTCCGAGAATCGCCCCGTGCGGCTGCCTTTATCTCCTGCGAAACCCGCAGCCGCCTGTCCCAGAATTGAGCTGCTCTGGCGTCGTGAAGGCGGTACAGCACTCCAGTGGTGGGAGCGGACCAATCTGTCAGTAGAACAGGCTCCCATATGACAAAAACGCGGAGTGGCTGATCGGGGATTTCCTTCAGGACTGTCTGAACTGCAGAGGCCCCCTGCAGGCAAACCGATCACGTGGGTGAGAGGAGGACCAGGACTCGCACTGCGCCCGCCGCCTCGTTGAACTGCCGTTGGAATTCCGGGAGGGTTTCAGAATTGATGGATAACAGCGAGGGCTGTCCTGCGGGCGTATGACGGGGCCGGAAAGCGAGGTAACCGGCCAGAAGGAAGACGACGAGAAGAATTGCTGCCAGGACAGCAAAGAACCTTTTCATTTTGGCGCCTGCGCGAACCAATCCGCGAGCAAGCCTGCGATGTTTTGCGGGAACAGAAACAGGAGCAGCAGCAGCCCGGTTGCGGTCCAGAGAAGGAAGACGGCCATGCGATTCCTCTTTACCGGACAATTGGACGCTCCGTAAGCTTGCCAGAATCCCACGCCCAGGAGAAGAACCGACAGTCCCATAAGATAGGGCCGGGCAGAGCTCAGAAACGCCGCGGCCCCGGCAAACCCGGCAGCCGCGAAAACAGTTCCCACCGGAAGGCAACAGCTAACCGCTGAAACAAAACTCACGATCGCCGCAAGTGGAGCAAATCCGCGTTTCAAAGATCTACCCTCAGAAGACGTTAAGAAATCCCATCCGACCGTAGTCTGAAAACCTTGCCGCGAATTCCACGCAGTTCCCCCAGGCCAGCTTGTTTCGCAATGCGAGACGCCCAGATGGGACACGCGTTTTCACAGATTCTACGGAAAAACACGGATCTGCATTCCCCGTGAGAATCCGTGATATCCGAGTGAATCCGTGTGCCATAAGGGCTTCTTTAGGAGAGACGGGGCGCTTTAGGGGCGACCCTATGTGGTCGCCCGCCCGGCCAATAATGGCGCGGCCCTGCCACGCGGGTCCGCTCCCACGTCACGTCAATTTCTTCACAGCTTCTCAGGAAATATCGCCCCGGAAAGTTTCCGAAGCGAAGTAAGTCGATACAACCGTAATCAATGCCATCCCGGACATGTATGCCGCAACCGCGAATGTGCCGAACGACGCCAACAGCGCCGTTGCAATCAATGGAGCAAACCCGCCGGAGAAGACCGAAGTGAGCTGGTAGCTGAGCGATGCCCCGGTATACCGAACGCCGGTGCCAAACAGCTCGGACAGGTACGCCGCCTGCGGACCGTACATGGCGTCATGGCCGATGTTCACAGCGAGCACGATGGCCAGCCAGATCAGAAACGGAGTGCGGGTGTCCAGGAGCCGGAAAAAGGGGAACGCGAAGAGGAACGTGAAAACCGCGCCCGTCAGATAGACGGGGCGCCTGCCGACTCGATCCGAAAGCGCGCCGAAAGCCGGAGTCGTGAACAGGCCGATAACGGACGCGATCATCACGCCCGTCAGCATCGTACTTCGGGGCAGCTTCAACTGGCTTTCGCCATAGCTCAGGACGAAGACGGTGAAGATATAGAATGTCCCGTTCTCCGCAAGGCGGATCCCCATGCCGAGCAGGGCGTTCCTGCGATGATGGCGCACGACATCGAGTAGGGGAACACGGCGCTCGCTCCCGGCCCCCTTCAGCCGCGTAAATGCCGGCGTTTCCAGGATGCGCAGCCTGACGAAAAGCCCGACACCAATCAAAATGAAGCTCAACAGGAAGGGCACGCGCCAGCCCCATGCGAGAAACTCTGCGTCCGAGAGATTCGAGGACAGCAGGGCAAAAACCATGGTGGAGAGGAGCAGCCCGGCCGGCACTCCCATCTGCGGCCAGCTTCCATGAAAGCCCCGGTTCTTACCCTGCGAGTGTTCGACGGCCATCAGCACAGCGCCTCCCCATTCTCCGCCCACGCCGATTCCCTGCGCAAAGCGGAGCACGACCAGGAAGATCGGCGCGAGAATGCCGATCCTCTCGTACGTGGGAAGCAGGCCGATGGCGAAGGTGGCGACTCCCATGATCACCAGCGAATAAATCAGCATCCCCTTGCGCCCCTTGCGATCGCCGTAATGGCCGAAAACCAGACCTCCCACCGGACGCGCTATGAATCCCACGGCGAAAGTTCCGAAGGCCGAGAGTCTTCCCGTCAACGCGTCCACGTTCGGAAAGAACAGCTTGTTGAACACGAGCGCCGCCGCGGTTCCGTACAGGAAGAAGTCATACCACTCGACCGTGGTTCCGATAAAGCTCGCCAATATCACAGCTCGAATGGAAGTCGCTTTCTTGGGATCATCTTTTGCCCGCACGTATCGCCTCTGTCGATTCCGAGAGTAGAGTATCATGAGCATCGGCATTCGGCGGCTCTGACAGCATGACAGGATTTATCGGACAGGATAACAGGATCTACTGGATTTTTTCGGACAGGATGACAAGGTTACTCGACCCTGCAAAGCTCCCGAGATCTGTCCATCCTGTCAATCCTGTTATCCTGTCTAGCTGCTAATCCTGCCACAAATCCCGGGTTTGATCCGCGAGATCAGCGCTCATCGGCGTCCTAATTCAACAGTCAACTACTGTGCGCAAAAACCGGCATCAGCGTTGGGGCGATCCTATGTGGTCGCCCGTTCCCGAGCGCCACGCAGGGCCGCCCGTACGAGATTCTCAATTCACTTTGGGAGTTCAGGCCATGCTGCTATATTCCGGTTGCTCCGTCGCATTCCACTCGCAGGAGGTTAACGATGCAAATTTTGAAACGGTACCTGGTTGCGATCGCAGCCTTGTTTCTGTTTGTTTCGCCGATTCAGGCGCAGTACACCACCGCCAGCTTCGGTGGTACCGTCGTCGATTCGAGCAACGCCGTCCTGCCGGACGCGCGCGTGACCGTGCGCAATGTGGATACCGGGTTCGCCCAATCCGCGGCGACGGATGCGGCGGGCGCGTTTCTTTTCTCCAGGCTTCCCGTGGGCAACTATGAGTTGCGCGTGGAACGCCCGGGATTTTCGACTTACGTGCAAACGGGCATCACTCTGGCCGTGAACCAGGCAGTCAACCAGACCGTGACCATGCAGCTCGGGCAAGTGGCCGAGCAGGTCACGGTGCAAGCCGATGCCGAGCTGGTGGTAACGCGCACCGGTACCGTGAGCCAGCTCATCGATCAGAAGCGCGTGGTGGAGCTGCCGTTGAATGGCCGCATGGCTCAGACGCTGGTCTTTCTGTCCGCCGGCAGCGTGGACCTTGGGCGTAACGGCTGCAGGATCTGCGGTCATGGCGGAGTCTATCCGGGAGAGCAGACCGCGGGCGTCAATGGCGCGGGCATGGCTCAGGTAAATTACCAGCTGGATGGCGCCGGCCATAACGACACCTATCTGAACGTGAACGTGCCGTTCCCGAACCCCGATGCCGTGCAGGAGTTTAATCTCCAGGAAAGCAACTTCACCGCGGAATATGGCAATGCCGCGGGCGGGATCGTCAACATTGTTACCCGCTCGGGCACCAATGACCTCCACGGCAGCCTGTTTGAATTCCTGCGTAACGGGAAGCTGAACGCGCGCAACTTCTTCGCGCCCGTCCACGATACGCTCAAACGGAACCAGTTCGGCGGCAGTGTCGGCGGGCCGATCGTCAGAGACAAGCTGTTCTATTTCGGGACCTATCAGGGCACGCGCGTCCGCAGCGAGGCCGCCGGGCGAGTAACCTTCGTCCCCACGGCCGCCGAGCGCGCCGGGGACTTCTCCTCCCTTCTTCCGAAACAAAAGCTCGTGGACCCCGTTACGCGGCAGGAGTTTCCGGGCAACCAGATTCCGCAGAGCCGCATCAGCCCGGTTTCGAACTTCTTCCTGAAGTGGATACCCTTGCCGAACCGGGCCGGACGGGAACTGAACTTCGTCGGCACCAACCAGATCGAGACCGAAAACCAGTTTATGACCAAGGTGGATTACAATCTGAGCCGACACCAGCTCAGCGGCCGCTACTTCTTTACCGATTACGACCGTCCTGCGGTCGTTCCGGCCAACAACATCCTGGCCGCCAGCAGCGCGGGCAATGCCGTCCGCGTGCAGAACGTTTCGGTCAATCACACGTACACGTTCGGCCCGACTCTGTTGCTCACCAGCACTTTCGGGCTGAACCGGCAGCGCGGAGGCTCCCTCTCCAGCGCGCCGTTCGGCTATCCCGATGCGGGCGTCAAGATCTCTTCAGCGGCCTCCTCGGCGCTGAAAGCTCCGCCTGAGATCACGATGAGCGTGACCGGCGGGTTCGGCATCGGCACGAATCATTTGGGCGATTTCGATCGTGGCGACTTCACGATCCGCGAAAACGTGACGAAGATCCGTGGCCCGCACGAGCTCCATTTCGGCGGCGAGGCGGTCCGCCTTTCCAACCACATCATCAACACGTTCCGCATGGACGGCAGCTTCACTTTTAACGGTCAGTTATCAGGTGATGGGATTGCCGATTTCATGCTGGGGCGAGCATCGAACTTCGTGCAGGGCGGCGGCGAGTTTAAAAATTTGAAGGGCACCCGCTGGGGCTTCTTCGCCCAGGACAATTGGCGCGTGAATCAGAGACTGACCTTGAACCTGGGTGTTCGCTGGGATCCCTACTTCCCTTACTACGATCGCGAAGGACGCGTAGTCTGCTTCGTGCCGGGCGCCAAATCTCAGCGATACCCTAATGCACCCGCCGGGATGCTGTATGGAGGCGACAATCACGATCCCGGATGCCCGCTCGGCGGATCCGACGCCAACATCTGGAACATCGCCCCCCGCATCGGCTTTGCCTACCGGTTGACCCGGGACGGAAAAACGAGCCTGCGCGGCGGCTTCGGCTATTTCTACACGCCGATTCAGGCAAGCTCGTTCAACCCGTTCACCAACATCGCGCCCTTCGCTCCCGGATTCTCCTTCGACGGTGTCTCATTTGAAGACCCGTTCGGAAGCGCCGGCGTGACAAACCCGTTCCCGGAGCAGTACGGTCCGCGGGTACCCGGCCCGGAAGCAACCTTTGTCACGCCCACCGAGCTGCGCGCGGTGTTCTCCAAAGATTTCCGGACACCGCTGCTCGCCGCCTGGAACCTGTCGGTGGAGCGTCAGCTTGGCTCCGACTGGGTGCTCCGTGTAGCCTACATCGGCAACAAAGCAACGTACTTTTTCGCCGCGGCTGAAAACGGCCGTGAGATTAACCCGGCGATTTACATTCCGGGGCAGTCCACTGTGGCGAACACTCAGGCCAGGCGGTTCTATCAAAATTTCAGCCGCATCGGCCTTTACGAGTCGTCGAACAACAGCAACTACAACTCCGTTCAGCTCAACGCCGAGAAGCGATTCGGGAAAGGGTTGTCGGTGCTGGCCAATTACACGTTCTCGAAGAAATTTGACGACTATGGATGGACCACGCCGGATAACCGCCGCTTCGACTATGGCCTCTCTCGCGAGGATGTTCCTCACAATCTCAAGCTCTCCAACGTCTGGCAGATCCCGCGGATGCGCGTCAACCGGGTGCTGGACAAGTTGATCGATGGGTGGATGCTCAACTCGATCGTGACCTGGCAGAGCGGCTTCCCCTTCTCCATCTCCAGCGGCCGCGACAACTCCTTCACCGGCATCAATCGCGACCGTGCCGATTTCCTCGGCGGCAATGCCGACCTCGGTTCCGACCGGCCTCACGGGGAGATGGTGGCACGATACTTCGATACCTCCAAGTTTGTGGCGAATGCGATCGGCACGTTCGGCAGTTCCGGGAAGAATATCCTGCGCGGACCGAGGTACTTCAACACCGACATCGGATTGCTGAAGGTCACCAATGTAACCGAGAGGATGAGCCTCCAGTTCCGCGCCGAGTTCTTCAACATCTTCAACAACGTCAACTTCAACGCGCCCAACACCAATCGATCGTCGAACCAGTTCGGACAGATCACCTCCGCGCTGGATCCGCGCATCCTCCAATTTGGTCTGAAGCTGCTGTTTTGAACGAGCCGATTTAGCCACAGAGCCACGGAGACACAGAGAAATATCTCTGTGTCTCCGTGTCTCTGTGGCCTAAGACGCTGCCCTAAAAATGAAGCTTCAAGGCAAACTGCAAGATGCGAGGTCCGAGAAAATCTTATCTCCGTGGCTCTGTGGCTGAAGGTCCGGTCGTTCGTCATTCTACCTTCGCGGGGGATCCGAGCTAATCTGCTGCAGGAGCCGAAGTGCCGGAGGATTATGCGGATCCATCGCGAGGACTTCTCTTAGAACGTAAATCGCCTCCGAGCTTCTATTCATCCGGTCAAACAGCGCGGCGAGGGCGACCCGGGGGTCGGGAGAGCGAGGATCTGCATCGATGGCCTTGCGAAATTCGATCTCAGCAGCCGCCAGGTTCCCCCGGATGATGTGGATGTTGCCCATATTCAGGCGCGCCATTGGATCCAACGGGTCAATCTCCAGGGCGCGACGGAGGAGTTTTTCCGCTTCGGAATATCTCCCCAGCCCACCCATCACCGCTCCCAGCGCCTGATACGCGTCGGGCAAATCCGGCCTCAATTTGACCGCCGCCTCGGCACAGTTCACCGCATCGGCCGCCTCGCCCTCAACGTAATGCAGACCGCCCAACCCCAGGAGACTTGCATAACGATCCCGATCATACGGATTGAACGCCCGCGCATTCGCATCCAGAGCAGCCTGAAACTCCTCGCGCGCCGCCGGCAGATTACCTTCGTGGTAGTAAGCGACTCCGAGGTTGTTGTGCATCTGAGCGGCATCCGGAGATGCTTCGATTGTGGCTTTGTAGAGGGCCTGGTTGTCCCGCCAGACGGGGTTGCGCCGAAGCGTCAGGAATGCAAGAACCGCTAACGCCCCGCACGCAACATAAACCGCGGGCTTCCTTGCGTGACCGCGTAGATAGCGGTCCGCCAGAGCAGGAACCAGAAGGCATAATCCGAGGGAAGGAATGTAGAGATACCTCTCCGTGAAAACATTCTGCCCCACGCTTCCGAAACTCAGTACCGGCGCGAGCGTGATGACCATCCAGCCTGCCAGAAACAGCAGTTTTTTCTCCTTCCTCAGGCAGAGGCAGACAAAGGCGGAAGTCGCGAGAAGTGTGAGAAGAGGCGGAATCCACTGCGCGGGAGCCAAATTCAAGAAAGGACGGAATACGTAATAAGCATTATGTCCGACGGGAATGATGAGTTTTTGAAGGTACCGGCCGACAAACAGGAGCGTGGTCAGGAGCCTATCCAGCTTCGTCAGCGGTATCGGAGTTTGCGTCCGAGAAAATACACCCAGGGCGTGAATGCGCAGGGCCAGATACAGGAGCAGGACAAGACCAAAGGATGCCCAGGCTTTCAACCTCGATGCCCCTGAGGCGCGTCTAGCTTCCGGCAGCGCTGCCAGGTCCAGGACCACCACCAGAAATGGGAGCGTCAATGCCATTTCCTTGAACAGAAGAGCCGCCAGAAAAGAAAGCAATGAGGCTCCCAGCCAGATCCTCGCATGATCGCCGCCGCTGCGACAGCGTACGTAGCTTGCCAGCGATACGAAAAAGAACAACCCGCAACCCAGGTCCGTTACGCCCGCTATCCAGGCAACGTTTTCGGTGTGCATGGGGTGCGCCGCAAACAGCAGGCCTCCCCACAGTGCGATCCGGGCTCGCTCAAACAGAACCCACCCCAGCCAGTAAACCGCGAGGCTCGCGAGCGCGTGAAGACAGACGTTGATGGCGTGAAACGGCGCGGGGGAAAGCCCGCCAAGGGCATATCCGAACATGTACGTAACCGTGTGAAGCGGTCTGTAATAGTTCGTAAAGTAGTCAGGGCTTTTGAAAGCCCAGAAATTCTCCCCGAATGCCGGGCCGACACTCGAGAAGCTGCGGATGCGGGGATTGCGGACTAACTGCAGGTCATCGTCATAGACAAATCCGTACCGGACGGTCTGAGCGTAGCAGGCGAACGCGAGGGCCGCCACCAGAAGCAGATGCCACCACGGAATCTTCTCCAAACTTCCGAACGTAGCGCCTGTTGCCGTCTGAGGGCCGGCGCCACGGCCGCGCGATTTTTTCCTCACCGAATGAACCACAAATTTTCCATCGTGGCGTGGCCGTCCCGGCCATGACCCAGGTTAGGGCCTCACTTCCCACGGGCGGGACGCCCGTCCATGACCTGATGTAAATCGACCGATTTGTGACCTCTGTGCGCCCCGCTGCTCCTCCTGCCGCCTGGAGTTGCTCATCGGCTATTCCTCCAAGACTCGATACTTCTGTCCCTCGTGCCCCCACCAAGTGCCCTCTTGGTGGACACAAAGTTCACAAATCGGTCAAGTTTCGTATCATGGCCGCGACGGCCATGCCACGAAGCTATCGTGGCACTGGCGGTCTCGCCGGTGAATGACTGGTCTCACTCCCTATTAGCAGTACCAGTAGATGATTTGATTAACACGGCGCTGTATTTTCCCAGATGAATCCGGGAAGGACGCTGGGAGCTTAGCCTGCACACAAGCAGGGGCAGCCTAAGGCTGAACTCCAAACCCGACTGACTTGAAAATACACCACGGTGTGGCATGGAGTTCAGGCTTTAGCCTGCACAGAAGCAGGGGCTGCTTGAAGGCTGAGCTCCCAACCTCGGCAATTGGGTTCCGGCACAGTGCAGCCTGAAGGCTGAACTCCATACCTGAACTCCGAACCTCTGTGTATTTCCTGACACGGCGTGTTCGGCCTGACACGCTTCTCAGACCATCGCTCTCGCGTAAACCCTTTATTTTCAGTGAGGAGCCTGTGGCCCGAGGCTTGCAATAGTCTCTCTCGGAAACAAAAGGAGACGAGCGATGCAGCCACTCAGAAATCGATGGATCGGAGCAGCCATACTGGTTCTTGTGATTACCGCCGCAGGCGGCGCGCAGGCCGAGGAACGGAAAACAGCGGGCCCAACTGAGCGCCGGGTCCGAAACGCGAACCGCAGGATCATCGTGAGCATTCCTGCTCGCAAACTGACGCTGATTGAAGACGGACGGATCGTAAAGGTTTACTCGACCGCGGTCGGGGCGGAAAAGAGTCCGACCCCCACCGGAACGTTCAGGATCATCACGAGAATCCCCAATCCGACTTACTACCGCCCGGGTGAAGTAATCCGTCCCGGCATTGCGAACCCCGTCGGTACCCGCTGGCTCGGCCTCAGCCTCAAGGGTTTCGGGATTCACGGGACGAACCGGCCGCGCTCGATTGGCCGCGCCGCGTCTCACGGCTGTATCCGGCTGCGCAATGCCGACGTGCAGGAACTGTTCGAACTGGTGCGAGTAGGGGACGTGGTGGAAATCCGCGCAGAGCGAAACGAAGATCTGGCGGAGATCTTCGAAGCGCCCGCTGAAAGCGCGCACCCGCGTCCAGGGGCCGGCTCCGCTGAGGCGCTGGACTGACATGCGCCGTCAGCCGTGGCGCACCACACTCGCTCTCTTCTCAGCCGCCGATGCCAGGAGGAAGGAAAGGTAACCCCTCAGTCATGGGGTCGGGGAACAGGTAGCGCCGGCGTCTCGCCGGCACGCGTACGAAATTCAACGGAATGTCGGCTGGAAGCCGGCGTTACGGACGGCGTCCGTAACTGACGGATCACAGCAAGCGGAAAAGGAGCTTGTATGGACGGACTGACCTTAATAGCGGCGCTGGCTGTCACGGGGTTCGTTGCCCTTGTAATCAGCTGGGGTTGTATGGAAGCACTCTTGACCACACTGGGGCGGCTGACACGCACGTCGCATGACAACCGAAGGAAAAGCTAAGCAGGGGGGCAGGGGAGAAAAGCTCAGCAGAGGAGCAGGGGAGCAGAGGAGCAGGGGGGCGGAGGAGAGAAAGATTCTTCCTCTTCTGCCTCCTCCGCTCCGCCCCTCTGCCCCTCTGCATGCTGTGCTATGATGTCGGCTTGTGAGCGGTCGAAACCTCCTGCCGGCGATTCCGTTTTTCGTCCTCCTGCTGTTTTCGCCAAAATCACTGACACCCTCGGATCTCGCGGAAGACGCAGCGCGGGAGCTGGCGAGAAAGATCATGCAAACGCTCGCACCGCTCGAAGAAGTAGCGCTCAGGGTCCGCAACATCTCCTCGCTCTCTGCCACCCAGTCCGTCGAGGCGCGGCGCGCTCTGGAAAATGCGTTGCGCAACAATGGCGCGCGGCTGCGGGAAAAACAAGAAGGCACGGCAAAGGTTCTGGTGACTCTTTCCGAGAACCTGGGAAATTATCTCTGGGTTGCCGAAATACAGCGTGGCGAACAGACGGAGGTCGTTATGGTGGCGCGGCCGCGCCCCGCTCCGCCGCGCCCGGGCGCCGCAGCCGTCATGATGATCGAAAAGACGCCGCTGTTCGAGCAGGAGCGGCCGATACTTGACGTTGCCTTGCGCGATGCCGGCCTGCTTGTGCTCGATTCCCAGGGGCTGTCGCTCTACCGCCGCGGGCAGGACGAGTGGGAAATGAAGCAATCTGTTCCCCTCGCAAGAACAGAAGCCTGGCCGCGCGACGTCCGCGGGCGGCTGCAACTTCAGGGCGAGTCCCTGAAGGTCTATCTTCCGGGCATGATGTGCACGGGAGCGCCGGCGCCGGAGCTATCGCTGCAGTGCAAGAGCGACGGGTCGGCCTGGCCGACAGAGTTCGGCGTGGTGCATGCCGCCCGGGGCAAGAATTTCTTCTCCACGGACAAGGTCGCCGCTTTCTTCACTGTGGCTGGAGTCGAGGATTCAGAGGGCCTTCTCTGGGCTTTCGCCGGCGTGGACGGGCGCGCCCATCTCTACGACTGGTCGCTCGAACCCGCCGGGACGGTATCCGGCTGGGGGAGCGACATAGCCGGGATCAAAAGCAACTGCGGCAACGGCCGCCAGATTCTCGCCACGCGCCGCGGCGACCCGCCGGAACCCGATGCCATTCAGGCGTTCGAGATTGCCGACCGGCAACCTGTTGCCGTCAGCCTTCCGGTGGAGTTCCCCGGTCCCATCACCGCCTTGTGGCAGGATGAGACCGAGAGCAGATCCGTCGCAGTTTCGCGCGATCTCCGAACGGGACGCTATGTCGCGTTTCATCTGTCGATTTCTTGCCGGCGTTAGCGTCACGATGGCCGCGGGTCTTGCCGAGTCCGCGACGCGGCCGCGTTACGGCAGCACGCTGCGAGTCGAAATGCAGGCGGACGTTCGGCGGCTCGATCCGTCCGAGCGGCCCACGGATGCCGCCGAAGCCGCGGCGAAAGACAAACTGGAGACGCTTGTATTTGAACGACTCGTGCGGCTCGACGAAAACGGCCGCGCGCAGCCCGCACTGGCCCTCTCGTGGGAGCATGACGCCGCGGCGAAGCGCTGGGTCTTCCGCCTTCGCGCCGGGGTCAAGTTCCATGACGGGACGACGTTGAGTCCGGACAAAGTCGTTGCCTCTCTGCGCCCCGGCGGCGCGTGGCTGGCTTCGGCGGGGGAAGGCGCGGTCGTGATCCAGTCCGATCTCCCCGAGCCTGATCTGCTGCCGGACCTGGCGCATCCCCGCCAATCGATCGCGTTGCGCCGTGACGACGGAACGCTGTGGGGGACCGGTGCCTTCCGGCCTGCCGGATCAGAGACGGGACGGAGGCTGGCGCTGACCGCAAACGAAGACTACTGGGGCGGGCGGCCCTTCCTGGACCGGATAACGATCGAGATGGGACGCGCCCCGCGCGACCAGATGCTGGACCTGGAGCTGGGGAAGGCGGAGTTTATCGAAATCTCCCCGGCCGACGTGCGCACCGTCGAGCAGCGCGGAATGAAGGTCTGGTCGTCCGCCGCCAGAGACACGATCGCGCTGGTTTTCGAGCGCGGGCGCCCTGCCGTCGAAGATCCCCGCGTCCGGCAGGCCATTGCATTCTCGATTGACTGCGCGGCCATCCACAACGTGCGCCTTCAGAGGCAGGGCGAGATCGCCGGCGGCCTCCTTCCGGGTTGGCTGAGCGGCTATGCCTTCCTGTTTTCGAAGGTCCATGATCCCGCTCGGGCGCGGCAGCTCATTGCGCGCATGGAGCATCCCGTGCCCGCGCTTGCGCTGAGCTACGACGCTTTGGATCCGCTCGCGCGCGACATTGCCGAACGCATCGCCGTAGACGCGCGCGAAGCCGGCATCACGATTCAAGTGTCAACGGCTCCCGCGCGATCGGATCTGCGCTTGGTCCGCATCCGGCCGGGTTCCCTGCAGCCGGCGGCGGCGCTGGCCGATCTCGCAGCCTTTTTTCACCTCTCCGAATCCGTGAACCTGCTCCCGAGATCCACGCACGAGGCCCTCTACCACGCGGAGCGGGCGCTTCTCGAAGACTTTCGCGTGATCCCGCTGTTTCACCTCCCGGAGCTTTACGCGCTCAGCCCAAGAGTCAAAACCTGGACACAGCCGGGCGTCTCCAAGAGCGGCGAATGGAATCTCGAAGACGTCTGGATCGACGTGGAGAAACCATGACATTTGGCGTGCGCCTGCTCGTCCTGGTTGCGTTGACGGTGACTGTCAGCGTCGCGACCGTCACATGGGTGGTCTCGACCAGGGCGCGGCGCGCCTTCGAAAGCCTCGATGACCAGCGCACCGAGGCGCTGATATCTCAATTCCGGCGCGAGTTCGCAAGCCGGGGAGACGAGGTGGTGCGCCGGGTGGAAGGGATTGCCAGGAGCGAGGCGGCGCTGAGGATAGCCATCGAACTGAGCCGGCCGGGGCCCGACTATTCGCAGTTCGTCAACGAGGCGGCGAGCCTGGCGCAGGCCCATGGGCTTGACTTCCTTGAGCTTGTGTCCCACGACGGCGCCATAGTTTCGTCAGCCCACTGGCCTGCGCGTTACGGCTACAAGGCGGACTGGGTGCTGGAGCAGGCAGACTGGAACGAGGCTTTCCTGAGGAGCGAGGAGCTGCCTAATGAAACGGCGCTTGCCCTCATGACGGTGCGCACCGTGAGCGCCGGAGAGAAGAAGCTGCACATTGCCGGAGGGAAGCGACTGGGCCAAGAGTTTCTGAATTCGCTCGTGCTGCCGGCGGGCATGCGCGCGTTGCTCTATCACAACAAGCAACCGGGTTTCGACGAGAAATCCTTGACCGGGGCCTCCGGACCCGTCCCTGAAGCCGGAAAGCTGGCCCCTCTGATCGAGCGCGTGCTCTCGAAAGGAGGAGAGTCAACGGAAACCGTTGACGCCCGGGAAGGCCCGGAGACCGTCCAGGCGATTCCGCTCGCGGGACGTGAAGCGAAGCTGCTCGGCGTTCTCCTTGTGGGAAGCTCCAGAAGAGAGCTGGCCTCGCTGGTCCGGCGGATCCGGACGGCCGGCATGGTTGCCGGCGGAATTGGCATTCTGCTTGGAGTCCTTCTGAGCTACTGGGTCACCGCGCGCGTAACGCGTCCCGTAGCGCTGCTCGCCCAGGGCGCGCAAAAGGTCGCAGCCGGCGACTGGAGCGCGCGGGTCGATGTGAGATCACGGGACGAAATCGGGGAGCTGGCCCGGGCCTTCAACGGTATGACGCAGCAGCTGCTCGAGCAGCGCGACCGTCTCGTTCAGGCCGAGCGGGTCGCAGCCTGGCGCGAGCTGGCGCGACGACTGGCGCACGAGCTCAAGAACCCGCTTTTCCCGATCCAGATCACGATTGAGAACATGCAACGCGCCAGAGAGAAGGCGCCGGAGCAGTTCGATGAGGTTTTCCGCGAGAGCACGGCCACACTGCTCGAAGAGCTGGCTAATCTCAAAGCGATCGTCGGCCGGTTCAGCGACTTCGCCAAAATGCCGCCGCCGCAGTTTGAAACCGTGGATCTGAACGAGACGCTGCGCCGGGCCGTGCGCCTCTTCGAGGCCCAACTCAACGCGCCGGGGCGCCCGCCCATCACTCCCGAAGTTCTTTGCGACGACAACGTGGGGAGCGTCCGCGCCGACCCGGAGCAGCTCCACGGCGCGTTGCGGAACTTGATGCTCAACGCGATCGACGCGATGCCCGCGGGAGGCACGCTGACTCTCCGAACGCGCCGCCAGAACGGCGCAGTCCTTCTTGAAATCTCAGATACCGGAGAGGGCCTGACGCCCGAGGAACGCGAAAGGCTGTTCACGCCCTATTACACAACCAAGCAAAACGGGACGGGGCTGGGTCTGGCGATCGTGCAATCTGTGGTAAGCGACCACGGCGGCCGAATTTCCGTCGAGAGCGAGCGCGGGCGCGGGACGACATTTCGCATCGAGCTCCCCACCGGCTAGTGGTCAGCGGCCAGTGGCAAGTGACCGGTGGCCAGTGGTAGATTCTCAATTCCCACGGGCGAGACGCCCGTGCCACGACCTGAGGCAGGTTTGACCGATTTGTGAACTTTGCATCGACCAAGTGGAACCGTTGGACCAGCAGCCGGGGAAAAATTGCGCGAGAAGTTCTGACCACTGACCACTGACATGAGCCAGTTACTGATCGTGGATGACGATCCCAACACTCTTGCTTCGCTGGCGAGGGCCTTCCGGCTCGCCGGGCACGAAGCGACTGTCTGCGACAGCGTGGTCCGCGCGGTCGAACTGATCGGGACCCGGCGCTTCGACATGATTCTTTCCGATGTCGTGATGCCGGGAAGGGACGGGCTCTCCCTGCTGGAAGAGTTGAAGGCGCTCGGGATCTCGGTCCCGGTGGTGATGATTTCGGGACAGGCCAACATTGAAATGGCGGTCCGCGCCACCCGGCTTGGAGCGGTGGACTTTCTGGAAAAGCCCCTGTCGACCGAGAAGCTGCTCCTCACGGTGGGAAATGTTCTCAAGTTGGCCCGGCTTGAGGGAGAGAACCAGCAGCTCCGGGAGCGAGTGGGAAAACACGAGATCGTGTGGGCGAGCGAGGCGATGCGGCGCGTCATGGCGCAGGTGGAACGGGTCGCAGAGAGCGAATCGCGGGTCTGCATCCTTGGTGAAACGGGCACGGGAAAGGAGCTGATCGCGCGGACCGTGCACGAGCGCAGCGCGCGCCGCGGCGGGCCGTTTGTCACGCTCAACTGCGCGGCCGTGCCGGCCGAGCTCATCGAATCCGAGCTCTTCGGCCACGAGAAAGGGTCCTTTACCGGAGCCGCTGCCCGCCATCTGGGGAAGTTCGAGCAGGCGCATCGGGGCACCCTGCTCCTCGACGAGATCGGCGACATGCCGCCCGTGATGCAGGCCAAGCTGCTCCGGGTCCTGGAAGAAAAGGAGATCGAGCGCGTCGGCGGAGGCCGTCCCATCGCGGTGGACGTTCGGGTCCTGGTAGCGACCCACCGGGACCTGCCGGACCTCGTCAAGCAGGGCCAGTTCCGCGAGGATCTTTTTCATCGCGTCTATGTCTTCCCGCTCGCGCTCCCTCCGCTTCGAGAACGGCCGGAGGACATTCCGGTGCTGGCGGCGCATTTCTCGCGCCGGGTCGCAGAGCAAAACCACTGGAAGCCCAAGGTCTTCACGGACGATGCCGTCGCGGCTCTGGCGAAATACTCCTGGCCCGGAAACGTGCGCGAGCTGCGCAACGTCGTCGAACGCCTGCTCCTTCTTTGCGACACGCAGGTGGACCGCGATGCGGTGGAGTCAACGCTTCCGCGTCTGCCCCGCGCCGCCGCCCGCGTACAGGGATCCCTCGCCGAGCGCGTCGAAGCCTTCGAGCGCGAGACGCTGCTGGCGGCGCTCGAGTCCCACAACTTCCACATGACCGAAACCGCCAAGGCGCTCGGCCTCGAGCGCAGCCATCTCTACAAGAAATGCCAGCAACTGGGAATCGATCTGCAGTCCGCTCGAAAAGGCGGCTAACTTTGAGCCTGTTTGGCCACAGAGACACGGAGACACAGAGAAAAAGCTTATCTCCGTCGCTCTGTGGCTAAAAGCTGCGGGGGAAATTTTGCTTTGTCCCGGGAAAAAGATGCGCCAGAATGGTAGGCTTTGCAGGAGGAAGATCTGCCTTGAAGATTTCTGTAGTAGGTTGTGGGTATGTGGGTCTGGTAACAGGCGGCTGCCTGGCCGAAATCGGCCATCAGGTGGTGTGCACCGACAACGACGCAGCTAAAATTGAGACGTTACAGGCGGGAAAGCTGCCCATTTATGAACCGCATCTGGACAGCATCGTCGAAAAATGCGGGCGCGCAGGGTGCCTCCGATTCAGCGCGCAGCCGGCGGAGGCCGTGCGCGAAGCCAGGGCCATCTTCATCTGCGTCGGCACGCCCCCGCTCGATACGGGAGACGCGGACCTTTCCGCCATCGACAATGTGGCGCGGCTGATTGCAACCGAATCCCGCACGCCCAAGCTTGTAGTCGAAAAGAGCACGGTCCCGGTCCACACGGGACAGCAACTGAAACGCGCGCTTGCGGTCTATGGACGCCACCCCGGGGTTACTTTCCAGGTAGCGTCGAATCCAGAGTTTCTGCGTGAAGGAACGGCGGTCGGAGACTTCCTCCATCCCGATCGTATCGTGGTTGGAGTGGACGACCGGGAAGCGGAGAAACAGCTTCGGGAAATCTACGGCCCGATCCTGGATCAGAAATTCAACTGCCCGGTGCACGAGCGGACGTGCCCCTCTGCCGCCGCGCCCCCTTTCGTCGTCACCACGGTCAACAGCGCCGAGCTTATCAAACACGCGTCTAATTCGTTTCTCGCCATAAAGATCTCGTACGCCAATGCCATCGCGGACCTGTGCGAGAAGCTCGGGGCCAATGTTGAAGAAGTCACGCGGGCCATGGGCATGGACCCGCGCATCGGACCTCAATTCTTACGCGCGGGGTTGGGCTTCGGCGGCTTCTGCCTGCCCAAAGACATCCAGGCTTTTATTCGGCTGGCGGAACGGGCGGGAGCGGATTTCAGCCTGCTGAAAGAAGCCGAAAAGCTCAACAGGGGGCGGATCGATTACTTCCTCGAGAAGACGCGCCGCGCGCTGTGGGTGATCAAGGACAAACAGATCGGAATCCTCGGGCTGGCGTTCAAGGCAAACACCGACGACATCCGGTTTGCTCCCGCAATAGAAATCATCCGCCGCCTGCTCGCCGAAGGAGCGCGTATCCGGGCGTATGACCCGGAAGCCATGGAGAAAACGCGGCAGATTTTCCCGGCAGTGCAGTTCACTGAAAACCCCTACGAGGCGGCCCGTGACGCCGATGCGCTGCTCATCGTTACGGAGTGGGAGCAATTTCGCTCGCTGGACTGGAACCGTGTCCGCGAGCTGATGGACCGGCCGCTCCTGCTGGACGGCCGCAACCTCCTGGACCCGGAGGCGATCAAGGCGGCCGGCTTTGAATATCACTCCGTGGGCCGCCCCGACACCTCCCCTCCCTTGACCTGAGGCAGTATAGGCTCCTCGCGGCAAAGTCAGCAATCTGTTGAAAATGACCAATGATAAATGACAAATAGACCTGGGAGGGCGCCTTGCCCCCTGGATTTGTCATTTATCATTGGTCATTTGCCATTGGCCATTTTACGAATGACGAATCGAAAAGTCAGAGAGGCGAAGAGAGCTTGCCTGCAACGTAATCGGCGGCGGCTCCGGGGGAAGACGCGACCTCGATCATCCGGTTATTCGCTTCGCCCCACGGCGAGGGGTGGCCCAGCTCGACTTCGCGCACGCGCTCGATGATCGGCTGCCAGAAGCCGCCGAGCACGACGAATGGGCGCGGCTCCATCACGCCTTTGTTCAACATTTCCCACACGACAGCCAGCTCGACTAGCGTCCCGGTGCCGCCCTTGCAGGCGACGTAGCCGTGGCCTCGGCGCACCAACTCGAAGAGCCGAGACTCCCACGTGTCCACGCGAATTTCTTCGTCGACCCATCGGTTCGTCCGCGCCTGGAAGAATCTCGCGGTGACGGCGAGCGTGCGCCCGCCGGCGTCCTTGGCGCCGCGCGAGGCCGACTCCATCACACCTCCGTAGCCGCCGGTGCACACGACGAAGCCCTTCGCCGCGAGCGCGTAGCCCAGCTCACGCGCCTCGGCATAGCCGGCGTCGCCCTCTTTAGGACGGCTGCTGCCAAACACAGTGACGATCTTGCTCTCGAGCATCAGCGCTTCCTGGGAGGATCATACGGCCGCCATTATTGCCGGCCGGGCCATTTTCTCACACGCTCAACCCTGCTTCAATCAGGCTAGTCGGTGCTTGCGCCTTTTCCGACCGATCGCCCGACGTGTTGCGGAAAGCCGAGCTCAAGACGAATTCAAGCACTTCATTCACCACGGAGACACGGAGAACACGGAGATGCACGAACCCTCTGTGAAGCCTCCGTGCCCTCTGTGGTCGTGAGAAAAAATGTATCGCCGGCTTCCAGCCGGCAAAGGTCGTGTTGACCCAAAAGGAGTTGTCGAGGCTCAGATGCCGGCGAGACGCCGGCGCTACGATTTTTTCTCACGACCTGTGTCTCCGTGGTGAAACAGGACGTCTTGCCGCTCCAGGATCACTGTCTGAATCGCAGAGTCGGAGACACGGAGAAAATCGAAGTAGAAGATCGAGGACGGCCAATATCTTCCACCTCCAATTTTCGATGCGCAGACCGGTCTTGAAGGGCCGCAAAGTATCTGTTTACATCTAAGATGGCGTTCGAGGAAAAGGAGGCAAGAATGCGAGTCGGATTTGCGTTAGGGAATATTGGACCGATCGGAACGGCGGAGAATCTCATAAAGATAGGGCAGCGAGCAGAAGCGCTGGGCTACGACACGCTGTGGTCTGTCGAGCGGCTTCTCTGGCCAGTGAACCCGCAGTCGCCTTACCCGGTGACGTCCGACGGCATGCTGCCGGAGGAATACAAGCACGTGCTCGACCCGCTGGAGACGATGACCTTCGTGGCTGCCCACACCAAAAGGATCGCGGTGGGGTCCAGCGTGCTCGACATGCCTTACTACAACCCTGTCACGCTGGCGCGCAGGCTCACCACTCTTGACGTCCTCTCCGGCGGACGACTGCGCGTGGGACTGGGGCTGGGCTGGTCAAAGGACGAATTCGAGGCAGCCGGCGCGGAGTTCAAGGAGCGCGGCGCGCGTGCGGATGAGTTCCTCCAGGTGCTGAAGACCATCTGGACCAGCGATCCGTGCGAGTTTCAAGGAAAGTTTTTTCGACTGCCGAAATCGGTGATCCACCCCAAGCCGGTTCAGAAGCCGCATCCCCCGATTTATGTGGCGGCATTTGTCCCGGCGGCGCTGAAGCGCATTGCCAGGTTCGCCGACGGCTGGAACCCCGTGGCCGTTCCTGTGGAGGGCATGAAGCAGATGTTCGATAGCGTCAAGCAGATGGCCCGGGCTGAGGGCCGGGACCCGGCGAAGCTCGAACTGGTGGTGCGCGCCAACGTCGAGATCACCGAAAAGCCGCTCGGCGAGCAGCGCATGATCTTCACCGGCACGCTCGAGCAAATCAAGGGGGATGTCGAAGGCTGCAAGCGCATCGGCGCACACGAAATCCACTTCGATCCGACTTTCATGCCCGGGGCCATGCAGATCGAGCGCTGGCTTGCGCTGATGGAACAGCTGCGCAAGCTGGTCTAGGTTTTCTTGCTTGCTCTCGGGCTGGTAACGGACCCAGCACCAAGCCAGTTCAATGGCAATGTCGCGAACGTGACAGTTACCGGTGTGGCTGATTCCTTGCTCGCGCCGGCTATCGCCGCTCTGGTAGGGCGTCGGTGTCAGACCCGACAGCGATCCCACTTGCCGCCGGTTGCCAAACTTCCTCCAGCCAAAGAGCTCTCGTACCAACACCCAACTCCCATGAGTATCAATGCCCCCCAACATCGCGAGCTGACGCACCTTGTCCAGGTCCGCACTCTCTTGCTGTTTGTCCGCGCCCTCTCGCTTTTTCATTGCGCACCGGCGTTCGCCTTCCAGAGCCTGGATCTGCTTCTTCACAAACAGCACATGCTCCCACTCCCGCTTCAAGCGGCTCTTTAAGGCCGCAGGCAGCGCCTTGCCGTTCCACAACCGGATCGCCTCGAGTTGTGCGTCTGAAAGGTCCATACGAGACTCCAACCGGATCCCCTGGGTCGCCAGCAACCCCCGGATCCGATTCGTCGTCCGCGTCTTTTCCTTCCTCAGACTGCGCAGCTCTCGATGCAACTGCCGCCCGTCCTCCTCCTCGGGCGAAGGAACTCGCACCACGCTCCAGACCTTGTGCTCTCCGTACTCGTAGCGGATCAACATTGTCAGTAGCTTCTGCACATCCAATCCGAGCGATGTGGACCCTGCGGGGGTGACCCGCGCCGTCAACAGCGAGTCGGCTGCCTATGACGGTGCGGGCCATGTGGGGCCGAGCAGAGGCGCTTATGACTTCGACGCTGCGGCGAGGTCAGCATGCAAACGTATGGTATGGCCCGCTACCACGTAAATCCGCTGTGTATAGGAAACATAACCTGGAGCGCGGATCTCAAGATTGTACGCATCCGGGCGCAGCCGTATCGACTTCATCTTCCCCGCCGTCCCGGCGTAGGCACCGTTGATGAACACCTCGGCGTCCTTGACGTTCGTGTCCAGTTTGATCTCACCGGTGTTTGACGTGTAGACCGGGTATGGTCCGTAATACCCGTACGGCCAGTAGCGCCCGTAGTAGAACGGGCTGTACCAACCCAATGGGCTGATTGCCGGACCAACAAGGATGCCTCCCCGAAACCGTGCATGTGCGCTCGCGGGCAGCGCCATCATCAGGAACGCGCCGACTACCAATCCGGCTACTTTGAATGTTTTCATTGACCTATCCTCGACTTTCCCGGCCTCCAAATGCGGGCGGCCGTACACCACATACTGATACCCTTCTCCTGAAATTGTTTCACCACCACGCCGCCTATGCACGACGGCGAGCGCAGGTCTGACGGTGTCCGGAACAAAGCACACGGATGTTCGTATTCTCTGATGGCGCATTCAATCGGCTGCCGGGAGCCCGTCTGAGAATTGCGAAGGCCGCTCCGCAATTTTCGGACCGGCTCCCAGTCAGCTCGAGCAGAAGGGGCGGTCGAATGGAATGGGCATAATGAAGGAGAAAATCATGAATAACCAGCCTGGGGCAGGACGCTTCGGATCCGCACTGCCAATCACGACGGGTCTCATATGTTTGCTTTGCATCGTGCCGGTCGGGGCAGCTCAACCGGCTCCGTCAGCCGGGGTTGACCCCTGCCAGGAATCTCTTCCAGCACTGTATCAGCGAATTTCCCCGGTGGTGGTCTTGATTCGGGCGACCTCGATCGACCCGTACGACGCTGAACACCGGATCCAGCGCGTCATGGGATCGGGCGTGATCATCGACTCGTCCGGCCTCATTTTGACCAATTCCCACGTGGTCTTCGGGAGCGCTGCAATTGCGGTGGTCCTGGATGACGGTACCGCATTGCCGGCGTCTCCAGTGGGCGCAGACCCGATTTTCGACCTGGCGTTGATCCGGATCCCCACTCCCAAAGAGGGCACTCTCCCATCGGGACAGCTCGGTGATTCGAATAGCGTGCGGGTCGGTGACGAAGCATACGCCATCGGGAACCCGCTCGGACTGGACCAGACAATCACACGCGGGATAGTATCGGCAGTCAATCGTGTGCTCCCGGGCGCTGCGTGGTCGCTGACGGAGCCGCTGTTGCAGACGGACGCCGCGATCAATGCCGGCAACTCCGGTGGCCCGCTGGTCGACCGTTGCGGCAACATCATTGGGATTACCACTGCGATCATTCCCGACGCGCGGGGCATCGGCTTTGCGATCCCGGCAAACCTTATCAAGGAAGTGGTGCCGAAGTTGATTGACGACGGCCGGGTGATCCGCCCCTGGTTGGGGGTCCAGGGACAATTTGTGCCTCCCGTCTTAAAAGATCTGCTCCGGATCCCGCTCACGGAGGGGTTTCTCGTTGAAGCTGTGGAGCCCGGGAGCCCGGCTGAGAAGGCCGGCTTGCGCGATGGTGAATTCGAGTTGACCGTAGCCGGAGATCCCATTCTGCTCGGAGGCGACATCATCCAGAAGGTGAACGATACGGTGTTGGACAATGTGGACAAGCTTCAGCAGGCACTTGCGTCGCTGAGGATCGGCGCGAAAGTCCGACTGACAGTATTCCGCGAAAACAAGCAGGTCCATGTGGAGGTGGGCATCGTCGAACGTCCTCTTTTGCCTTGGGATTATCGAGGCAGAGGGACTCACTCCCCCGCCGAGACGGCTCCGCAAGATCGTCAATCGTCTCTGCCGGGGCCCGCGACCGGTCTCAGGCGGCTTCTGTTCTGAACATCGCTCAGGCGCCGCGGATCGTTCGTTTCCTGCTGCCCGAGGGACGAAACCTTTCAAGGTAATTCGTAGTACTACGCTCAACACAATTTTTTCCCAGCGCAGAACCAGGTCCCTGTACTGTACGCCGTGCCACCGGTGCGGTACCGGGAGCGGTAGCGACCGGGTGCCGTCGCTGCGGGCTGATAGCTGACGGATCGGCGCGGCCGGCGGCGCCGAGAAAATTCGTGGCAAGTCTTTCTGTGGTCAATTTCGTTCCCCGAAGCTGCTCCAGAAGCTGAGGCATTAGCGTTTCTCTTTTTGCAGCCATGCCTCAATGTTCTGCTCCAGGATGTCGAGCGGCACGGCTCCCGAACCCAGCACTGCCTCGTGAAAGGCTTTCACATCGAAACGGTCCCCGAGCCTCTGCCGGGCCCGAGCCCGCAGTTCCTTGATCTTCAATTCGCCGATTTTGTAGGCGAGCGCCTGGCCCGGCCATGCGATATAGCGGTCAATCTCGTTAACGACATCCAGCTCCTGCTTGGCGGCGTTCTCCATGAAGAAATCGATCGCTTTCTTCCTGTCCCAGCGCATCACATGCATGCCGGTATCGACAACAAGCCGGACGGCGCGCCACATCTCGTAGGTAAGCTGCCCGAACTTGGAATAAGGATCGTCGTAGAGTCCCATGTCCTCGCCCAAGGATTCGGCATACAGGCCCCATCCTTCCACAAAGGCCGTGTAGCCGCCATACCGCCGGAATTTCGGAATCTCCCCGAGCTCCATGGCCAGTGCGATCTGCAGATGGTGGCCGGGCACCGATTCATGCAGGGAGAGCGCCATCATTTCGTACTTCGGCCGTGTCTCGGGCTTGTAGAGATTGACGAAATACGTTCCCGGCCGCGAGCCGTCCGCCGCGGGTTCATGATAATAGGCCGTGGTGGTATCGGGGGCGATGATCTCCGGAACAGGATCTACCCCATAAGGCATGCGCGGCAGAGTCCGGAAGACTTTGACCAGGTTGGGATCGATCCGTTTGGACATGGCCCGATACGCATCCAGCAGTTCCTCCGGAGTCTTATAGTAGAAGCGCGGCTCGTTTCGTAAGAACTCGAGGAACCGGGCGAAGCTGCCTTTGAAATCCATCTGCTTGATCAAAGCATCCATGCCGGCGCGGATGCGCGCCACTTCGCGCAGGCCGATCTCGTGAATCTCCTTCGGCGTCAGGCTCGTGGTGGTGTACTTGCGCGCAAAAAAGGCGTACATGGGTTCGCCATTTGGCATCTGCCACGCCCCCACCGGTTCGGGGCACGCAGGAAGGTACTCTTTGACGAAAAACTCCTTGAGCTTGACAAACGATGGAATCACGGAGGAAGCAATCGCGTCACCGGCAGCCTTCAACAGCCGGTCGCGCTCTGGCTGCGTCACGGCCGCGGGGCGGGTGAACGGCTTGTAGAAGGGGCTCTGTTCAGGGCTGCTGACGATCTGCTTTTCGATCTGCGCCGGGACGCGCTCCATGATCACCTTGGGCAGCAGCATATGCGCGTGAATCCCCTCCCGCATCAACGCGATGGTCTGATCCATGTACACGGAAAAGGCGCGCAACCGGCCGATCCAATCTTCGAAGTCTTTGACAGTCTGGAAACGCAGTGAATCCCCGATCTCATCGGCGGTCTGTATTCCGCCCCGCTGGTTGAGCGTCACAAGGTACCAGCGATATTTGTATTCTTCGATTTCATCCTCATAGGTCCTCCTGAAAAGGTCGTAGTTGAGGCGGTCTGACGGTGACAGCCGGCCGCGCGGAACGGCTTCCAAACGCTTCAGCACTTCCAGGTTGTGCTGCTGTCTTCCGGCAATGGCCCGCACGCTCCGGTCCGGCCACCGGTCGTTCCAGCGCCGGTCCCCGAGCTGGGAGGCGTGTGTCGGTTCCTGCTCCATCTGGTAATCCCACTCGGCATCGAAGAGCGCGTGCAAGGCCTTTGCGGCGCTCGTCCCGCCCGGCCGGCGGGATTGTGAAAAGAGGGGATTAAAGGCCGCGATGAGGAAACAAACGAAGCTTACAGCGCGCATGCGCCATCTCCCAGGAGCTACGATTGGCGATTGACGAATGACGATTGACAAATCAGAGTCCTCAGCCTGAATCACCATTCGTCAATCGTCAATCCAGAAATCATACACCGATTTAAACTTTTGAGCAGATGTGCTAAAGCATTCGGGTGCAAGTTAAAAGTGGGAGTCAAGCAGCGCGGCGGGAGGGGCTGTGAAAAAAGTGTATTTCGAACCAATGACATCCAAATGGCAGTGATCGTTTTCGTGAAATTGGTGGAATTCGTGGCCAGCAAAAAACGCCACGAATTCCACCAATTAACACGAATTAAATTCTCCACAGTTTCTGAGAGAGTCAAAGGCCGCATGAATTGACTCGCACTTCTTCTAATTAAGCATGCTGCAAACGTTTCATAGGCAATTCGAGAATCGAGGAGGCTTATGTCCAGGCTTGTTTTGCAAATCCTCATTTCGTTCTGTCTCGCTCTCGCTCCAGCTTCGTCCGTAACCGCGCAAAAGGCAAGTCAGCGGCTCGGCGCGCAGGACGTGTTCAATCTGGAATTTGCCACGGATCCCCAGATCTCTCCTGACGGCAAGCGCATCGCCTACGTCCGGCAGTTCAGCGACATCATGACCGACAAGAGGTACTCGAACCTCTGGAGCATCAACTCTGACGGCTCGGAACACCGCCCCCTGACCACGGGAAACTTCAGCGACACCTCGCCGCGCTGGTCATCCGACGGCAGCCAGATTATCTACATCTCCGACCGCGACGGATCCGCTCAGATTTATCGTCGCTGGCTCGATACTGGCCAGACCGCAAAACTCACCAACCTGACAAATCCGCCGAGCGGCATCGCGTGGTCGCCGGACGGAAAACAGATTTCGTTCACCACCCTCGTGCCGGAAGCGCCCAGAAAAATCGCGCAGATGCCGGAGCCCCCGGCGGGAGCGAAATGGGCGGATCCGGCCAGGGTAATCGACAAGCTCGTATACAGGTTCAACGGAGCGGGATATCTGAAACCAGGTTACACCCATCTGTTCGTGGTCCCGGCCGAGGGAGGGACACCGCGGCAAATCTCCGCCGGAAATTTTCAGCACGGAGGCATCGGCTTCCGGGCAAGTGATGCCGTGTGGACGCCGGATGGGCAGTACCTGATCATGTCCGCCAACCGCCGGCCGGATTACGAACTGGAACCCCTGGACACCGAGGTTTACGAATTTTCTGTGGCCGACGGGTCGGTAAAAGCGTTGACCAACCGCAGGGGCCCGGACAACGCACCCGTCGTTTCCCCGGGCGATGGCAGCGGTTCGCGCGTGATCTCAGGTAATCTGGACCGCGATGCCATCGCTCCGCGCTGGGCGCCGGACGGCGGCGGCATTTATTTTCTGTCGGACGACAAGGGAAACACCGGTCTCTATTTTTGTTCGCTGGATGGGAATCCGAAGCAGCTGGCCCGCAACGTGGGCTCCGGCGCCAGCGCTTACGGAGGCGGCGGGGCTTACACGGTTGCCAGAAATGGCGCCTTCGCTGTCACATATTGCAGGCCCAACACTCCGGGAGACATTGCCGCCGGCTCTTCCAGCACGGGGATCAAGGCCCTCACGACGGTGAACGAAGACCTCCTGGGCCATAAATCCTTGGGAGAGGTTGAAGAGATCTGGTACGACTCTTCGCTTGACAAAAGAAAGATTCACGGCTGGATCGTCAAGCCGCCCGGCTTCAATCCGTCCAAGAAATATCCTCTGATCCTCGAAATTCACGGTGGTCCGTTCGCCAACTACGGAGACCGCTTCGACTTCGAGAAGCAGATTATGGCGGCTCAGGGGTACGTGGTCCTCTACACCAACCCTCGAGGGAGCACCGGTTATGGCCAGGAGTTCGGCAACCTGATCCATCACAAATATCCCGGCGACGACTTCTACGATCTCAATTCAGGTGTGGATGCGGTCATCGCGAAAGGCTACGTCGATACCGACAACCTGTTCGTCACAGGAGGGAGCGGCGGCGGGGTGCTCACCTGCTGGATGATAGGCCGCACGGATCGCTTTCGCGCCGCCGTTACCGTGTACCCGGTGATCAACTGGTACAGCTTCAATCTGACCTCGGATATCGGGGCGTTCACCACGAAGTACTGGTTTCCCGGATTTCCCTGGGATTACCTGGAGCACTATGAGAAGCGGTCGCTCCTGTCCGTCGTCAAGAACGTAAAGACGCCGACGATGGTCATGACAGGAGAAGAAGACTACCGGACACCGATATCCGAATCAGAACAGTATTACCAGGCCCTCAAGATGCTGAAGGTGGACGCCGTGTTGGTCCGAGTGCCCGAGGAGCCTCACGGGATCAGCCGCAGGCCCAGCCATCATATGGCCAAGATCCTGAACATCATCGCCTGGTT
>QHZE01000476.1:0-3042 GCA_003225335.1 Acidobacteriota bacterium
CAGTGGTCACTTATCCGCCGATACTGCGGTCATAGGTTCTCTCGGTCCTGGGCAAATCGTCTTGTAATGTTTGTCGTCTACCTATTTGCAATACGGATTGACCTGCACGACTTGCGAGCTTTCGGGCTGCAGCCAGCGCATCACAGGCTTCCATGCATCGGAAGTGTTTCGTGTCGCCGCCGAAAACAACTCGAGCCGAATGTTGCTCGGCGAGCCGAAGCAACTCCCACATTTGACGTCCAGATACGATACCGGCGTTCGTCGAGAATGAAGACCTTCGCGCCGAACGCCGACTGCGTGCGTACGTCGTACAGGAGCCGCTCGACAGACCTGCTTCAGGATTGTCGGAGACCGCATGCCGGATTATACTTCTTTCGTGGAAAGAACCGGTGAAGCGCGCCCTGACTTGGTCGTCGAGCGAGGCAGATCACGACTCTTCCAATTCAGAGGTAGACATGAGCAAAGAGTACGTCGAACATCGTGACGGTGGATACTGGATCGCCGAGCGCCGCATTTCACTGGACTCTATCGTGTACTCCTGGCAGCGCGGTGCTTCGCCTGAAAGCATCCAGCGCTCATTCCCCTTGCTCACTCTCGAGCAAGTCTACGGTGCGATTACTTTCTACCTGGCGCACCAGCCGGAGATAGATGCCTACCTGAAACAAGGCGAAGCCGAGTTTGAGCGGCTACGCCAAACGGCACGTGACGCTGACCCTGAGTTCTACAAGAAGTTGGAGGCTCCCAAAACTTCCCTGCCGACCTGACCACCGTGAAGATCACATTCCAGGCAGATGCGGATCTAAACGAAGACATCGTCACGGGAGTACGACGGCGCGAACCAGCCCTAGATTTTCAAACCGCTGCCGAAGGCGGGTTGAAGGGTGTTCCCGACGAACAAGTGCTGGCTTTGGCTGCACGCGAGGGAAGAGTCCTGGTCTCGCACGATCGCCGAACAATGCCGCGCGCGTTTGGGAACTTCATCCTTACTGAAACCAGCCCGGGTCTCTTGATTGTCTCACAGCAAACTAGCATTGTGCTGGCCATCGAGGAGCTGCTCTTGATCTGGACCGCATCCGAAGTCGAAGAATGGATCAACAGGATTTGCTTCATTCCGCTTTGATCGCTCCCGACCCTCGCACCGGAAAGTCGCTATGGTTGTCTGCCGCCCTTCAATGTCACGGGTCTGAAAATGGTGCCTGGAATGGGTTACGCCACAATCCGCGTCACAAAGGGCGTAATTGCGGATTCGTTGTTTCGCTAACTTGTTGAATCAATTGGCTCCTCAGGCAGGACTCGAACCTGCAACCCTCCGGTTAACAGCCGGATGCTCTACCATTGAGCTACTGAGGAGCAATGGCAGCCTGTTATGGGTCGGATCCCCTGTGGGGACCAGGTGCCACAAAGTAACAAATCTTCCACTCTTCTGTCAATCACTGCCGACACCACACCGGAGCACCACCGGCTTCCCGCGATTTCCCTCCGCGCATTTAGCGCCTTCGCGGCGAAACTGACCCCGAATTAATCGCGAAGACGCGAAGAGCGTAAAGGGATCGGGAAGAATCCTGCGGAGCGGAGGGAGGTCCGGATCGAGGTGATGAGAAACTCGCTCTTGGAAAAATCTCTTCCGGACGGAGACCGTGTTTCATGGTATCCATGAAGTTGGAAGATGCCCAGGTGCACAGAATGCGCTTGATTCCGGGCCTTCAGCTCCAAGTCATTCTTCTCATTCTGTCCGGCGCGCCCGGTCTCGCATCGGCGAACGGCACGAGGTGCTGCCGGATTTCGAGAATATCGGTGGTCGAAACTATCGCGGCACCGGCTACGGCACGGATGCGCCCGGGCGCGGCATGTTCCTTCGCTGCCGGATCCCATTCTGAATTTCGGATTGCGGATTGGGAGTTGTCCTGCTCAGAGAGCTGTCGTCTACTTGAATCCGCAATCCGCAATGGAAAGACCGGGGAGGTGCGGCTATAATCCGGGTCCATGCCAAAAGCTGACGAGGTCAAGCGCCGCGAAAGGGACGTCTATGATTCCGTTGCCGAAGTCTTCGCCAACGTGTGGGCACGTTACACGGCGCGGTTTGCCGCCGACCTCATCGACCTGATGTTCCCGCACAGGGGAGAATCCGCCCTTGATCTCGCCGGGGGCACCGGAGCTGCAGGCCTCAAGCTCGCCGAACACATTGGCAAGGACGGCAGCGTGACCATCGTCGACATCTCGCCGGGAATGCTCCGCGAGGCGGAAAAGCTGGCGGCCGCGCGCGGGCTGTCGAATGTCTCGACGCGCGTGATGGACGCCGAGCAGCTGGATTTTCCCGACGCCAGCTTCGACCTGATTGTCTGTTCCTTCGGAGTGATGTTTTTCCCCAACGTGTCCGGGGCCATCCGGGAAGCCAGCCGAGTTCTCAAGCCTGGCGGCAGGATCGGTTTCACAGTGTGGAGCGACCCGGAACGTACTCCCTTCATTTCCTGGCCGGCAACGGCCGCAATCCGTCGCATCGCACCCGCTCCCGTCCGGCTTCTTTTAAAAACTCCCGGTATCGGCGGGCCACTTCTCAAATGGTTACTGCGCACCCGCGGGTCTGCCGGCCCTTCAGGATTGCGGTTCAGCAGGAAGGGAAGCCTGGAAAAACATCTGGTCCGCGCCGGCTTTGAACCGGTGCGCCGGGAGTTACGGGCCTACCCGCTGGAATTCGCCAGCTTCGACGAGTTCTGGGATGCGATGCTCAAGGGAACCCCGGCGGCCGAGATGGTAAAGCGTATCCCCGCCCAAGTTCTGGAGCAGATCAAGGCCGAGGCGCGCGGCAAGCTCGCGAATCCTAATACCGGCGGCGTTTACGTGCACAATGAAGCCGCGTTGATACTTGCCAAGAAGGCGCCATAAAACTGCATTCACCGCGAAGACGCAAAGACGCGAAGAATCGCCAAGGAGGCTGCTGTGAAAGGCTGGAAAGTTTTCTCGTGGTTTGCCGCCCTGGCCGCCCTGACCGGCGCCGGCGACTCACAACCGGGACTTCGTGGCATGGCCGTCTCGGCCATGATT
>QHZE01000476.1:3056-17364 GCA_003225335.1 Acidobacteriota bacterium
GGAGCTCTCGGCTTCCCCGAAGGGCGACCGGCTGGCCTGGTTTTCCAACGACCAGGGAAGGCGCAATGTCTGGGCCGCGGAAGGCCCCCAATTCAGAGCGCGAGCGCTCACGCACTTCAATGCCGACGACGGCCAGGAGCTGACCGAGTTGACCTGGAGCCCGGACGGGGAAGCTCTCGTATTCGTCCGCGGCGAAGGACGCAACAACGAAGGGGAGTACCCGAACCCCGCCAACGATCCTGCCGGCACGGAGCAGGCGCTGTGGGCGGTGAGCTTCTCCGGCGGCTTGCCGCGAAAGATCGGCAGCGGCAACTCGCCTGACGTCTCTGCCGCGGGGCAGGTCGCCTTCGTTTCGGATGGGCAGATCTGGAGCGCGCCACTATCGGGTTCCGCGGCGGCGCAGCAATTGTTCAAGGCCCGCGGCCGCAATGGGTCGCCGCGCTGGTCTCCGGACGGAAAGAGTCTCGCGTTCGTGAGCCAGCGGGAAGATCACAGCTTCATCGGCCTCTATCAGCCCGCGAGCAATACGCTGCGGTACATCGCTGCCTCCGTCGATCGGGATCAGTCGCCCCGCTGGTCACCGGACGGCAAGCAGATCGCTTTCGTCAGGCAACCGGGGCGCGGCGGAGAGCCGCCGCCTCCCGGAGCGGAAGAGGCCCCGAACCCATGGGCCATCTGGGTTGCAGACATCGAGGCGCTTCGGGCCCGTCAGGTGTGGGCGGGCGCCGCGTCGGCGGAAGGATCGCTTCCGCGGCTGGCTGACGAGAATATTCTGCAGTGGGGAAACGATGCGCGGCTGGTGTTTGCTTCCGAGCAGGACGGCTGGCTGCATCTCTATTCCGTCCCCTCGAGCGGAGGGAATCCCGTTTTGCTGACCCCGGGTCCCTGCGAGGCCGGGCACGTTTCCTACACGGCAGACCGGCGTGCCATCGTGTACTCCTCCAATTGTGGCGACATTGACCGGAGACATTTGTGGCGCGTGCCGGTTTCCGGTGGCAACCCGGCGCAGCTGACGCGAGGAGAGGCCATAGAGTGGAATCCAACCGTGCTTGCTGATGGCCGGATTGCCTTTCTTCGATCGGAACCCCGGTGGCCGGGTTCGCCGTATCTGATGAACGCGTCCGGAGGAGAGCCCCGCGCGCTGGCCCCGGAGACCGTGCCCGGGGATTTTCCTGCCTCATCCCTTGTGGTCCCGCAGCAGGTCCTTTTTAAAAGCGGCGACGGCTGGGAGATTCACGGACAACTGTTCCTGCCGGCCGGCAAGGGTTCCGCCAAGATGCCGGCGGTGATTTTCATGCACGGCGGGCCGGTGCGGCAGATGCTGCTCGGGTGGCATTATGGCTACTACTATCACAACAGCTACGGCATGAATCAGTACCTGGCCAACCGTGGTTATGCCGTGTTGAGCGTGAATTTTCGGGGTGGGATCGGGTACGGGCGCGCGTTCCGGGAGGCGCCCGGGCGCGGCCCGCGCGGCGCCTCAGAGTACCAGGACATCGTGGCGGCGGGGAACTGGCTGCGGGCGCGGGCAGACATCGACGCATCGCGCATCGGCCTCTGGGGCGGCTCCTACGGCGGGTATCTGACCGCCCTTGGCCTCGCGCGCGACTCCGATATGTTTGCCGCCGGCGTCGACCTGCACGGCGTCCACGACTGGTCGACCCCCCGGTTTCGCGTGTGGGCGGGGACCGAGTCCCCGGAGGTCATAAAGAAGGCCCGGGACTCTTCACCCGTGGCGTCGGTGGACAAATGGAAATCGCCAGTGCTCCTGATACACGGCGACGACGATCGAAACGTCGATTTCAGTCAGACCGTCGACCTGGTTCAGCGGTTGCGCGCACAGAACGTGGAGCTCGAGCAGATCGTCTATCCGGACGAAGTCCACGACTTTCTGCTGCACCGGCATTGGATGGAAATCTATCGCGCAGCAGCGGTATTCTTTGATACGCATCTGAAGACAGAGAGCGCGGGGGGGAGGCGTTAATTGCGGATTGGGAAACTGCCTTTCAATCCGCAATCCGAAATCCGAAATCCGAAATCTGTCAGGTCGATCGTCTTGCGCGACTCGGCAGCCATGTAGGCCGCCGTCACGAGACGCGTGATTTCCAGGCCATAACTCCACGGCAGAAATCCGTCGCGTCCTGCCGTGAAGGCCTGAAGCGCGTCTTCGTTTTCGTCCGGGTAGCCATAAAGGTCCGCCTCGTTGTACTGGACGGCGAGCAGGCCGCGAGTGGCCGTCGCTTTTTCCAATGCCGACTCGGCATCTTTGATCGCTTCGGCCGCAGCATCGCCAATAAAAATCGTTAGCGGTGAGACCAGGCTGTTTATTTCGAAGGCGTATCCCGGTCCCATGCCGTCCATGAAGAGGCGCAGGCCCTGTTTCTCAAACATCCAGGAGTTCGTGAACTGCGCCTTCACTTTCTGTCCAGTCTCGGGGTTTTTGTAGGTGATGATCCCGGTGGCAAAGTCCTCAGCGGGATGCCTGGAGTAATCGACGCCGCGCTCGCGCAGAAGCTTGTCTCTCCAGTACGGTTGTCCCCATTTGAGAAGACCGATCTCGGCGGAAACGCTCTGCGGTTGGAGGAACGTCAGCGGCTTGCCGGCGGGCGTCAGGGAATACCACCCCACGGCGATGCTGTGACATCCCATATCGCCGAGAACGCCGCCGCCCTGCCGCGTGGGATCCCAGAACCAGGGCTCGTGAGGGCCGCCGTGCTCTTCAGCGGAGCGCGCCAGGGACAGGGGTCCCATGGTTTTCTGAACGGCTTCGAGCTGAGCCAATTGCGCGCGCAGTGGTTTCATGAATATCTGATTCTCGAAATACGCCGTGCGCAGACTCACCGACTGGGCCAACTCGACGAGGCGCCTGGCCTCGGCCACGGTTCTCCCCAAGGGCTTTTCACAAATGACCCCTTTGAGCTTTGCTCCGGCCTTCACGGCCGCGACGATTTCTTCCATGACCGGGATGCGCGAGAAGTTTGGGGAATAGATGGCGATGCAATCGACGTTCTTCGCCATCTCGCCGAGGCTCGGGTAGATCCTGGGCTCCCCCACGCCGAGATCTTTGGCGAGTTTCACCACTGCAGCCGAGCCTCTGTGCTGTGTGATCCCGGCAAATTCCATGCCGCGCACCTGCTTCATCGCAAGTGTCTGGAACCGTGTGATAAAACCGGCTCCAACGACTCCAAGTCTGAGGGTGCTCATATTCTCCTCCATTGACCCGTGGCACGGGCGTCCCGCCCGTGAGAAACGAGGATCTAACCTGGGAGCGGCCATGCCATCTCGCCAGTGAATGCCTCGGCTCCCTCGCTATTCTTAGCTATAGAGTGACCCCTCATACCGCCCAGTCAGTCACGGGCGGGACGCCCGTGCCACAATTGCAGCTACTCTGGCAAGACGTAATTCTTGAATTGGGCCCGAAGACTTTTCTTGTCGAACTTGCCCACGCTCGTTTTCGGCACCGCGTCGATGAAGACCACGTCGTCCGGAAGCCACCAGCGCGCCACCCTGGGGCGTAGGAACTCCAGGATGTCTTCCTTGGTGAGCGTGCCCGCGAACTCCGGCTTGGGCACCACGCAGGCCACGGGCCGCTCCTGCCACTTGGGGTGCGGTACGGCGACGACGGCCGCCTCGAGTACCTTGGGGTGCGCCATGATCGTGCTCTCCAGGTCCACGCTGGAGATCCATTCGCCGCCGCTCTTGATCAGGTCTTTCGTGCGGTCCGCTACGTGAATATATCCGTCCTCATTGATAGAGACCACGTCTCCGGTGCGGAACCAGCCGTCCATGAAGGAATCGCCGCTGGGCGACTCCTTGTAATAGCTCCGGATGACCCAGGGTCCCCGGACCTGCAGCTCGCCCAGCGTCTCGCCATCCCACGGAATTTCCTTCCCTTCCGAATCGACCGCGCGAATCTCGACTCCCGGCAGAGGAGAGCCTTGAAGCGCGAGAGTGTCGTACTGCTTGTCCTCGGGCCAGTCTTTCATGTAACTGCGCAGTTTTGATATGGTCCCCAGAGGAGACGTCTCCGTCATCCCCCAGGCGTGACACATCGTGACCCCGAACTTCTTCTTGAACGTCTCGATCGTGCTGCGCGGCACGGCGGAGCCTCCACACACGCAGAGGCGCAGGCTGGAAATATTGTACTTTTCCTTATCGAGCAGAGCCAGGAGGCTCGTCCAGATCGTGGGCACTCCGGCCGTGAGAGTCACGCGCTCCTCCTGAATCAGCTCCGCCACTCTCCTGGCCTGGAGGTTCGGTCCGGGAAACACCTGTTTAGACCCGAACATCATGGCCGCGACGGGGATGCCCCATGCGTTGGCGTGAAACATGGGGACGACAGGCATGACCACGTCGTTCTCGGAGAGCCCGAAGCTGTCCGCGTGAGCGAGGGCCATGGAGACCAGGACAAGACACCGATGGCTGTAAAGAACGCCCGAAGCCTCGGAGAGGAGCCCTTCGTAGTGAAGCACCGGGTCCAGTGACGTGGCTGTTTCCTTTTCTTCGTTCATCACCACAATGTGACGGAGGCTCGGCACCATGGAACGGAACTGTTCGAGCAGAGGGAGCAGGTTTTGATCCACGAAGATAATGGAGTCCTCGGCATGGTTGGCAATGTATCCGATCTGGTCCGGCGCCAGGCGAAGGTTCAGCGTGTGCAGCACGGCGCCGTAGCAGGGCGCGCCCAGATACACCTCCAGATGGGTGTGCGTGTTCCACGCGAGAGTCGCGATCCTGTCTCCCGGTTTTGCTCCGAGTTTCTTGAGGACATTGGCCAATCTGCAGGTGCGGCGGTGGAAATCTCCGTAAGAGTAACGATGGGTGCCCGTAACTCCTCGCGTCACGATCTCCTGCTTCCGGAAGAGGAGGCGCGCCCGGTCGAGAATCATTCGTAGAGTGAGCGGGTACTCCATCATCAGGCCTTCCATGAAACCTCCTCGGCGAGGCGGTTGAGGGAGACTGGCGTGAAGCTATCAGAGTAGTGTTGCGAGTGTCAACTCCGGCCGGCCGATAGCAATAACCCGTGAGAGGGCGTGAAAGAATTGGCATCCACCGTGCCAACGGCCATCTGGCCGGCGTCGCCAATCCCGCCGGAAGTGCGAGCGCCTCGGGTTTCGCTTTGGTCAGGTGAAGATGAACAATCACGGGTTTTTTGGAGTGCGGCGACTTGTCGCCGCTATGGCCCAGAGATCAGAAGGAAAGCGGCGACAAGTCTGACAAGTCGCCACTCCATATCGCACTCGTCATTTGTCCGTCTTTTGCGTGCATCCCGCGGTGTCGAACGCCCAGTTTTTTGGCGTTGGTCAGTGCGATGGCGAAGGTTTGAGGAGAGCGGCAAGGAGCGAGAAAATTTTCACAGGAGGCGAAGGATGACGGAGTTCAGTGCAGTTGCTTGGCGAAGACGATGATGTGCTGGCGAGGGAGGAAGCTCAGGGTCTCCAGGTGGCGGAAGCCCATGGGAACGATCTCCTCCAGAACCTGGCGCTCCGTCATCTTGTGGAGCGGCTTGATGGGGACGGCCGGGTCTTCGCCGCGATATTCGACGAGAACCAGGCGTCCGGCAGGTTTAAGGGCTGCGCGAATCCCTTCCATCATTTCAGCAGGATGCGAGAACTCGTGGTACACGTCCACCAGTAGAGCCAGATCCAGGCTGTTCGGAGTCAGCTTCGGATCGGTCTCCGTTCCCAAGACAAGCTCGATATTATCCAATCGTTCGCGGTCGCGATTTTCACGCAACTTGTCGAGCATCGCCTGCTGGATGTCCACGGCAAAGACCTTTCCCTTTTCGCCAACCCTCCGCGCCAGCCGCAGAGAAAAATAACCGACTCCTGCTCCGACATCCGCAACGACATCGCCCGGGAGGATCTTCAGGGCATCAAGCGTCTGCTCCGGTTTCTCTTCTTCTTCCCGCTCCGGTCGAACAAGCCACGCGGCGGCGCGGGCATCCATGGGTTCTGCGGGCTGCCGGCGAGTCTGCGGCGCCTGGTCCGTTGGGTGAAAGGCGAGATGAACGGTGAGGAGCAGAGCCAGCAGTTTCATGGCCCTATTTAAGCACAGAGAACCGGCGCGGCAAAGAATTGACGTCAGAAAGACGCGCCACGGATTTCACGAATTTCCCTGGGAGCGCACGAGTCCCGCGTGCCGGACCGTCAAGCACGCAGAGCAGCCGGAAGCTTCCGCTCCGACAGTGGAGTTCTAGGGCTTGCAGACCGGCCCAGAGATCGAAAAGACCAATGACAAATAAGCTGGGGCTTGCCCACCGGAAATTTGTCATTTGCCATTGGTCATTTGTCATCGGTCATTTTCAGGAAAGCGGAACCCTGGCGCTTCTCCGAGCCCTGGCTCAGTCAGGGCGGTGTGTTATTATTCAAAAGTTATGACATTCGCAACAATGATCCTGCTGACGATTCTGGGCGTGACCTCGGAGCAGACCAGCATTCAAGGCAAGGTCGTCATAGAGGCAGGGAAGCCCGCAATTCTGAGGAGCCAGGGTAAAGACGTCCCTCTCGCTAGCGACGACAAGGAGATCTCTGCCACGTTCCGGGACACGCGGCTGTCCGGACGGGAGATGAAGATTGTAGGCAAGTTCCGCTCCGACGGTTCTTTTGAAATCCACGAGTTCTACGTGGTGCGGCCCGATGGTCTGCACCGCCTGATCTATTTCTGCCATACGTGAAACATAACAGCATTCAGTCCGGGGGACTGCGTCTGTTGCCAGCAACCGGTGGAGCCTCTGGAAGTGCTCCCCACCGATCCACGGATTTACCAGGAGAAAATAGAACCGCTTCCGTCCAAGCCCTGACGTTTGGAGTTCAGGCTTGAGCCTGCCCCGGATCTCTTGCAGCCTAAAGGCTGAACTCCATGCTTGTTCGGAGTTGAAACTTTGGGTTGCGGCAAAATTACTCAATTTCCCGCGCAGCCGAGTCCGACCCGATGGAAGAAATGATACGGCGGAATACGTCGCCGATAGAGCCCAGCCCGGAAACCCGGTGCAGGACCTTGCGCTGCGCGTAATAATCCAGGAGCGGCTCTGTCTGGCGTTGATATACTGCCAGCCGCTCGCGCACGACCTCTTCGCGATCATCGCTCCGCCGTGTGGCGGTGACGCCTGGGGGCGGAGGATTGTACAACACGTGGTACGGTTCCCCGTGCGGCCCGATCCTGCGGCCCGTAATACGCCGGATCACTTCGCCCTCATCCAGTTCGATCAAGATCACCTTGTTGGGAGGTAGAAAGGCGTCAAGCGCCTCGGCCTGGGACAGCGTGCGGGGAAAGCCGTCAAGAATAGCTGGGACGCGATCCTCGATTCCGGCAAGCGTCTCCCGCACAAGCGACAGAACCAGGCCGTCCGGGACAAGATCGCCCGCATCGACGTACTTCTGCACTTGCTTTCCCAGGGGAGTTCCCATCAGAACCGCCTGACGCAGCAGGTATCCGGTAGAGATATGAAGTCCGCCGAGCGATGCTGCGATTCTCTGAGCCTGGGTCCCCTTCCCGCTTGCCGGCGGTCCCAGGAGGACAATAGCGCTCCTAGTTTTCACGCAGTATCTCCAGGGGCTTGTGGTTCAGGACCCCGCGGCTTGCGAGCCAGCCTGTAGCGATAGCCAAAGCGGCAGTGCAGAGAGTCCCGACGATTACGGGGATCCACTGAAATGAGAATTTGGTGTCCAGCAGGTGGCCGAGAAGGTAGTCCGCTGCGGCCGACGCCAGCAGACAACCGATAACGCCCGCCGCGAGGCCGACGATCAGGAATTCCGCGGCCTGGATCCTGGCAACCTGGGAGCGGGTTGCTCCCAGGGTCTTGAGCAGTACGGCCTCACGGGTCCTCTGGTACCGCGTCGCCACGATGCTGGATGCCAGGATGATCACACCCGACAGAATCGCGAAGAAGGCGACGAACCGGATGACGTGGGCGATCTTGTCGAGCAGTTCCTGAACTTTTCCCAGGATCTGTCCCACATCGAGGGACGTCACATTGGGGAACCGCGCAAACAGCGCGCTCTGCAGCGGCACTACGTGCGGCCGCGCCACGCGAAGAGATCCGACATAAGAGGCGGGCAATCCTTCGAGGACGCCGGGAGAAAAGACGAACTGGTTGTTCGTTCCAGGACGTTCAAAATCTGTCTCGCGGATGCTGGCGACTTTACCGCGGATCACTTTCTCCCCCGAAAGAAATTCGAGACTGTTTCCGACGCCGATTTTCAGCCGGCGGGCGGCGAAGTCGCCGACGGACACGAGCGGACCTTCGTAGGGAGGCGTCCACCATCGCCCGGCGGTGAGGCGCGTGCCGGGTGGGAGGTCGGAGCTCCACGTGAGCATGAACTCGCCGTTGAAGAAACGCCGGTCCGAAGGTTCCAGATTCAGCTGATCCGCATTTCTTCCCTCTATCTTTTGCAGCCGCGCGGGCACCATCGGGATGGGCTTCCCCGCGTTCTCAATCCCGGGCTGGCCGCGGAGAAAGCCCCACACCGCGTCCCTGTCGAGCTCGGTGATTCCGAGAAGAAAAACGTTGGGGTAGTCGGCCGGGGCATTCTTGATGATCTGCGGCAGCAGGGAAGTCTGCACGAGATACACCGTGAGGCTGAATGCGACGCCGATCCCGAGCGCCACGAGCACCGAGGCCATGTGGTTTCCCGGGCGGTTGAGATTCTTCAAGCCGTGGCGAAGAGCCAGCGAGTTGGGGCGCGGCACATGGCGCAGCGCGCGCAGCAGAAGCTTCGCCCCGGCGGCCAGGGCGAGAATCGCCACGGCCAGGCCCGCAATGAACAGCGCCCCGCGCCGCCAGGAGTCTGCCACCCAGCTTGCCAGGATTCCGATTCCCAGCAGAAGGATCACGGCGCAGATCAGGGGAGTGCGGTCGTGGCGCAGCCGCCGGAGCGTGGAGTAGTGCGTCTCGGGCATTTCCCTGAGAAAGACGCGCGCCGGGCGGACCTTGCGAATAGCGAGCAAAGGCGGAAGAAGGAAGAGGAGCGTGGTAACAATTCCGATGAGCAACCCCTGGACGGCAGCGCCGGGGGCTGGTTCGAGTTGCGTCGGCAGATCCATCAGACCGCGCAGCAGAGGGGGAAAGACGATCTGAACAACATAACCGAGCGCCACTCCGAGTGCGCTCCCCAGGACCCCGATGAAAAGTCCTTGAAACAGGTAAATGCGAATGATCTGGCTCGAGCGCCCGCCGAGGCTTTTCAGGATGGCAATGCTGTCAAGTTTCTGCTGAACATACGTGTGGATGGTCGTGCCGACGCCCAGGCCCCCGACGAGCAGTGCGAGCAGGCCGACCAGGCTGAGAAAATTGGCCATGCGCTCCAGACCCTGCGACAGCGCCGGGTTAGGGTCCCGGTAATCGGAAATTCGAACGCGCCCCTGCAGTCCTGCCTTCAGGATGCCCCGCGCGGTCTCCAGTTCCAGGCCTCGCGCCGGAAGCCGGAAGAGAAAGGATTCGGTGGCGCGGCTTCCGTACTGGATCAGGCCGCTGCGCTCCAGCCCCTTGCGCGCGATGAGAACGCGCGGCCCCAACTCGACCCCTGAAGAAATTCGATCGGGCTCGCTCTTCAAGACCGCGGCCAGGCGAAAACGCGCGAAGCCGATCTGGACCGAGCTGCCCACCCCCGCGCCGCTTCGGATCAGGAACTCCCGGCTGGCCACGACGCTGTCATCGGTAAGAGCATCGCAAAACACGGCGTCGGGCTCGAGCTCCACCTTCCCGTAATAAGGGTAGAGATTCGGATCTACGGCCTTGACCGTTACGAGAATAGTACGCTGGCCTCCCGACACCGAGGCCATCGACAGTGTCTCCGTGGTTCGCGTCACTTGAGCCCCGCGCCGCACCAGCGAGTCCAGAACCTGCATCTCTTTATCCGTGGGGCTGGAATTCATACGAACCGCAATGTCCGCGGCAATCAAGTCCCGCGCAGACCGCGCCATCGCGCGGTCCAGGGCCACGCTGAATCCCTTGATTCCGGTAACCGAGCCCACACCCAGGGCAATGGCAATGATCATAAAGAGAAACTTCTTGAAGGCCGGGCGGATCTCCCGCCATGCCAGACGGATTTCAAAAGGCATCGGAAGAAACATTTGCGGCGCTGGCGCCCGGAACCAGTTCATCCACTATCTTACCGTCGCGCAGCCGGATAATCCGATCCGCCAGGCGGCTGAGAGCCGCGTCGTGAGTTACCAGGACGAGGGTCGTTCCTTCTTTGCGGTTGAGGCCGAGGAGAAGATCGAGAACCGTCTTTCCTGTAACGCTGTCCAGGTTTCCTGTCGGTTCGTCCGCGAGTAGGATCGCGGGACTCCCGGCAAATGCGCGGGCCAGCGCCACGCGCTGCTGCTCACCGCCGGAGAGCTGGGCGGGGTAGTGCGAGAAACGCTCCCGGAGGCCGACAGCGTTCAGAAGCTCTCGCGCCCGCTCCAGCGCTGGTGAGGAATCGCCGCGCAGCTCAATGGGGAGCATGACATTTTCTTCCGCGGTCAGAGTCGGAATCAGGTTGTACGACTGGAACACAAATCCCAGCTTACGCCCCCTCAAGAGCGCGAGCTCGTCCTCATCCATGTCAGTGATTTCTTCCCCCTCCAGACGAATGGACCCGGTGGTGGGGGAATCGAATCCGGCCAGCAAGGCGAGCAGCGTGCTTTTTCCACTTCCGGACGGACCTTCGATTGCGATGACTTCACGTTTCTGCACCGTAAGGTCGATGCCTCGCAGAATCTCGACGCGATGGGATCCAGAAGTCAGGGTCTTGGTCAGGTTGTGAACCTCGATGATCAATGCCTTTCTCCCGCCCGAAGACCCCCTAATTTAACCATCAACATGTCAGGACACCAAAGAATTACGATTGACGATTTACGAATGACGATTGACGAATTATATCTCCACCAGAGCAATTTATTTCATTCCTTATGTTTGGAGTTCAGGCTTTAGCCTGCCCGGAGTCAGGGCAGCCTGAAGGCTGGACTCCAAACCTATTCATTCGTCACTCGTCATTCGTCACTCGAACGGGTATCCTTTGGACCATGATGCGATTTTACTTGATTCGATTTCCATTATTCGCCTTCGTCGTATTGGCGGTTCTTTCTTCGGGCTGCGGCTCGTCGAAGAGGGCATCGGAGACGCAAGGGAGCGAGCGGCCTGCATCGTCCAGTGCTAAAGATGCGGGCGTGCCGTCGGAGGACGGCAGACGCGTCATCGCGGCGCTGGGCGATAGCCTGACAGCCGGGCTCGGGGTGGATCCGGCGGATAACTATCCCAGCAAGTTACAGAGGAGGCTGGATGCGGGCAGCAATAAATACCGTGTGGTAAATGCCGGAGTGAGCGGGGATACCTCCGCGCAGGGGCTCAGCCGGCTGGCATCGGTACGGGCGCTTCGACCGGAGTTCGTCATTCTGGCCCTGGGCGCCAACGACGGGTTGCGCGGGCTGCCGATCGAAAGCACGAGGAAGAACCTCGAGACCATTATCACCGAGCTTCAACGCGACGGCACAAGAGTGGTGCTCGCAGGGATGATGATTCCTCCGAATTACGGCCCGGAGTACGCGCGCGCGTTCCGGGACGTGTTCCCCGAACTGGCGAAGAAGTATCGCATTCCTTTGATTCCTTTTTTGCTGCAAGGCGTGGCGGGCGATCCCGTACTCAATCAGCCCGACGGCGTTCACCCCACGGCTCAGGGGTATGACATTGTGGCCGACAACGTCTGGCGAGTCCTGAAACCTCTTCTCAAAGAAGAATAGTTGATACCAGATCGTTCTTCCAATCCACCACGAAGTCACGAAGACGCGAAGACGAAGATTTCCGTCGCAACCAAAACTTCGCGATTCCTTGCGTCCTCGCGTCTTGGTGGTAAAAACGGAGAAGGCTGATGGAAAGCAACGGCGAAAGGATAGGACGCGCGTTCCTGGACCACGCGGCAGTGCACCTCGAACAGGACTTGATGCCGAAGATTCGGAGTTGCGTCGAACTGCTCCAGGAAAAAGACGTCTGGTGGAGAGAGGCCGAAGTGGAAAACAGCGTGGGGAATCTCGTGCTTCATCTGGCGGGAAATGTGCGCCAGTGGATTATTTCGGGCATGGGGGGAGCGCCCGACGTGCGGGAACGTCCCAAAGAGTTTTCGGACCGCGGATCCGTGACGAAGGATGAGGCGCTTACGAGACTCGAGAGAACCGTTTCGGAAGCGGCGGCGGTGCTGCGTTCGCTCAATCCAGAGGAGCTCTTGAAGGACCGGGTCATCCAGGGATTTCAGCGCACGGGACTCCAGGCCGTCTTCCACGTGGTGGAGCACTTCGGCTATCACACGGGCCAGATCGTGTTCGTTACCAAGCACCGTAGCAAAACCGACCTCAAGTTCTACAATCTCTGACGCCGCATTCACCGCTAAGGCGCAAAGACACGAAGAATCACTACGAGGATTTCGTTTTCGTAAAAAAAGTTTGGCCTTTCACACAAATTCTTTGCGCGTCTTTGTGGTGAAAGCAGATGTTCCCAAGGCCGGTTGAGACTGTCGGGATACATAAAAGACAAAAAAAATGTCTAATCGAGGGAGTTGTGCTAATATAACGGGCCGTCCCGAATGAGTTTGTCAGTTGTCGTTTTTGTTGTCGATGCCATTGAGAATGCGGACATCTGATAACTCTCTATGAAGACTTCGACCAGGCTCAGGTCCTACTACAGAGAGTTCAGTTTCGTAGTCAAGGGACTCCTGTCGACAAAGCATCCGATCCTGGCCCACGTCATTCCCATACGGCGCTGCAACCTCTCCTGCGTCTACTGCAACGAGTATGACGATTTTTCCGCTCCGGTGCCTACGGACGTGATGTTCCGGCGCTTGGACAAGCTTGCCGGCCTCGGCACGAGCGCCATTATCATCAGCGGCGGGGAGCCCCTGCTCCACCCGGAAATCGAAAGGATCATCGCCCATATACGGAAGCGTGGAATGATCGCCGCCATTATTTCCAATTGCTATCTGCTGACGCGCGAGAAGATCCTGGCGTTGAACCAAGCGGGCCTGGAGTACATGCAGATCAGCATCGACAACGTAAATCCGGACGAGGTTTCCAAGAAGAGCCTCAAAGTTCTGGATAAGAAGCTGCTATGGCTCTCCGAGTTGGCGGACTTCAAGGTCAATATCAATTCCGTGGTCGGCGGTGGCATCAAGAATCCTCAAGACGCCCTGACCATAGGGTATCGGGCGGTGGAACTGGGTTTCGCCAGCTCCCTGGGTATCATCCACGATGGTCTGGGGACGATGAAGCCGCTTCAAGGGAAAGAGCGCGAGGTCTACCTGGAGATGAAGCACCTGGGGAAGAAAGGGCACACCCGGGTGAACTACTTTCAAGACAACCTTGTCGACGGAAAGCCCAACAACTGGCGCTGCAGGGCGGGAGCGCGCTATCTGTACATCTGCGAGGACGGTCTGGTCCACTACTGCTCGCAGCAGCGGGGTTACCCCGGGATTCCGCTGGAGAAGTACACGTTCGACGACATGCGCAGGGAGTATCTCACCAAAAAGGCCTGCGCGGACTACTGCACGATTGCCTGCGTGCACCAGGTCGCGACTTTTGACTTCTGGCGCGATCCTCAAACCTTGGGAGTCAAGGGAGCCGTGCGGCGCGACGCCGTCAAGGCCATTCAGCAGAGCGTCTACCAGATCGAATAACCGGACTCCTGCCCACCTCGATTTAGCCACGGAGCCACGATTTTCTCAATGTTCTTTGCTTGGAGTTCAGGCTTCAGGCTGCACGGCATCCGAGCAGGCTGAAGCCTGAACTCCAAACAAGGGTCAGGGCTTGGACGGAAGCTGTCTCCGTGGCTCTGTGGCCAAAGACGGATTTGCGAACCCAAGAATGCCTCTGGGATTCCACGGAATCCTTCGATATTCTTGTCGTGTATGATTCCACTATCAGAAATCATGACCAAGAGGCCTTTTCCAGCAGGGGCGGTGATGAGACGAACAAGCCTGTCTCTTTCGGCACTCCTTGTCCTGCTTTCGAATGCCTCTTCGGTCCCCGGGCAGCACGAGCATCACGGGATTCACAAGATGGCCGCGGACGCCAGGGTTGAGGTTCTCGATGATGCGGCTGGGCAGGTATTGACCGTGCGTGCGGGCCCAATCAATCTGCCGGCCCGTTCCGATCACACGGCCGTGGCCCAGGCTCCCGAGTTGTTCCTTGAGATTCCCTTTGACTGCTGGATCGTCGCTTATCATCCGCGTCTTGTGGACGCTGACGGGGCCGTGCTGCCGGGCCGCCTGCTGCACCATGTCGGCTACTGGAATACCGCCCGCTCCGATTTTCTGTGCCCCAACAATGAAGAACACAT
>QHZE01000749.1 GCA_003225335.1 Acidobacteriota bacterium
TTGGCGCAGTGGTCTGTGGTTCACCCCCGGTTCCAGCCTCTACGAGTTCGGCGATCCCAGGCTGGATCCCGATCAGCGTGTGGAGTTGACCTTTAACGGACGACGGCAGCGGCTCTGGTTCAGAGGTTATTTCGATCCCACGCTGGCAACCAACGTCACGGGAGGTAACCTTGAGGCGCTGGTGCCGGTTGACAGGTCCCAGAGAGTCCTCCATCCGCTCGGGCCGAATTTCAACGGCCTGATCCCTCTGCAGCTGGCGAACGGGACGATTCGGAATACTCCCATCGGGGAGCTTGTCAACTATAGCCAGAGGGCCTACATTCTCGGTCCGGGCGCCTGGAACGTGGACCTGGCGCTTTACAAGAACTTCAAGATCAGAGAGCGGTCAGAAGTTCGATTCTCGGCCGATTTCTTCAACTTCTTCAATCACCCGAACGATCTGCCGCCGAATGGCACGACCGGCTTGCAGGACTTGTCGCGCCAGGCAAACAATCCTCGCACGATCCAGCTCTCTCTGCGAATAGACTGGTAAGGGAAAAAGGAATCCAGAATTCAGAAGCCAGAAGCGTTTGCTTGACTTTATTCTGAATTCTGGATTCTGAATTCTGAATTCCGCATCTTGCTTCCTGCAGTGGATGACCTCCGCCAATTCTTTTTTTACCGTTTTGGTTCCTGCAGTTGGATGACCTCAGCCAATTCTCTCTTTACTTTCTCGATCGTCTCTACGTTGCCTGACGCCGAGGCCCGCGCCAGGTATTTTTCAAGATTGGCACGCGCGCGGGCATAGTCGCCGGCCTCTTTGTAAATAAGACCGAGATTCAGATAGGCTTCCAGCAGGTCCGGATCCAACTGCAGCGCGCGCTCAAAATGTCTGCGCGCCTCCCGCGTGTCCTTTTTCTTCAACGCGATCCATCCCATGTTATTGTGAGCCTGGGAATTTTCATCATCGACAGCGAGCAGGTATTTCAAGATGCGCTCGGCCTCGGCGATCCGGCCCTTCAGCAGATAGGCAAGAGCCAGCTTGTCGTGCGACTCGAGATCGGTTGGATCCATTTCGAGCGCCTTTTGAAACGCCGAGATCGCTTCATCCAATCTCCCCTGCTCTCCGTAAATGACACCCATCCGGGCGTAGATCTTGCTGGTCGCCGTGACTTTTTGCCGAAGTGCCGTCCTGTAAATCTCCAGGGCCCTGTCCGGTTGTTGGCTCTTCTCGTAAACCTGTCCCAGCAGGTAGTAAATCACAGGATTCGTGGGATCCTCTTTACGAGCCTTCTCCAGCAGCCGGACACGCTGCTCGGGCGTCCGTTTGTTTTCAGTTGACCCGGATTCTTCCATGAGCTTCAGAATATGAACCCGGTCCTTGGGGTCAATTCCTTGTCCGGTCAGGCTGACGTACTTTGGCCCGCCGGCCGAGACATATCCCAGGGACTCCAACCTCCTTTCCGTCGCCGCGCTGATCGTTTTTGTTTGAACCTTCTCTGGAGCGTCCGGGCCGAGAGACGCGATCCGTTCCAATTCTTTCCGCAGCATTTGCGCTTCGGCCGGATGCTGGTCGATGACGTTTACCTTCTCCCCCGGGTCCCTTTCCAGATCGTAGAGCTCGGGGCGAGGCGCGCGGACGTATTTCCAGCGGCTCGTCCGCACCGCGCGCAACTCGGCCCATCCCATGTTGAGTTTCGGGTAGAGTGCCTCTGCGTAGGAGTACGTCGTATCCCCAGGTTGTCCTTCAAGAACGGGCACGAGGACGTGCTGTCCAGCGGGAATGCCTGGGCCTGCCATGATCCAGGGGATATGCAGCGTGGAATCGTAGAGGAACACGCCGTGGTAATACTCCCCATGCTCCGAAAGGCTTTCGCCATGGTCTCCCAGCACGGCTGTCAGAGTCCTTTCCGGAGGCGACTTTTTATCGAGGGCGTCGAACAGTCTGCCGAGTTCCCGATCTGTGTAAGCGACTTCGCCGTCATACGGGCTCTTCTTGTACTTCCTCTTGAACGGCTGAGGCGGATCATGAGGAGCGTGAGGATCGTAGACGTGAACCCACAGAAAGAAGGGTTTTTGTCCTGATTGGTTTTGAAGCCATTGGATGGCGCGGTCTACCACCGGGCCCGCGCGGCGGGAAGGTTCTTCGCCGGCCGCAGACTTGGGCATCCTGTCGTCATAAACCTGGAAGCCTCGGTTGAGACCATAGACTCTGTCCAACACGGATGAGCCTACAAAGGCCGCCGTTTGCCACCCCTTCTCTTCCAAAATTTCAGCAAGAGTTTCGTGCGACTTATCCAGAGCAAACCCTCCTGCGTTGCGCACCTGATGCACTGTCGGGTAGGTCCCCGTGAACATGCTGGCGTGGGAAGGCGGGGTCGAGGGCGCTTGCGCCACGGCGTTCTCGAACAGGACACCCCTTGCGGCGAGCCGGTCGAGGTTTGGCGTCAATTTCTCGTGATATCCGGAGCAACTCAATCGATCGGCGCGGAGAGTATCGATCGTTACCAGGACCACGTTCAGGTGACGCCACACTTCCGAAAGAGCCTGGCCGGGGCCGGAGTGAGCTCTCGAAGGCGTTGTCGCTTTTTGAGGGTTCTCCTTCTTCGAGGTCTGACAGCCACACACAACGAGGAGGAGCAAGAGGCAGGAGCGAATGGAAAACCATCTTCGTGATTCTCCGCGTCTTCGTGTCTTCGTGGTGGATTTGGGGGCAGGCTTTACCACGAAGGCGCGAAGACGCGAAGAATCGCCGAGTTTTTGGTTGCGGCTCTGCCGCGCTGTGTTCATCTGTGTTTATCTGTGTTCAAACACCGATTGGCCGATCATGTTTTTCGGCTTCTCGATTCCGAACTCTGCCAGAATAGTGGGAGCCACATCCGTGAGCGCAGGACCCTCCATGACAGTCTTCTTGTCACAAAATAATACGCCGGGGACAAGAGTATGGTCGATGCAATGGTCGCCGCTCCAGGGCTCGGTGTTTTCTTCGATCACCGCCGGGGAGAAACGGCCCAGAACGCGTGATGGGAGCAACGCCCGTGTCCGGGTCGCGAATTGCGAGCAGCTCTTGAGCAATTTCTTTCAGCACGGCATTCGCCTCAGCGCCAGGTTGTACGATGCCGCCGCTCTCCCGGCCCCGCAGATTTAAATACAGGCTATTGAGACCCAGACCGTAAGCGCGAGTGTGCGACCAGTCCACGCCGCTGAACAGGTCGGTTGTCCGGGCGTTCACTCCGTCTTTAAAAACGATGTATCCGTTTTCGAAGAGCCAGGTGTTCAGGTTAAACGAGCGGTCGTACGGGGCGAAGCCGTGGTCGGACAGGACGAGCAGCGTGCTGTTTGCATCCAGCTTCACCATAGCCTTACCCAGCACTCGGTCCATCTCTTCAAAGAACTTCATCAACCTGCCGGAATATTCCGGCGCCATCTCCGGCTCGCCGCCGTGCGGTTGCTGATTTAGGGCGCGCCAGAACATGTGCGAGTTCTGGTCGAGGCAGGAAAAATAGAAGAAAAAGAGACCCGAATCAAAGCGCGCCAGCTCGAGATCGAAGATTCTGAGTTGTTCGGCCAGGACCATGCGAGCCTGCTCCAGATACTCCGTCTCATCAAGAACACCGTTGGAGAGCGCCTTGGTGTCCTCTGCAATCCCCTGAGTATAGAAGAAGCCCAGCTTCTTCCACAGCTCGCGGGAATAGCTTCCGGGAGTGGAGAGGGGCCAGGCGGGTTGAGAAGGATCTATGTTGATAGGGGTGACGTAGAGCTGAAGGTACGGGTAAACCTTCTTCAGGTAGAATTTGCAAATTCCGCGAATGCTTTGCAGCGCGGGAACCAGCACAAATTCCACCTGTACCCAGTCGCTCCATTGTCCTTCCCGAAGCACAATCTCGCGAGCCTGGACGGCAATCCTGGCAAACGGCTCGTCCGGCCCGATTGTTACGGTAAAGTCTGCGGTCACCTGTGGTTTGCCTTTCCGAAACGTGTTATATGGCCCAAACAGCTTCGCTGAAAAGCGCGAATCTCGCACCTCTACCTGGTAGACCTGACCTCCGCTTCGGCTCCCTTCGCTCTGACGAGGATCGTTTGTGTAAAAGGAGAAAATGCCATACGTGCCCGAAATGTCGGGTGTACCCATGCCCGCGAGACTTCGGGCCTTGGATTGGACCGGCGGAAAGTTTACCGGCATGCGAATGATCGTCGCGGGAATGCCGTGTTCGTCCAGGATTTCCCAGAAAGCCTTGCCCTGCCTCAAAAGCGTCGCCCCTCCACGCGAAAGGGGGACCACCCAATCGCCCAGGGCCAGGGCGTGCCTGGCGGGTTCCATCCGTGAAATAGAAAAATCGGGAAGCAAGGACTTGGGGTCGCGATGAATGAAATCGAAGATCCCGTGCCCGCCGGGATTCATCCCGGTTATGAGGTTTGACCACGCGACAGGGCTTTGCGGCGGAATGCTCGTGCGCAGAAGCCGAAAACTCCCTCTTTGCTCCAGCGAGGCAAAATGAGGCATTTTGCCCTGCCGAGACACCGACCGTGAGTTTACACGTGCTCACTGTAACCTTTCTTTTTTTGGAAATGGACATTATATCGAGCCTCTTTTGAACCGCGAAGACGCAAAGGCACGAAGCAAGCGCGAAGCGTGCAATTAGAAGAAGGGGAGTCGAAGTTCTGCACGCTCGAGGCACCTTTTGGAGTGCGGCAGCTTGCTGCCGCCTTGGTTTGGAGCGGAGCGCCCGCGAGGAAAACTTTGCGTGTCAAGGCGCAAGCAAGCTAAGCAAGCTTGCGCACTCCAAGGCCCTGCTTCGCCTGAATATGCGAGATGGCATTTTTTGCATGGTTGACTCCCATTTCTAATTGCGCCCAGGCGCAAAGGGAGCGCGAATTCTTAGCGCTCTTCGCGGCTTCGCGGTGAATGCTGGGGTTCTCGGTGCATCTCCCTGAACTCCGTGTCTCTGTGGTGATGCGGGGTCGAGTGACATTCCGGAACCACTGTGCAAATATAGGTGCCGGATAAATCCACATGCTTGACCTGGCCGCATGCCTATTAGGAATCGAGACAGCCAGGCGATGAGACCGGCAAAGACGCTTCAGATTTCACTACTGGTCACCATCGTGACTATCCTCGCGAACGAGTTCTGGCCCAGAAGCATCGGTCAGGAAAGAGAATCGCCACAACAAGGGATGGGCGGCGCCCCGACCAGGGCAGCGCCGAATTACGCCTCGCGTCGCACTGCCGGCATCGTGGATCCAAAGGCGCCCGCAGTCTTCGAGGATATAACAGGGAAGACGGCGCTGAACGGCTTCAAACACCGTTCCGGCGCAGCTTCCAAGGACTATATCCTCGAAGCTCCGTCAGGCGGTGTCGCGATCTTTGATTACGACGGCGACGGGAGACCGGACGTGTATCTTGTCAACGGCTCCTCCTTCGAGGCCTTGCAGGGGAAGGAAAAGCCTCCCCGGGCCGCGCTGTACCGCAACCTGGGCAATTGGCGGTTTGAAGATGTGACCGATAAGGCGGGAGTAGCGAATGAGCGGTGGGGTTTCGGCGTTGCTGTAGGCGACTACAACAATGACGGACACCCGGACATGTATGTCAGCAACTACGGTGTCTCGCGCCTGTATCGCAATAACGGAGACGGAACGTTTACCGACGCCGCTGAGGAAGCGGGCGTCGCTCGAAAGGGTTGGAGCACAGGGGCAACATGGGGAGATTACGACGGCGACGGCCTGCTGGACCTCTTCGTCCCCGGATATGTCCAATTCAATCTGAATGACCTGCCTCCGAACCCGCACATGACGGGCCGGGCGGGCCCGAAGGATGAGGGCGTTTGCCAATACAGGGGTGTGCCCGTTTTTTGCGGGCCGCGCGGCCTGAAGGGCGAGGGGGATACTCTCTACCGGCAAAAACCGGACGGAACATTTGAGGACGTAAGCCGGAGAGCTGGAGTCGATGATCCTCAAGGCTACTACGGAATGGCATCGGCCTTCGTGGATGCGAACAACGACGGTTTGTTGGATTTGATCGTAACCAATGACTCCACACCCAACTACTTGTATCTCAACAGGGGAAATGGAACGTTCGAGGATTTCAGTTACGCATCAGGCGTGGCCTTGAATGAGGAGGGTCACGAGCAGGCCAGCATGGGAGTCGCCGCCGGGGATTACGACAATGACGGCCTGGTAGACTTTTACGTCACGAACTTTTCAGACGAGACGAACTCGCTGTACCACAACGAAGGCGAAGGAATGTTCAGGGACGTTACGTTCCATGCCGGACACGGCGAAACGACGCTGCCGTGTCTGGGCTGGGGGACGAGCTTCCTGGATTTTGACAACGATGGCTGGTAGGATCTGATAGTAGTCTACGGCCATGTGTTGCCGGTCGTCGATGCCCAGGGATGGGGAACCAGTTACGCGCAGCAGGTTTTGTTGTTCCGCAACCTGAGAAACGGAAGCTTCGGGCGCGTGCCGGCGGCGCCGGGAAGCGGTCTGGCCGTTGCAATCCGGGGACGGGGCCTGGCCGTGGGTGACCTGGACGGGGATGGCCTGCTGGACGTGGTAATCAATGACGCGGACGCCCGGCCCACGGTATTGCGGAACGTGACCAGGCCCGCCGGCCATTGGCTGCAACTGCGCCTTGAA
>QHZE01000477.1 GCA_003225335.1 Acidobacteriota bacterium
AGAGGCATGAGACGGTGCGGATTTCGCGCGAAGGAGAATTCGTGCTGGTCAAGGTCACCGAGAAGCAAGAACCCAAGGTCGACCTAAAGATTCCTGTCGCAGTTGTCGACGCGTTGTTGGAAAGACCCGGGGACGAGCTCAATCTCAAAGCGGCTGTCGCAGCGATGCGGCAAAAACAGGTCGGTGATATTTTGACCGTCAATGACAACAATACCCGGGTTCGACTCTGGATTGATTGAGGCTTGCAAATGCTCGCGCTTAAGAAAATCCTCCTCGGTTGTCTCGCCGTATTTTTGTTGTTCATGATTTACGCCGTGCATGCCGGTGTCGCTGTTGTCCAGGTAAAAGCACCGGATACCCGGCTTTGGATACCTATCCCGATCGCCCTGGCGCAGTTGGCTGGAAATTTCATAGAGGTGCCGCTTTCCAAACAGGAGGAATTCCGACAGTTTCTTCAATACCGTGAACCTCTTAAAGAGGTCCTGAATCAGCTTCTCGTGATGCCGGACAGTGACCTAGTGGAAGTGCGGAAAGCCGGTGAATATGTCTTGGTCTATAAGCGCGGAAATTACCTTCTTATGGACGCTTACGACCGCGGAGAACAGGTCAAGGTCCGAGTCCCCATCCAAACTTTAGGGCGGCTCTTGGTGGCCCTAAGTAAGCCCGCTCCGGACTTAGGAGACCTGATTGCCAGTCTCGACCTGCACGGTGATCTGGTATACGTGAAGACAAGAAGGGAAGAAGTGCGAGTGTCAGTTTGGTAGAACGCCCGGAGCGAAGACACTTCTGGCAAGGCCGCTTGGTGTATGCCACGTGATACATCTCTCCGGCGAATCTGCCACCGCCGGGAAACTGGACCCGGTACGCATAAGAAAAATAAGTTCGGCTGGGCGCCCTTATTGATCGCGGAGGGGTACCGATTCGGCAACTTCAAACCCTCTCCGCCGACGGTGGCCGTGTTGCGCCGCCTGATGAGCGCCGCGGGCGTGCCGGCCGCAGCCGGGCCCGCAGCGGCCGCCACGCGCCATCAATGCCCGGCGTTTGAAGAGATTTGCAATTCCTCTTTATTGTTTAGCTCCGGCGTTGACGAGCATTTGAACGATGTCGGCTCTCTGGTTTCGTGATGCAAAGCTCAAGGCTGTATTGCCGCTGATTCTCGCATTCAAGTCTGCGCCTTTTTCCAGCAAAGCTTTCACAATCTCGGCGTGGCCTCGTGATGCCGCGGTCAGCAGGGCTGTCCATCCATTAGCGGTTGCATTTACGTCCGCGCCTTTTTCCAACAAAGCTCTCACAATCTCAACTTGGCCGTCTGCTGCTAGCAGTAGGGGTGTCCATCCTTGACTCGTGGCAGCATTTACATCAGCGCCGCTGGTTAATAAAGCTTTCAATGAATCAACGTCCCCCTTTGCTGCCGCGATGTTTAAGGGGGTTCTCCCGTCTTTATCCTTCGCTGTTACGTCAGCGCGGCCAGCCAACAAGATTTTCACTACAGTAGCGTGTTGATTTGTTACAGCCTCTAGTAGCGCTGTCGTCTCATTATTTGTTCTTGCGTTTATGTCAGCGTCCCTCTCCAGCAGAGTTTTCACAATGCTTGCGTTGCCTCTTGCCGCCGCAATCATCAGCGCAGTCCTCCCCTCCCCATCCTTCGCGTTTATATCAGCGCCTTTATCGAGTAAAGCCTTCGCTATATCTGCGCTCGCGTTCTCTTGCCACGCAGCGGCCATCAAAGCTGTCGAGTCAGAAGGACCTTTAGCCTTCACATCAGCGCCTTTGTTTAACAGGAGACTCACGACATCGGCGTGGCCGGATCCTGCCGCGCTTAACAAAGCCGTTCCACCCTGCATGTTTTTGGCATTTACGTCAGCTCCCCCGGCGAGCAGGGCCTGCACGGTTTCGGCATGACCGCTCCCGGCAGCAGCTATCAAAGCACTGTTTCCATCTTTGATGCGCGCGTTCGGGTCCATGCCAGAAGCGATGAACAGCCGCACCGCAATCGTATCGCCTTCCGATGCCTGCTTGACGAAAGAGTCTTTGCTGTATTCAACAAACAACTGCCCTAACTCTCGACGCGCCTTCTCGCGGGCAGACGAAATGGCTGGAGGTTGAGCGAAACAGACGCGCGTTGCTCCCGCCAATATCAACCAAACGTAACCCGGAATGAGAATCCCCTTCTTCATGACTGGCTCCCATTTTTGATTTTACCCATCCCGCTATTCGGCTTAAGCACCGGCGTTCTGATCAGGAATCATTCACGCCCATCGACTTCCGGGCTCAGTCAAAAGTAATTAATTGATGCAGCGGAATTACGCAAACAGCGCATAGATTTGAAGTGAGGGCATCGGTCACGGTGGGTGTCCCTTCGCGGGTTGGTGTACAGGTGGGCCGTGTACTCGTTGATCTTCCACAGGCCTTCGTACTCGCCGGGCTTGCCGTGCCCGCGAAAGGGGAGCTCCCAGGGCCAGGTGTGGGTCAGAAAATCGGTCCCGGGATCGAGCATGCGCCCTGCTTCGAGCAGGATCACGTCGAGGCCGAGGTTGACCAGTACCCAGGCAGCGATGCCGCCGCCGGCTCCCGAGCCCACAACTGCGACGTCGTACTGCGTCATGAGTCATCCCTCGAAGAAGATTTGCCGATGATCACCTGTGTTCGCCGTTGCCGCGGGTTTCCCTCACGAGGTCGTCCACCTTCTCGGCAATGAGCTCCTCGATCGCATGCCCGTACGGCGCCGGCAGACCGTATTCGGTCATGTCCTCCGTCCCTTCGTAGCCGCCCTCTTTCAGTACACGCAGCGAGGGAATGTAAGAGAGCAGCTCGTTGTTGTAGCCGGCCACCCAGGTGTTCTCCCACCCGTACCGAACCTTGAAGCGCAGCGAGTAATCCACCACGGGCTCTCCGGTCAGCCCGATCAGTGTCAGGCTCCCGCCGAACCGCCAGACCTGCACGGGGTACGGGTAACGCGTCGGCAGCCTGCCCTCGCGGTCGAGCGTTCGCAGGAGGTATTCGAGCCCGCGGCGCTGCACAGCGCTGCCCGCTTGCTTCAGCGCCGATTCCAAGTCGGCCCGCGTGGGCGCCTTCTGGAAAGGAATGTCCACCGTATCGAATGCGGCGCTCACCGGGCCGCTGACGGGCCGCATCTTTCCATGCAACACCAAGTCGACGGCGCCGGCGAGGATGCGTCCGTACATGCTGGCGAGCTCCACCGAGTAGTGGCTCAGGTCGGGATCGTCCCCCTGGTAGCGGGGAAGAGGATTCTGGTCCCCGCCGCATCCCATGAGGAAAAGAGCGATCGCCGGCGGGTATGCCTTCTCCAGCGCTTCCTGAGCATATCCGGCGTAGTCGCCGCTGACCTGGTATCGTCCCAGCGCAGTGTTGTGGCAGGCGTATCCGAACAGCATCGCGCGCAGCTTGCCGTCGGCGCCGCGTACGCTCAAGACGGGTACGTCCGGGTCCACGGGCCCCGGAACGTGTCGCCACCCCGGGCGCGAGCGGCGGCGATTCACCGCGAAGCCCGCCAGCCCCTGCTCGAACGCGAGCGTGGACGGAGCCAGCTCTCGTATGGCACGGCCGATCACCTCGACGTACTGGTCGACCAGCTTGCGCGTGTACCGATCGACCGCGGCTTTCTGTTGGGCGTCTAGGTCGTAGTAGATGTGCAGCACGTCGGCCGTCACGGGCGCGCTATGGTTGTGCGAGTAATTCAGGATCAACCGCTCGCGCGTCAGTCTGTATTCCTGTTGCGCCCGCTCGACGATCTTCTCGATCATCGAAGGGCTCAACCCGACCAGATCGCTGGTCACGATCACTGAAGTTCGGCCCGTCTCGTCCTGCAGCGCCAGCGCCTTGACGTATATGTGTTGAATGACCTCCTCGGAGACCTTCGTGCGGCCGCCGTACCCGGCCAGCCAGATCGGCTCGTCGGGGGTGATGTCGACCTTGGCTGCACCGGCCTTCCATCCGCCTTGGCCCGTCGACGGCATGGAAGCGACAAGCAACGCAGTCGCAAACAACAACCCGCGTGCGAGCCATCTACCGTTCGCAGTCCGCCCCGCAGCTTCCATCGCTCCTCCTGGTCTCAGAACTCGCCTCGAGCGCGGCGTGAAGGCGATCCTTCGCGGATCGCCCAGGCCGGCGGAGAGACGAAACCGCCGGCCCGGGTGAGCACGCCGTCGATCGACGGCGACACGACTGCGATCCAGACCCGCCGAGACGTCGAGCCTCGCGCGGCTCAGAAATCGAACCTGAGGCCGACCAGAATGGTACGGTTTCCGCTTCCCCCGTAGATCTTGCCCGCCGACGGAATCGCCGGACCGCCGTCCCGCGTGTCCGCGATGGTGGTCGTCGGGTTACCGAGATTGAAGTGGTTGAATGCGTCGAACATGTCGGCTCGCACGAGCAGGCGCGGCGCTTCCATCCCCCGGATGGGTATGTGGAAGTACTTCTTCACGCTGATGTCCCAGTTCGCCAGACCAGGCCCCCACAGCGAGTAAGGCTGCGAGTTGCCCCACTGCCACGGTTGCGGAGGAGCGAAGGCGGAGGTATTGAACCACTGAACACCGCTCGTTATGTCGTGACCGGACTGCTTCGCATAGAGGTCCACGTCCGGCACTCGGTCCGCCCGTCCTCCCCACCAGCCGATGTACGTGGACGGGACCTGGAAATTGACCGTGAACGGAACTCCCGTCTGGTATCGCGTGATACCCGCCACCTGCCAGCCTCCCAGAACGCCGTCTACGAAGCTGTTGGACTTGCTCAGCCAGCGCCTGCCCCGGCCGACCGGCACGGAATAGATGTAATTGAACACCAGCCTGTGACGGGGAATCGCGTAGTTGTTCCCGTAATCGAGATCCGGGTACGCGGGAATCTGCGGCCCCCCGACGGGATACGGATCGTTCGTGAGAGCGCTCGTCCAGGCGTACTCTGCCTGAGCGGACAGGCCTGTTGCGAAGCGCCGGACGAACTCGAGCTGCAGCTGATTGAAGTTCTGCTTTCCACCGCTGCGATCGGCGGCGATGGGCCCCCAGGGCTGCCAGGGGCGCTGGCTCTGAATCGGCACGTTGCGCGTCTGCGTCGTTGGGACGTTGATGTCGCCGTTGAGCCAGGTCATGTGGTGCGACTGGCTGCCCAGGTACGAAACACGCACCATGTCGCTCGCGCTGAGCTGGTGCTCTAACGTCACGTTCCAGGTCTGCGTGACCGGAAGGACATACGTGAGCTCGACGGGATAGATGCTCGGATGCGCGGGGGAGGCGCCGAGCCCGCCCGCCGACGCCGGAAACGGGTTCGAGAACGTGATGTCCGGCAGGAACTGCGAGGTCGGAGTTCCCGGAAGCGCGCTCGTGAATGTCAACGCCGTGCTGACGTCCCCCGAGTTGCCCCCCGCCCAGGGAGGCGCAAAGGTTTGATCCAGGGGCATGGCCTCGCTGGGTATCATCGCGTAGTAGGCGCCGTAGCCGGCCCGCAGCACGGTCTTGCCGTTGGCGAACGGACGGAATGCCAATCCCAGCCGCGGCCCCCAGTTGTTCGTGTCGTGATTCATGAACAGGAAGGGAATGCCCGCTGCCTGCGTGGTCGTGATGTACGGCAGGAACGCGTCGTAGAGTGGGCGCGCCATGCCGAATCCGAACGTCGGCGTGGCCGAGTCCTGCGGGATGATGATCTTGTTGGTGGCACGGTCCCACGTTCCCCACAAGTTGTCGCGCATTCTCCACGGCCGTTGGTCCATGTAGCGCAGCCCGAAATAGACGGTGAGCCTGGGCGTCGCCTGCCAGGTGTCCTGGATGTACGGCTCCCAGTCCTTGTCGGAGAATTTGACGTCGTGACCTTGATAGCTCGTCGAGGAGGTCACGGGATAGCCGAGTAGGAAATCCGCGAAGGCGTTTCCCACCGACTGCGGTTGCCCCGGGTTTCCTTTGTTGCCCGTCCACTGTCCATTGAAAGTGAACTTCGGCAGCTGCGCGTAGGAGCTCTGCTGGTACCAGCCGTAACCCGTCACATCCACGCCGAACTTCAGCGTGTGTCGGCCCCGCACCCACGTGAAGTTCTCCATGAGCTCCAAGCTCGGCGCGTAGCTCGACAGGTGACGAGACCCGAAATCCCCGATGGAGCCGTAGCCGACGAAGCTCATGTTCGGCAGACCGCGCTGGGCGCTCTCGGCCTGCTGCGGGAACAGCGATCTCGGGTCGAAGTCGAGATTTTGTCCGCTGCGGTTCTGCGGGAAATTCAGCCACCCGATTCGAATGTCATTGATGGAATTGGCGCTGAAGCTGTGGGTTTCGGCGACGTGGTACACGACCGTCTTGTAGCCGAAGTCCGAGCCGTTGCCGTAATTGGGCGGCGTGCTGCCGAGCGGCTGGAACCACGGGAATCCCCTGTTGTGGTTGTAATAGCCGGTCAGCGCGTCCTTGGTCGACAGCTGATAGTCCAGCCGCAAGTCGTAGTCGTTGAAATCTCTCGCGGACGAAACCAGCCCGACGTAGTTCGGTGCTCCGTTGGGCAGCCCCTGCGAGACGGCCGTGAGCGCGGGCAGGTACGTGATCAGCTTCTTGGACTGCGACGTGATCAGGCCGTCGGGGATCTGGTTGTTCGGGAACGCGGCGCCCGTGAGCGGGTTGTACAGCTGCGTTCCGGCCCCGGCGGCACAGATCCCGCCGTTGAACGTCGAGCAAAGGGCCGAGAAGTCCCCGCCGCGCATGGCCGTAGTCGGGAAATTGAGCTGCACGGTGCTGTACTGACGCTGGCGGAATCCAGAGAAGTTGAAGAAGAAGAACGCCTTGTTCTTCCAGATCGGCCCGCCCAGGTTGGCCCCGAACTGGTTGCGGTTGAAGGGTGCTCTGGGCTTTCCGGCGGCGTTCAGCGTGAGCGTGTTTGCCGCCAGCTTGGCGTTCTCGTTGTATTCGTAGGCGGTGCCATGCAACCTGTTCGTTCCTTGCTTGGTGACCATCGATACGGCCGTCGCCATGCGATACTCCGCGCTCATGCTGTTGACGTCGATCTTGACCTCCTGCATGGAGGCGATCGCCGGCAGCGCCACGAGACCGGTGCCGTACCCGGGCAGCCCTCGGCCGTTGGTGGCGTCGTTCGTGGCGAGCCCGTTGACGTTGAAATTGGTTCCGCCCCAATACATGCTCCCGCCGATCTGAGGATTCCCGCCGCCTTGCCCGCCCGGCGCGAGCGTCAGAAACGTGTCGACGGATTGAATCGCAACCGGCAGGTCGCTGAGCTGCTCGGTGGTGATTTCCCCGGCAACGTTCATACTGTCGGTATGCACCAGGGGAGCCTCACCGCTCACCGTGACCGCCTCCTGAATCGAGCCCACCTTCAGCACGACGTCTTGCCGGACCATCTGCGACGCAAGGACGTTGACGCGGGTGATTCGGACGACATCGAAGCCTTCCTTCTTCACCTGAACGTCGTACACGCCGGCGTACAGGTTGGTGACGGCGTAGGTGCCCGCCGAGTCCGTCACCGCTTGCACCGCGATACTCGTCCCCTGGTTGGTTATCACGATTGTCGCACCGGGCACGACGGCTCCCGACGCGTCGGTGACGTGCCCGACGATCGAGCTCGTGATGATCTGCCCGTAGCCGAAACTTCCGAGAGCCAGTCCGCACAGCATCAGGCAGGCGATTCTCTTCACCACGTGCCGCAGTTGCTTCTCCAACACGAGGCTGTCGATGAATGATCGTCGGGGCGATTTCGACATATGGGGCTCCTTTCGGGTTCAGTATTGCTCGAGCGGGCCGGAGATGCTGATGAGATCGGTGCGACTCCGGCCGTTATCAAAGACACGCGACAAGGCGTACACGGTGCCGTCCTTTCCGACCGCGATCGAATTCACGTACGAAGGCCTCTGTCCGTTCTCGAAGAAGATGGGTCCATGATCGGTGTACTTCCTCGTCGGAATGTCGTATGTGATCAGATGCAGGTTCTCCTCTCCCTTGGATTCACCCTTCGCCGTGTCGCCCTTTCCCGTCACCCGCCTTCCGTTGAGGTAGATCGGGCCGCCGGTCAGGTAATGCAGGGTGCGGCCGTCGGGGCCGAGCGCGAAGCCGAGATAGCCGTAGCTGAACTGGTCGTGCATTCCGCTGCGCTTCGAAGGCTCCGACGTAAGGCGCTCGAGCACGTCAACGCGGTTGGGGCGAGGATCGAAGCAGAACAGATAGCCCGAGTCGCCGTGCACGCCGTAGACGGCTCTGTCCGGCGCGTACCACACGGTTTGGCGCCAATTGTAACCCATGTGGCCGGGCGAGGAGGGATCGTACAGGCCGAAGTAATCCTTGCGTAGGTCCTCGCCCTC
>QHZE01000478.1 GCA_003225335.1 Acidobacteriota bacterium
TGGCTCAGTTTGATGCTCCATCCAGGCTGGTGGTCGCGTTTAACTACGAATTACCGATCGGTCCTGGCAAGCCGGTCGCCGACGTTAAAGGGGCGGCGGGCAAAATCCTGGGCGGCTGGCAGATCAACGGAATCATGAGCTACCAGTCGGGAACACCGATCGGCGTGGATGTCAGCAATACCTTGCCGCTGTTCAATTCGCGCAACCTTCCCAACATGGTTCCCGGGGTGAACCCAAAACTCGACACCGGCAATTTCGATCCCGCCAAGGACCTGTTTCTCAACATTGGGGCATTCCAGATCCCGGCGCCCTTCACATTGGGGAATGCCCCAAGTCTTCTCAACGTGAGGGTTTTCCCGAGCTATAACGAAGACTTCGGGATCATGAAGCGGACCTACATCAGAGAGCAAATGAACTTTGAATTCCGCTTCGAGATGTTTAACGCTTTCAACAGGCATATCTTTGGGGGTCCCGCCGCCACCGTCACTGATTCTTTCAATTTCGGCAAAGTTTCCTCAGCCAGCGGAGGGAGAAGGGGGCAGTTTGCGCTGAAATTCAACTTCTGAGACACAGAGCCACGGAGAAAGGCTGGCCACGAATTCCACGAACTAACACGAATTAAATTCTCCACAGCTTCTGAGCAGTTCACGCAACGTGAAGTGACTCTCACTTCTACGTAAATTGCACCCGCACGAAGGAGAGACCTTGATCGAAGAGGTCTTCCTATTCGACAATATGGGCTAGACATTCCAGGCTTGTGAGGAACAAATCGTGGCGGGCTACTGGCAACAAAGTCGATTGGGTAAATGGGCCGACCGCTGGTTTTCCTGTTTTGTGTACCTGCGTGACTTGCTACTTTCCCTGCTGTTGGTTGCCGCGCTCTCACCTTGCGATAGCCTGGCACAAGCCGAGCCGGAAGAGGACAGCGGCCCCCTGCTGATTTCACTTTCTCCGTTGACTGCGCAACGAGGTAGTACCCTCAAGGTGGAAGCTCGGGGTAGCCGGCTCGAGGGCGTCTATGCCGTATGGATTGACCAGGGTGGGTTCAAGGGTCGAGTCCTGGGCGTCGAAGAGATTAATGACCCAGTCAGACAAGGAACCAATCCTCCGGAGAAACAGAAGAAGTCCGGACCGCTATATCGCGCGCTCGTCGAGCTTGAGATCCACCCCGCGACGCGCGCGGGAGTTCATCTTTTGCGGCTTGTTTCTCGCCGCGGCATCTCGAATCCGATTGCTTTCCCCGTCGTGGATTCCCCCGTCACCGTCGAAGCGGCCGGTTCTCACCAGACGGTAAAAGAGTCCCAGCCGGCCGCCTTGCCCGGCTTTATCAGCGGGAGGATCGGAGAACCGGGAGAAGTCGACTACTATGCTTTTCTTGCCCGCAAGGGACAGCGGCTTCGGTTTGAAGCTGTCGAGCGCCAAAAATTCGATCCCGAAGCGACAGCAGGCAAATTCGCACCGGAGCTGGCGCTCTACCGTCCTGGTGGAAGCTGGTTCGATCCGCAACGTCCGACGCGGCTCCTTTTTGAAGAGGAGCGCTCTTCAGATCTCATGCATGTGGATTCTGAGGGGACGTACCAATTCTCTGAAGACGGCCGGTACTTCCTACAGGTTTCCGGGCTGTTCGGGCAAGGGTGCCCGGATTGTACTTATCAGGTGCGGGTCGTTTCCTGCGACCAGCCTGGCGGATTGACGGATCGAAACGGGGTGAGCAGCCCCGAATGGTTCGAGAGGAGCCTCAGCCGGAGTTTGACCGACAATTGGATAGGCAAGCTGGAATCGCGCTCGGTGAAAATATCTGGAGGAGCCCCGGCCAAAGAGGCCCCCTCCAGCGAGACTGCGGGCGTCCATTCTGTCAAACCGGAAGCTAAACAAATCGAGCCGCCCGGCCCTCCTTTGGCATTCGTGGAACACGAACCCAATGAAAGTGCTTCCCAGGCCGCCAGCATCCCGGTTCCTGCTCTCATCGAAGGGACGATTGAACATCCCGGGGATGTGGACAGCTTCAAATTCCAGGCCGAGCCCGGACAGAAGCTGGCTTTTGAAGTCGAGACTCCGGAGGCCAAGCCTCCTTACTTCAATCCAAGACTTGGGGTGGTGGACAGCCAGGACCACGAACTCCTCTCTAATGTGGAGCGCCGGTTGTCGATGTTTAACAACAATGCCGATCCCCAGGTGTATCTCAAGGCTGTGCGCCCCAAGGCCATTTATAGCTTCGAACGCCAGGGAGAGTACTTCCTGCAGATTCGCGATATTACCTCTCGCTATGGGAACCCCAGCTATCGTTACAGAATTCTGGTGCGGCCGCAGATTCCGCATGTCGGCGAGATTTCGGTGACGGCCAGAGACAGTTCCGACGGTAACCCGGATGCGCCCAAGCCAATCCAGATCAGTCGCCTCAACCTGGTGCGAGGGGCGCCGAAGAAACTGATCCTGACAGCCTCCTATGAAGAAGGGTTTAGCGGGGATCTGTCCTTCTTCTTTACTGGTCTGCCGGACGGCGTGGAGCCCTTTCCGGCGGTGCAATTCAATGAAGGGCGCGCGCCTCTGGAAGTGACTCAGAACCCGGACGCCATCGCCCCGAAGCAACAGAAGACCGCGATAGTGTTGCTGGCGAGGCCTGAAGCACCGCTGACGACCGAGCCGAGGACCGTCCAGCTTCGCTGCCAGCTGATCACCAACGGAAAGCTGGGTCCGAGCTTGCTGGTTCGAGAGATTCCGCTGATGGTCGTTGAGGGTTCAGCGCCAGGGGAAGGGGAGAAGCCAGGAAAATGACTTGGAGGTAAAAACCTCAGTTACAGGGGGCATCGGGCAAAAAGGATCGTGCCTCTTTTTTACCGCGGAGACACGGAGATTTCACTGAGAAGACAAGGGTTCTCCGTACTACTAACTCGAAAATCCTTTGCAGCCTGGCAAGGATTTTCGGTCAAATGACAAATGACCAATGGCAAATGGACAAATAGAAGTCAGCGGTCCGGACAATGAACTGCCATTGGTCATTTTTCATTGGTCATTTTCTTTCTCTGTGCTCTCAGTAACTGAGGGATGATACCTGGAGCAGAAATAACATGATCGTGAAATTTGCCCGCGCGCTTCTTCCCAGTCTCTTGGTCATCACCTCTTCCGCCTTGCTGGCACACTCCGCAGAAGAAAATGGTGTAGAGAAGCCGCGTCCGTTCACTTTTGCGCGCGCAATCGAAGGGATATTCACCAGGCGGGGCTGCAACGACGCCACCTGTCATGGCGGGGTGAAAGGACGAGGGGGATTCAAGCTCTCAGTCTACGGCCTCTATCCGCGCGAGGATTACAAGTGGATCGTGGAGGGAGGGACGTTCCGGGTGCTGACAACCGAGGACAATCCGAAGTATTCCCGCGTTGACCTGAAGCAGCCGGAAAAGAGCCTGCTGCTGCTGAAGCCGACGTTCAGCGTGCCGCATGGGGGCGGGTTGCGATTTCAGGTGGGCTCAGCGGACTACGATACGATCCTCACCTGGATTCGATCGGGAGCGCCGTACGGGGAGGAGGCGGAAAAGCAAGGAGTGACCGTCGAGCGGGTCGAAGTCTCACCGAAGGACGTTGTCCTGCCGGCGAGGGGACGGCAGCAGCTGATCGTGACCGCTTATCTTTCCAATGGACAGCAGGAAGACATCACCGGGCAGGTGCGTTACATCACGAGTGACTCCGCGGTGGCAGAGGTCAGTGAGACGGGCCTGATCCAGGCGGGAAAGGCGGGCGAGACGAATATCCTGATTCGGACTCCGGGCCGCACGCTGAGCGCCGACGTGGGAGTCGTTGAAAAGCCGATTGCGAAGTACCCGAAAGTGGAAGCGCGCAATTACATCGATGAACATGTCTTTGCCAAGCTGCGGAAATTCCAGATTCTACCCTCGGAACGGTCAACCGATCAGGAGTTCCTGCGGCGAGTGTGTCTGGATTTGACGGGCACATTGCCTCCGCCGCAACGCGTGCGCGAGTTTATGGCCGACAAGGATCCGAACAAGCGCGACCGGCTGATCGAGATTCTGCTGAACTCCCCCGAGTACACAGACTACTGGGGGTTCCGGTTCGGTGACCTGCTGCGCGCGACCTATGTAACTTCGAACAGTATTAAAGGGGCCAGGGCCTACCAAAAATGGATCACCGACAGTATTGCGACCAACAAGCCTTACGACCAGATGGCGCGGGAGCGCATTGGGGCGCAGGGTTACAGCGCTCCGGCGCGGAATTTCTACTACATAGCCGAACTGACGACGCCGGATGTGCTCATGCCCGAACTAATCCGGCTGTTCATGGGGCGGCGCATCGAGTGCGCTCAATGCCACAGCCATCCATTCGAGGCCTGGAGCCAGAACCAGTACTGGGGATTGGCCGCATTCTTTGCGGGCTACACAGAGCTGAGAGATTCCACCCTGATTATCGATGTGCTGGGTGGCGGCCACGTCGACCAACCCAAGGACATGATGGTGATGAATCCGCGGACGAAGGAAAAGGTCGTGCCGGCATTTCTGGACGGCGCCAGGCTGCCTCAAAGTGAATGGATGGACCCGCGAATGCATCTGGCAAAGTGGGTGACTTCTCATCCTTACTTCGCAGAAGCCACGGTGAACCGGCTCTGGAGCTTTTTCTTTGGGCGGGGCATTGTTGACCCAGTGGATGATTTCCGGAGCACCAATCCGCCAACGCATCCGGAGTTGCTGGAGGCTCTGGCGAAGGATTTCAAGGGCGGGGGGTATGATTTGAAGCGCCTGATGCGAACCATCGTGCAGTCGCGGACCTATCAGTTGTCTGGAACACCCAATGAGAGCAACAAGGAAGACAAGATCGATTACTCCCATGCCCTGCCGCGGCCGCTGGAGGCGGCTGTTTTGCTGGATGCGATCACGAGCGTGACCGGTGTCCCTGAGAAGTTCAAGCTTCATCCTCAGGTCGGCGGCGGTGACGCTCCCCTCGGGACACGCGCCATGCAAACGATCGCGGATATTTGCCCGTCGCAGTTCATGGACGATTTCGGGCGCTCCACGCGAAGAGCTTTGCCGGTGGGACCGCCGCAGACGAACCTGCTGGAGGCTTTGCACATGGTGACCGGACCGGCCTACAACGATAAAATCTCATCCGAGAGTGGGAGATTGAGCGGACTGCTTAAGAAAGACGCTCCGGACGAGCAGATCCTGGACGAATTCTATTTGGCGGCGTTGACACGTTTTCCAACGTCTGAGGAAAAGTCCCAGCTGATGAATTTCCTTGCCCGGCGCCCGTCGCGCCGGCAAGAGACTCTAACCGGGCTGGTATGGGCGATCATCAACTCACGAGAGTTCGCTCATAACCATTAGGTACTATTCTGGCGCCAAACCAAGGACCCCGAAGGGGTCCAAGCAGGACAGCCCAGGGCGCAAGCCCTGGGTTTCAGGGCCAGATTGCAGAAAGCCCTGCAAGGGCGGTGCAGCGACGTTTGGTCTAAACTTCAATAAATGCTTGTCCTAAGGCACCTCTTTAATACCGGCACGAACCGCATCGCCCCTTCAGGGCTTCTGTTCTTGCTGTGCTTGTTCCCAGGGCTCGCGCCCTGGGCTTTCCTGAGTCGCCCCTTCGGGGCTAGTTTCGCGCCAGAGACCAGCTAGGAGGTACCGCCATGAAACGGTCGGATTGCGATCATTGCCAGGGAGCTTCTCACACTCGTCGCGACTTCTTGCGAGCTGGCACACTCAGTTTTCTGGGTATCGGCCTCAGTGATTTTCTGCGCTTTGGCAGCGCGCAAGCTCTGGCGGCCGTGGAGGGCGCTGCCGCTCCCCGGGCCAAGGCTCAGGCGGTCATCCTGGTCTGGCTGGAGGGTGGGATCAGCCATCTCGACAGTTGGGATGTGAAGGGAAATACCGGTTTCAGACCCATTTCAACGAATGCCCCGGGAGTGCAGATTTCCGAGATTTTTCCCAACCTCGCCAGGCACATGGATAAGCTGTCGATCATTCGTTCTTTGAAAACCGACGAAAGGAATCACCCCCAGGGGACGATTCAGACCCTTACGGGTCATCGTCCCAATCCTGCTTTGAAGTTTCCGAGCTTTGGATCGATCGTCTCCAAGGAATTGGGTCTGCGCAATAATATGCCGCCCTTTGTGGTCGTGCCCACTCCCACGGAAAGTGATTTTTTCAACTACCAGGAGGCTTACCAGGCTTCGTTCATCGGGTCCGAATATGACGGGATGATCCTGCCGGATCCCAGCCGGCCGGATTTTCATCTGCCCGATCTGAGCCTGCCCAAATCGATTACCGCGGAAGCGATCGATGATCGCCGCACGATGCTGAAAATCGTCGATCGTTGGTTCCGCCGGAGGGAAGAACTGGCCGAGTTTGCGAAGATGGATGCGTTTGAAGAGCAAGCGTTGAAGATGCTGCTCGACCCTCGCGTCAAGCAAGCCTTTGATCTGTCTCAAGAGTCAGAGCAAACGAAAGACCGCTACGGCCGCCATCGTGTCGGTCAGAGCGTGCTCCTGGCCCGGCGCCTGGTCGAGTCCGGCTGCCGATTCGTGACTGCCGCCGGTTACAAACACGGCCAGTGGGATACGCACAACGACAACGAAGACCGTCTTCGTCGTACGCTGGCGCCACTCCTCGACCAGAGTCTCCCGGCATTGATGGAGGATCTCAAGCAACGGGGATTGCTGGAGAGCACGGTGGTTCTAGTTACGGGCGAATTTGGGCGAACGCCTGTGGTCAACCCCAAAGGGGGACGGGATCATTGGCCTGACTGCTGGTCGTTGGTGGTGGGTGGCGGCGGCATTCGGGGGGGCTGCATCGTCGGTGCCAGCGACAAAGATGGAGCCTATGTGGCGGATAGGCCGGTGTCCATCGGAGATCTCTATGCGACGGTTTACAAGGCGATGGGGATCGACTGGACCAAGACCTACATGTCGCCGATCGCCCGGCCCGTCTATATCGCCAACGGGTTCGATGACACCGCGGGGACTCCTTTGAAAGAACTGATTTAATGATAATGTGTCGTGTCAGTGATCGCGTGCGCGGTGATACTCCAGCTTCCGGGCGCGGTTCATGCTTGGCGTTAGGCCGCTTTAATCTTTCTACGTGATGTAGGGCGTTTGCTTGGCCGGAGCAGCCAGCTCCTCGACTACTATGGATGGGGACCCGAAGGCTCGACCCCGGCCACCTGCCGCAGTTCTGCCTTCCGTGCCGTTGGGTCGAGATCTCAATGTTTCACAAAAGTGCGCACTCAACTCGTGTGGGCCGCGCCAGAGAATCTCGCTATTTTGATTTGCTAAGTCGATCCATGTTCTCCGCGATCCGAGCCTTTACCAGCTTCCGCACAAGGGCAACCGGCAGGGGCTTGTCCGCTTGAAAGCGGATGGTGCCCTTGCTGGTGTCATAGTCCTTGAGCTCGTCCTTGTGGGCTTCCACCGTGGATGAACTCATGAGGTAGAAGGCGCAGTGGTTCGCGGTCGCGCCGAAGGCCACAAGCATTCCGTTTT
>QHZE01000735.1 GCA_003225335.1 Acidobacteriota bacterium
TTTCGAAACAACCGGGACGGCACGTTCACCGACGTGACAGGAAAGGCAGGCCTGACCCACTCCGGATGGGGACAGGCGTGCTGCGCCGGCGATTACGACAACGACGGCTTCGACGACCTGTTCGTTACGTATTGGGGGCGAAACGTCCTGTATCACAACAATGGCGATGGGACGTTCACCGACGTGTCCGCAAGGGCCGGGGTCGCAGGATCGGCGGACCGCTGGGGTGCGGGTTGCTGCTTTCTCGACTACGACCGGGACGGTCACCTCGACCTGTTCGTGGCCAATTACGTGGCCTTCGATCCGGAGCGAGCGCCGCGGCCGGGCGAGTCCGCCTATTGCCGCTACAGCAACATACCCGTGCCTTGCGGTCCTCAAGGGTTTGCAGGCGGCACGAATCTCCTGTACAGAAATCGCGGCGACGGCACGTTTGAGGACGTTTCCGAAAAATCGGGGATTGCGACGCCGCGCGGATCCTCTTCACCCGTGTTCGTAGGCCAGAACTGGCGGCCAGCCGGGTCCTATGGCATGGGGGCGGCCGCAGCGGATTTCGATAATGACGGGTGGCCCGACATTTATGTTGCGTGCGATACCGCCCCCAGCCTTCTGTACCGCAACAACCATGACGGCACGTTCAGCGAGGTGGCCGTGCCGGCCGGATGCGCATTTGATGAAAGCGGCGCGGCCCTGTCCGGAATGGGAGTGGCGGTTGGAGATTACGACGGGGACGGCTGGTTCGATATCGTGCGGACAAACTTTTCGGACCAGGTCACGACGCTTTACCGGAACAACGGCGATGGAACGTTCCACGATTCCAGCCTCGCCGCGGGCCTTGGCGTCAACAGAAAATATGTGGGGTTCGGCGCCGGCTTCTTCGATTATGATAACGACGGTTGGAAAGACATCTTTCTTGCCAACGGCCACGTATATGCGCAGATCGGCGACGGCAAGCTCCACGTGTCCTATAAGGAACCCAAAATTCTGTACCGCAATCTTCGCAATGGACGCTTTGAGGACATTTCATCCAAAGCAGGTGTGAGTGCGCTGCCGCCTCAGGTCGGCAGAGGATGCGCTTTCGGGGATTTTGACAACGACGGCGATATCGACATTGTCATCAATAATCTGGACGGGCCGCCTTCGCTGCTTCGCAACGACGGAGGAAACCGGAACAACTGGCTCATGGTGAAGTGCACGGGCACCCGCTCCAACCGGAGCGCCATCGGGACGCGCGTCAGGGTTCTAACAGGCGAGCGCGCACAGATCGACGAAGTCATGAGCGGTTCCAGTTACTACTCACAAAACGATCTTCGGCTGCACTTCGGGCTGGGGGGCGCGTCGAAAGCCGATTTGATCGAGGTGCTCTGGCCGTCCGGCATCAAGGAATCGTTCCGGGACATCGAGGCCAACCAACTTCTCGCCATCAGGGAAACGAAAGGGATCGTGAGCCGCAGCCGGTTCCGCGCCGCACGATGAGCGGAACGGCTCACCCGTCGCCCCCGCGGAAAAGGAGATATCGATTGGGCGGAGCCTGGCAAGCGTCGCCGCCCAGAATGCAGGGCTCGAGAGATGGCGTGGAAACCTCATACCGCCGAGGCATTCACAGGCGAGACGTGGCATGGCCGTCCCGGCTATGATCCAGACCCTGGTCAGATCCCGCTTTCCACGGGCGGGACACCCGTGCCACGGGCCTGGCGCAAATTGACCGAATTGTGAACTTTGTGCGCACCGAGAAAACTCAGCCCTGGGGTTCTCATCTGATAGGAGTAGGAAATGCCGAAACGATGCACTCATCTTGACCAGGTTCGAAACATAGCACCGAACGCGAAGGGCTGCGAAGAGTGCCTGAAAACAGGAGACCGCTGGGTCGAGCTGAGGATGTGCCTGGTTTGCGGGCATGTCGGATGCTGCGATTCGTCTCCGAACAAGCATGCCACCAAACACTTCGAAGCGACGACTCACCCCGTCATGCAATCTTTTCCCGGCGCTGACTGGAAGTGGTGCTTCGTCGACAAAACATATCTCTAGAAGTGACTTCAGCAACAAGGAGTACCACAAGAGCGAAACGGGTCTCTTCGCGCTAAAGTCTTCTTTACTCAAAAGCCGTCTCGTACAGTCTCGGGTGCAATTAGAAGTGGAAGTCAAATTTTTTCGGCGCTAGCTTAGGGCCCGTCAGGAAATAAGGTGTACATTTTGCTGCTGGCCCCCAGGCCCGCTGGCAAGGCGCGAGCGACGAGCATACCCGCTGCGGTATGTAAGGAGCGAGCAACACAGCCAGCGGGCCTGCGGGCCGCAGCCCGGAGGGGCGCGGCGGCGGGCGGGCATCTGCGGCGTTGCCGCTCCTCGACGATGTCACCACAAAAATGCACACCTTATTTCCTGACGGGCCCTTAGCGTGAGGTGATCCTTTTCGTGGAATTCGTGGCCAGTAATCAGTAAAGAGCGCCACGAATTCCACGAATTAGCACGAATTAAGACTCTCCACAGCTTGCGAGAGAGTTAAAGGCCGCGCATCAATCGACTCCCACTTGCAATTGCACCGCGTACGGTCTTGCAAGAATAGCGCTACGTGGTAACCTGGGCGACCTCGGCGAGTGCCGACGCATTCATTGAACCTGGAGGTGGACCATGCTGACGCGAAGACCTATTGTGGTGTCGGTGCTGGTTCTGGTCATTGCGGGTTTTTCGGCGTGGCTCGGGTACGCGCAGGACGGTGGCGCGGCGACGCTGTACCGCCTGGAGGCCGGATCCTCGTTCACGCGGGGCTGCTTCGGGCCGTGCCTGTGCCCGATATTCGCCACCGAGGACGTCCGGGGCACATACACGCTGGCGTTCGACCATCAGGACCCGCTGTTCACGTGGTATCGCATTGAGAATGTGAACTGGGTCACGACCATCGGGGGCGCGGATACGCGGATCACCGGGTCGGGCTCGTACCGCGTCGGCGGAGAGGTGGCGGTTCAGCAGCAGATACAACTCAAGCTCCAGATTGGCGATGAGGATTCGCGGCTTTTTGACAGCGGACTGGTGAGTGGCGCGACTTCTTTCCCGGATATTAACATCACGTTCTCCGTCAACGGGATGGTCTGCTTCGATACTGTTATTGATATCCGTTCTCAGCCCGTTCCCTCGTCCGACATCACCCCGTACAAGCTCGACAGCTCAGCGTATGACGAAGGGTGCTTCCCGCCGTGCCGGTGCCTGCTGCGTAATTGGCCGATCGGCGGGACGTTCAATCTTCTGCCGCTGCACAACGCGACGACGCCAATCCGGCGCGAGTTCGCGGTCGTCGATGTCAAGTGGATGACCATCTCGCCGCCGGAGCGGATTTTCAGCGGCTACGGGTGGTACCAGATCGTCGAGGTCGGGCCCACGAGCAACAACCGGATGGTGCTGGACCTGACCGAGGCCAATGGCGGGACCATGTCGCGCTTCGACAGCGGCGTGGTGCCGGGTGGAACGGACTTCCCGCGCATTGATACCGACCTTCCGGTCAACGGGTTTTACTGCTTTG
>QHZE01000736.1 GCA_003225335.1 Acidobacteriota bacterium
ATGCATTCGTCGGGATGGATGACGAGCATGTTCTCGCCCTCGTAGAAGCAGTCCACGGGGCACACGGCGACGCAGTCCATGGTTTTGCAGCGAATGCAGCTCTCGTTGACGACGTAGGTCAATTAACATTCCTTCCGACAGATCGCGGTGGTCCACTCATTCACGGTGCCATCACGATGTTCGCTGGTTGGCTGGAAATGGACGCAGAGAAGGCCGGCGTCCTCTGGCTGGATCGGAACGCCGAGCAGTAGGCATTCAGGGGCTGAGGGGTTCGCGCTTGTTAGGTTGCAGCAGTCCTGGCAGACACCGAAGCGCCGATGCGTCCCAATCGCAGCTAGAGTGGTCAGCACTTGGTGCAGGGCGTGGTGCATCGCGGTTCGCTGTTTCGCGTCGAGCGTATCCACGGCGCGCACCAGAACTTCGAACGGATCGCGCGCAAGCGCTTCCTTACCCTTGTCCGTCAGTCGCAGACTGATGCTTCGCCCATCCGCCTTGGATCGCTGTCGGACCAAGTACCCACCTGCTTCGAGCGCCTTGATGGCTTGCGATGCGGTGCCACGAGTGGTCGCTTGAAACTCCGCGAATGCCGATGGGGTTCGGGAAAACGGGTTGGCGCGGGCGAAGTAGCGGAGCGCCATCCATTGGGCGGGACTGAGTTTGCCGTCATAGCCCTCGGCCTGCACGAGTCGTCCCGCCTGCAGTAGAAGCTCTGCCGTTTCGCGTGCTGACATGGTTTCGCCTCCTGGAGAGGTAATAGTGTTTCGAAATTAAATTGACAGAGGCTTGACGGCCGAATCCGGCCTCACCCGTTATCTTGAGGAAATTCGGCGGTTCCCGATGCTGGAACGGCGGGAAGAATACATGCTCGCGAAGCGCTGGCGCGGGCATGGTGACCGCGAGGCGGCGCACAAACTTGTCACCAGCCACTTGCGCCTCGTCGCCAAGATCACCATGGGTTATCGCGGCTACGGCCTGCCGATCTCTGAGGTGATCTCCGAGGGCAATGTCGGCCTGATGCAAGCGCTCAAGCGCTTCGAACCCGAGAAGGGCTTCCGGCTCAGCACTTACGCCGTGTGGTGGATCAAGGCCTCGATCCAAGAATACATCCTGCGCTCCTGGTCGCTTGTGAAGATGGGCACCACGGCCAACCAGAAGAAGCTGTTCTTCAACCTGCGCAAGGCCAAAAACAAGATTTCTATCCTCGACGAGGGCGATATGCGGCCAGATCAGGTGAAGACTATCGCCCGGCGGCTCGGCGTCACCGAAACGGACGTGATCTACATGAATCGCCGGCTACGCGGCGACGCCTCGCTCAGCGCGCCGATTCGCGAGGACGGTGATTTCGGCGAGTGGCAAGACTGGCTAGTCGACGAGTGTGCCGACCAGGAGACGACGCTGGTCGCAAGCGAGGAGTTCGATAACCGCCGGAGGGCACTCGCCTCGGCGGTCTCCGTGCTCAACGATCGCGAGCGGCGCATCTTCGAGGCGCGCAGGCTCGCCGAGGACCGGATCACGCTCAACGAGCTTGCCGAGGAATTCGGCATCTCCCGCGAGCGCGTGCGCCAGATCGAGGTGAGGTCCGCTGAGAAGCTGCAGAAGGCGGTGAAGAAGTGCGTCGCGGCGATGGAAAGTCCAGCGGCGCTGCCGGTGGAGTAATGCGTATCCATTCCGGTGTGACGATCTCGGTCGAGCCGGTCGCAATACCGCGACTGCCGGTCCAACGGGCTTAAGAGAGCCGGGATGAACGAGGCGACGCTCCGCAATTTCACCATCAATTTCGGGCCGCAGCACCCTGCCGCGCACGGCGTACTGCGCCTCGTGCTCGAGCTCGACGGCGAGGTGGTCGAGCGCGTCGATCCGCACATCGGCCTGTTGCACCGCGGAACCGAGAAACTGATCGAATACAAGACCTATCTGCAGGCTCTGCCCTATTTCGATCGGCTCGACTATGTGGCGCCGATGAACCAGGAGCATGCGTTCAGCCTGGCGACGGAGAGGCTGCTGGGGATCCACGTGCCCAGGCGCGCTCAGCTCATCCGGGTGCTCTATTGCGAGATCGGCCGGCTGTTGTCGCATCTTCTCAATGTAACCACCCAGGCCATGGACGTCGGCGCGCTCACCCCGCCGCTGTGGGGCTTCGAGGAACGCGAGAAGCTGATGGTGTTCTACGAGCGCGCCTCCGGAGCCCGCATGCACGCCAATTACTTTCGGACCGGCGGTGTGCATCAGGATCTGCCACCGCAGCTCCTCGACGACATCTGGAATTTCTGCGATCCGTTCCTGCAAGTCTGCGACGACATCGAGGGCCTGCTCACCGACAATCGCATCTTCAAGCAGCGCAACGTCGGGATCGCGGTGGTCAAGCTTGAGGATGCGTGGAACTGGGGCTTTTCCGGGGTGATGGTTCGCGGCTCGGGTGCAGCCTGGGACCTGCGCAAGGCGCAGCCCTACGAATGCTACAGCGAGTTCGACTTCGACATCCCCGTCGGTAAGAACGGGGACTGCTATGACCGATATTGCATCCGCATGGAGGAGATGCGGCAATCGGTTCGCATCATGAAGCAGTGCCTGGAGAAGCTGCGGCTGCCCGAAGGGCAGGGCCCGGTGAGCGTCCCGGACAACAAGATCGTGCCGCCCAGGCGCGAAGTCATGAAGCGCTCCATGGAGGCGCTCATCCATCATTTTAAGCTCTACACCGAAGGCTTCCGTGTGCCGGCTGGAGAGGTATATGCGGCGGTCGAGGCGCCGAAGGGCGAGTTCGGGGTCTACCTCATCGCCGACGGCACCAACCGGCCGTACAAGTGTAAGATCCGCGCCCCCTCGTTCGCGCACTTGCAGGCGATGGATTTTCTTACGCGCGGACACATGCTGGCCGACGTCTCGGCAATCATCGGTTCACTCGACATCGTGTTCGGCGAGATCGATCGGTGACCGTCGAGCTTCGCAGCCGGATACCTCCACCATGGGCTCGGATGCTGAAACTGTGCCACATCTGCGGCCGCTTCCGGTGCCAGATGACCTGGACCTCTTCGATGCTGCACCGCTGGGGTTTCCAGAGCACATGCGTCCGGCGAGTATGGCCGTACCAGCGCAGACCGATGAGGGCGATAAGGCGAACTGGATCTGCCGATCGTGTTGCGACGAGAGCGGAAGAAGCGTAACTAGACCTCAGAAATCCGGGGAATGTCGGCTTGAGTGTCCTCGCCAACCCTGGAGTGCCTCAAACCCACCGATTCTCCGGGTGCGTTGCAAGCTAGTGCGCGCCAGATGCGGCGCGTTCCGGCTGTACGCAGGAGAGGAGCACCATCGATGTGTGACTACAGTCTGGATTTTGTCGCATCCCGACCCGCAAAGGTTGGCGACAAGTTGGTGTCGACCCAGTTCAACGGGTCGATCACCCGTGGTTTCGCTGCTGTCGGAGAGCCAGGCGTTGCGGTTTGTTTGCTTCCTGGCACGGAACTCGCGTTCGAGAAAGACGTGGAGTGTGAACCGCAATTCCACCTCTTTCACCAAAGCCAGAAGATCGGGGCGAAGGTGGCCCAATTTCGGCGGGTGAACCCCAATCAGCGTCACGCACATCACGACGCGCTCGAGTTCCCCAGCGGGCAAATCGTACTCCTAACCCGGCTGTGCCTCGGTCAAGTTGCGACCGTGCTGCAGTTGCCGGCGGTCTCTGCTAACCACGGGCACGTGAGAGAGGAGAGCGACTCATTCGCCATCTGATCGCCTGATATCATTCAGACGTACCCGTCCTGCAGGCTGCCCTCGGCGTCC